>DATKRA010000015.1:0-25585 GCA_035532455.1 Gaiellaceae bacterium | reverse complement strand
GGCGGATGAAAGATGTCGACGTCGAGCGTGTCCTCGAGCGCTTCCGCCTTGTGCGGCAGGTGCGACGGGATGTGCAGCACCTCGCCGGCTGCGATCTCGACCACGTCGGCCTCGTCATCGCCGAACGAGAAACGCATCCGGCCCTCGAGGATGTACGTCAGCTGCTCGTTCTCGTGTGAATGCTTCGGCACGATCGCGCCCTGTGCGAGGTAGACGTGCGCGATCATCATCTGGTCGCCCGTGATCAGACGGCGCCCGATGAGGGGGTTCAGCTCCTCGCGCGGCAGATCGTCCCAGCGGTAAAGGCGTGCGCTTTCGGCCATGATGGGGAGTCTATGGAGCGGTGGGCGACGTTCGATTGCTACGGCACCCTGATCGACTGGAACGGCGGCATCGGGCGCGAGCTCGAGCGGCTGTTCGGCGCCGATCAGGCCGGCGACTGCCTGCGCCGCTATCACGAGCTCGAGCCGGAGATCCAGCGCGAGGATCCGACCCGGAGCTACCGCGAGGTGATGGCGATCGCACTCGCCCGCCTTGGCGCGCCGGCGGAGGAGCACGACGCGCTCGCCGTCTCGCTTCCCGGCTGGGAGCCGTTCCCGGGGGTTCCCGCGGCGCTCGCGGAGGCGCGTTCGCGCGGCTGGCGCCTCGCGATCCTCTCCAACAGCGACCGCGATCTCATCGACGCCTCGGCCGCGCGGCTCGGCGTGCAGATCGACGCGACGATCGTCGCCTCGGAGATCGGCTCGTACAAGCCGTCGCCCGGACATTGGGACGAGTTCTTCTACCGCACCGACACCGACCGCGCGGGCCATGTCCACGTTGGCGCGAGCCTCTTCCATGACATCGCGCCGGCGACGTCGCTCGGGCTGCGCACCGTCTGGATCAACCGCCTGGGCGAGACAGCCGACCCGCAGCCCGACCTCGAGCTCAGGAGCCTCGACGGCCTCGCCGACGCCCTCGACTCGCTGGTGCCCGCGTGAACGTCCGTCCGGCGACGAAGAGCGACTACGCGGCAATCGCCGAGCTCTTCCGGGCCGTCGAGGCCGAGCTGTTGCCGCGCCCCACCGATCTCACTGCAGACGTCGTCGACGGCTGGCTGCAGACGCTCGCGCTGCAGACGAATACGTGGCTGTTCGAGGAGGACGGCCGGCTCGTGGCCGGTGCGTTCGGACAGGTCCACGGCGACCGCGGGAACTGCGCCGGCGCTGTCCATCCGTCGGCACGAGGCCGCGGGCTCGGCGGTCGACTCGTCGGTCTCCTCGAGGATCGCATCCGTGAGGAGGGTGCGGCGCGGATCCACAACAACGCGCTGGCGGCCGACACCGCCGCGACGGAGCTGCTCGAGAGCCGCAACTACGCCGAGGTGCGGCGCTTCTGGGACATGGCAATCAACTTCGACGGCGATATTCCCGAGCCGGCGGTCGCGGCCGCCCCGTTCCGGGAAGAGGATGCGCGGGCGTTCCATGCCACGCTCGAGGAGGCGTTCGCGGAGCACTGGGGTCACGAGCCGGAGAGCTTCGACGAATGGTGGGCGCGGCAGCGGGGCCGGGCGACGTTCGACCCGTCCGCCTGGTTCGTGATCCGTGACGGCGACGAGATCGCAGCGGTGTGCCGGAATGACCCGCACGAAACGCGCGGCTATGTCGGCGCCCTCGGCGTCCGTCCCGCATGGCGTGGACGCGGTTACGCCCGTGCGCTTCTCCTCCACAGCTTCCGTGAGTTCCAGCGTCGCGGCCTTCCGCGCGCGACGCTCGGCGTCGACGCCTCGAACGCGACGGGCGCGACCCAGCTTTACGAAAGCGTCGGCATGCACGTCGAGCTGGAGATGGTCGTCTGGGAGAAGATCCTCGCGTGAGCATCCTCCGGGCACGTTGCCCCGACTGCCGCACGCTGACGGCCGTCGCCGTCGACGAAAGCTACGAATGCCACTCCTGCGGCCGGACGTTCCGCGCCGGCCTCGTGCGCGTGCCGCGCGCGTGGGGGGACGGCGGCGAGCCGATGGTCGAGGCAGCCGCGTTGCCGCTCGACTTTCCGGAGGTCGCCGTCGTCGAGGAGGACACGCTCGCGATGCAGACGCTCGCCGTCGCGTCCGACCTGCCCGAGGTGCCGCTCGTCCTCGGCGGGTGCTGCTGCTCCCACATCGGCGCGGTCGAGGGCCTCGCCGCGCGGTTCGACCGGCTTGGCGTGATCTGGCTCGACGCCCACGGCGATCTCAACACGCCGGAGTCGTCGGCGTCCGGCAACGAGTGGGGGATGCCGCTGCGGATGATCATCGATCAGGGGATGGTCGAGGCCGAAGACGTCGTCCTGTGGGGCACGCGCAACCTCGACCCGCCCGAGGCCGACTTCATCGCCGCGAACGGGATCACGGACGATTCGGCGCCGGTGCTCGCGCGCGTCGGCGCCGTGTACGTCGCGGTCGACCTCGACGTCCTCGAGCCGGGCGAGATGGCGGTCTTCATGCCGGAGCCGGGCGGGCCGTCGCTCGACGATGTCGAGCAGCTCCTGGCCCGGGTGCGGGAGAGCGGCAAGCTCGCCGGCGCCGGGCTCTCCGGTCTCGCGCCCGACCCGGCGAACGTCGAGAAGCTCCACCGCCTTGCGGCCGCGCTCGGCCTGTGACCTGGACAGCCCATAGCAAACTTGCTATGAGTACGGGCATGACACTCAACCCGTACGACATTTCAGTCGCGAAGGCGTTCAAGGAATCCCGGGAGATCCCGCTCGAAGGGCTGGCCGAATGGCGCGACGCGGTGCGGCGCCACCTCGATCCGGGACCCGGCATGAAGCTGCTCGACCTCGGCGCGGGCACCGGCGCGTTCGCGTCTGCTTTCAGCGATTGGTTCGGGATCGAGGTCGTCGCGGTGGAGCCCTCTGCCGCGATGCGCTCGCACATCCGGCAAAGCGAGGCGATCGAGGTGCTCGAGGGAAGCGCTCTCGACATCCCTTTGCCGGACGTGTCCGCCGACGCCGCCTGGCTCTCGCTTGTCATCCACCACCTTCCCGACCTCGCCGCCGCTGCACAGGAGATCCGCCGCGTCCTTCGGCCGGGCGGGCCGGTCCTGATCCGCCAGGGCTTTCCGGATCGCGCGCTCGACGGCATCGAGATCATTCGCTGGTTCCCCGAGACCGCGAAGCTCGTCTCGACCTATCCGTCGCTCGTCGAGACTTGCGCGGCGTTCGAGAGGGCCGGGTTCCGCCGCGAAGCGGTCGAGCCGGTACGCGACGTACCTCCCGGGACTCTCGCCGACTTCCTGCGCGAGACGGACACGCTCCGCCGCGCCGACACGACGCTGCGCATGCTGACCGAGGACGAGTTCGAGCGGGGAAGAGAGCGTCTGCGCCGCGCCGTGGAGGCGGGCAACTCCGAGCCGCGTGCCAACGTGCTCGACCTCCTCGTGTTCCGCTGAGTCTCGCTCGCAACCGACTTCGGCGACGCGAGGTCTAAGGTAGAGCCGTGGCGAAGATTGACGTTTCAGTGGAGACCGGCGACCAGCCGGCTCCGCCGCCCAGCCATCCGAACACCTGTCCCTCCTGTCACTCGCACTACCGCGACGACGAGCTCGAGCAGAGCCTCTGGGTCTGCCGCCAGTGCGGGCATCACTTCCCAATGCGCGCGCGGGCGCGCATCGCGTCGCTCGTCGATCCCGGTTCGTTCGAGGAGGAGGCGGCTGAGCTCCACTCCGAGGATCCGCTCGGGTTCTTCGACCTCCGTCCGTACACCGAGCGGCTCGCGGAGGCGGAGATGAAGACCGGCATGGCCGACGCGATGGTCATCGGCCGCGGCGCGATCGACGGCCGCCGGACGGAGCTTGCCGTCATGGACTTCGCCTTCATGGGCGGCTCGATGGGCAGCGTCGTCGGGGAGAAGTTCTCGCGTGCATGCGACTTCGCCGCCGAGAGCGGGATGCCGCTGATCTGCGTCACAAGCTCGGGCGGCGCGCGGATGCAGGAGGGGATCCTCGCGCTCATGCAGCTGCCCAAGACCGTCGCCGCCGTCGAGGATCTCCGCGACTCGGGCGAGGCGCTCATCTGCGTCATGGCGCATCCGACGACGGGCGGCGTGCTCGCGAGCTTCGCGACGCTGGGCGACATCCTCCTCGCGGAGCCGAACGCGCTCATGTCGTTCGCCGGCCCGCGCGTCGTGCAGGAGATCACGCGGGAGAAGCTGCCCGACGACTTCGGCCGCGCCGAGCAGAACGTCCGCTACGGCCAGATCGACGCGATCGTGGAGCGGCCGAAGCTGCGGCCGACCCTCTCCCGCTTGCTGAGGTTGTTCGATGCCCCCCAGTGAGCACGAGCTCCGGCTGCGCGAGCGGCTCGGGAGGCTGAGGAACCTCTCGCTGCTCGGCGGCGCGAAGCTCTCCGGCGAGCTCGAGCGCCTGCAGCGGCAGATCGACAAGATCGGCGAGGAGGCGACCGACGAGGAGATCTGGCGCAAGGTCGAGCTCGCCCGCCACGACCAGCGGCCGTACACGCTCGACTACGTCCAGCGGCTCCTCGGGGACTGGTTCGAGCTGCACGGCGACCGCGCGCTCGCCGACGACGGCGCGATGGTCGCCGGGCTCGGCAAGCTCGACGGCCGCACGATCGTCCTCATCGGGCAGCAGAAGGGCCGCGACATCCATGAACGGGCATCACGACGATTTGGGATGCCGAATCCCGAGGGCTATAGGAAGGCGATGCACGCGATGGAGCTCGCCGAGCGGCACCGTTTCCCGATCGTGACGCTCGTCGACACGCCGGGCGCGTACCCGGGCGTCGTCGCCGAGCAGCACGGGCAGGGCGCCGCGATCGCCGCGTCGCAGGCCGCGATGGCGCGGCTCACGGTGCCGACCGTCACGTGCGTGATCGGCGAGGGCGGTTCGGGCGGCGCGATCGCGATCGCACTCGCCGACCGCGTCCTCATGCAGGAGAACGCGATCTACTCCGTGATCTCGCCCGAGGGTTGCGCGTCGATCCTCTGGCGCGACGCGGGCCAGGCGAAGAAGGCGGCGGCCGCGTTCCGGCCCGACGCGATCCACTGCCTCGAGCTCGGCGTGATCGACGAGGTCGTCCCGGAGCCGAAGGGCGGCGCCCAACTCGACCACGACGCGGCCGCGAAGCTCCTCGGCGAAGCGCTTCGCGGTGCGCTCGGAGAGCTCGCCGGCATCCCCGGCGAAGAGCTGAGACGCCGTCGGCGGGCCCGCTTCCGCCGCATGGGCGTTTACGCCTGATGAGCAACTTTCCATAGATTCGCGCAGATAAAAGGCGGAGCCTCCGCTCCGCTGTCCACAGCGTCCACAGGCTTATCCCCCGGTATGTATGCATCGTGTGAACGATAGGAATATTGCTTGTGGACGATAAACTCTCCGAGTACGCGCGCAAGAGGAAGCGGAGACAGACCCCCGAACCGTTTGGCGGTAAGCGGTCGAAGAAGGCTCCGATCTTCGTCGTGCAGCGCCACGACGCGCGGCGCCTCCACTACGACTTCCGCCTCGAGCGCGACAGCGTGCTCGCCTCGTGGGCCGTGCCGAAGGGCGTTCCGCTCGAGCCCGGCCAGCAGCATCTCGCCGTGCATGTCGAGGACCACCCGCTCGAATACGCGACCTTCGCCGGCGAGATCCCGAAGGGCAACTACGGCGCCGGCACGGTCGAGATCTGGGATCACGGCACGTACGAGCTCGTCGAGGAGAAGCCCGACGGCGGGCTGACGGTGCGGCTCCACGGCGAGCGGCTCGAGGGGATGTGGACGCTCGTCCCTGCGCACCTCTCCGGCGACGAGAAGAACTGGCTCCTCCTCCGCAAGCGCGACGAGAGCACCGCGGCGGCGCGCGGGAGGCGCGACTCCTACGAGCCGATGCTCGCGACGCTCGTCGAGAAGCTGCCGACGGGCGCCGGATGGCTGTTCGAGCCGAAGTGGGACGGCTACCGCGCGCTCGGCTACGTCCGTGGCGGCGAGGCGACCCTCCGGTCACGGCGCGGCAACGACCTCACGGAGCGATTCGCGGCGGTCGCGAAGGCGCTGCCGAACGCGCTACGCACGCCGGATGCGGTCGTCGACGGCGAGGTCTGCGCGCTCGACGAGGACGGTCGCCCGAGCTTCTCCGCGATGCAGCAGGGGAAGCCGGGGACGCCGCTCGTCTACGAGATCTTCGACGTGCTCGAGATCGACGGCGAGGCATGTACCGGACTCCCACTGACGCAGCGTCGTGAGCGGCTCGAGCAGCTCGTCGTTCCATCGGGCGTGATCCAGATCTCCGGCTCCTTCGACGACGGCGAGGCGCTCCTCGAGGCGGCGAAGGAGCAGCGCCTCGAAGGCGTCATGGCGAAGAAGGCTGCGTCCCGCTACCAGGAGGGCAAGCGCGGCCGCGACTGGCTGAAGGTCAAGACGCATGGGCGCCAGGAGTTCGTGATCTGCGGCTGGACGAAGGGCCAGGGGCGCCGCTCCAGGACGTTCGGCTCGCTCGTGCTCGGCGTCCGCAAGGGCAAGGAGTACGTCTGGGTCGGAAACGTCGGCACCGGCTTCAGCGAGCGGACGATCGACGAGCTCCTCGCAAAGCTCCGGCCGCTCGGGCGGGAGACGTCGCCGTTCTCCGCCGTTCCGAAGATGCCGAAGGTGCGCAGGGACGACATCGTCTGGGTCGAGCCCAAGCTCGTCTGCGAGGTCGAGTTCCTCGAGTGGACGCACGACGGCCACCTGCGAGCGCCGTCGTTCCAGGGCCTGCGCGACGACAAGCCGGCGCGCGCCGTGCGTCGGGAATCGCCGGCCGAGGCAGAAGAGGACGGCGTGAAGCTCTCGAACCTCGACAAGGTCTTCTGGCCGGCGGACGACCCGAGCGGGCCGATCACGAAGGGCGACCTCGTCGACTACTACCGCCAAATTGCCCCAGTTCTCGTCCCCCACCTCAAAGCCAGGCCGTTCACGATGCGGCGCTATCCCGACGGCGCGTACGGCAAGGCGTTCTTCCAGAAGGACGCGCCGAAGCACATGCCGGACTGGATCCCGCGCTTCCAGGTCGAGGTCTCGACGCGGGAGCGCCCGCCGAAACGGCGCACGATCGAGGCGCCGCTGGTCAACGACGAGCGCGCGCTCCTGTGGATGGCGAACATGGGCTGCATCGACATGAACGCGTGGTATTCGCGCGTCGACAAGCCCGACCGTCCCGACTTCGTCCTCTTCGACCTCGACCCGTCGCCCGATGTCGGGATCAAGGAGGTCGTAGCGGTCGCGTGCGTCGTGAAGCAGGCGCTCGACGCGCTCGGGCTCGTCTCCTTCCCGAAGACCTCGAGCGCGGACGGGATGCACGTGATCGTGCCGATCGAGCGTCGCTCGACGTATACGCAGACGCGCGAGTTCTGCGAGATCGTCGCCCGTGCCATCGCCGCGACGCACCGCGGCCTGGCGACGACGGAGTGGTCGAAGGCGAAGCGCCGCGGCGTGCTCATCGACGCGAACCAGAACGGCGAGGGGAAGACCATCGCGTCCGTCTACTCCGTCCGGCCGCGGCTGGGCGCGCCTGTCTCGACGCCGCTGCGCTGGGACGAGGTGACGCCCTCGCTCGCCCCGACGAGCTTCACGATGGACGTCGTGCTCGAGCGGATCCGCCGCCACGGCGATCTCTTCGCGGGCGTGCTCACGACCCGGCAGCGCCTCGAGCCGGCGCTGCGCTCGCTCCGCTAAGGTCGGCGGCCATGGGTGCCGATGGGAGTCCTATGCGGCTGGCCGGCGCACTCATCTCTGCCGTCACGACGACGACATCGACCAACGCGAACGGTCTCACGCCGGCTCAGCAGAACCTTCTCTTCCCGCACCACACGCTCGTCGGGCAGTGGCTGCACGACCTCCTGAACTTCGCGAACACGTGGCTGCCGCTCTTCTTCGTCCTGGTCCTCGTCCTCGCGGTGTGGCTGCTGTGGAAGGTCGCAGGCTCGATGCCGCGCACGAAGCCCAAGAACATGGCGACGAAAGGCACCTCGACCACGACGTGGGCCGACGTTGCGGGCGTGGAGGAGGTGCGCGCGGAGCTCATGGAGGTCGTCGACTTCCTCCGCGATCCGCAGCGCTTCGAGCGGCTCGGAGCGAAGACGCCGAAGGGGCTGCTGCTCTACGGGCCGCCGGGCACCGGCAAGACGCTGCTCGCGAAGGCGGTCGCCCACGAGTCGGGCGCGAACTTCTACGCCGCGAGTGCCGCGTCGTTCGTGGAGATGTTCGCCGGCCTCGGCGCCGCCCGCATCCGCAAGCTCTTCGCCGAGGCGCGCAAGAACGCGCCGGCGATCGTCTTCATCGACGAGCTCGACTCGGTCGGCGCGCAGCGCACCGGGCACGGCTTCAACCGCGAGCAGGATCAGACCCTCAACCAGCTCCTCGTCGAGCTCGACGGGTTCGACGGTGCCCGGCAGGTCGTCGTCATGGGCGCCTCGAATCGCATCCAGGATCTCGACCCGGCGCTGCTCCGCCCCGGCCGCTTCGACCGCCAGCTCCTCGTTCCGCCGCCGGATCTCGCCGGCCGCGAGGCGATCCTCACCGTCCACACGCGCGGCAAGCCCCTCGTCGAGGGCATGAAACTCTCCACGGTCGCGCGCCAGACCTCCGGCCTCACCGGCGCCGAGCTCGCGAACATCTGCAATGAGGCCGCGATCGCCGCCGGACGCCGCGGCGCGAACGCGCTTACGCAGGCCGACTTCGACTGGGCGCTCGAGCGGGTCGTCGCCGGCCTCCAGCAGAAGAAGGTGCTGACGGAGAAGGAGCGCATGATCCTCGCCTACCACGAAGGCGGCCACGCGCTCATGGCGCACCTCATGGGCGGCGCCGCCGAGCTCCAGAAGGTGACGATCGTCGCGCGCGGCACGGCGCTCGGCTACACGTTCCACCTCCCCGAGGAGGATCGCTACCTCCACACGAAGGAGGAGCTGCAGGACTGGATGGTCGTCGCCCTCGCCGGTCGCGCCGCCGAAGAGGTCGTCTTCGGCCGCGTCACGAACGGCGCCGCGAACGACCTCGAGAAGGTGACCGACATCGCGCGCCACATGGTGTTCGACTGGGGCATGTCCGACTCGGTCACGTCACGGACGATGCGCGCCGACAATTACGCGCTCTCGGAGTCGACGAAGCAGCTCCGCGACGACGAGCAGGCGCACCTGACGGACGGCGCGTACGAGGAGGCGTTGCGCCTGCTGAAGAAGCATCGCCCGCCGCTCGACCGGGTCGCAACGGCGCTGCTCGAGAAGGAGACGCTCGTGCGGGACGAGGTGCTCGAGCTGTTCGCCGAGGTCGAGCCGGAGTCGCGCGCGTCGGAGACCGTCGGCATCCCGCGTGTCGTCGCGAGCGTCGCCGGCGACCTCTGGTTTTAGAACTCGCTTTCGCATACGATCGACGCGATGGCCGCTGCGCGCTCGATCCATCACGTCGGAGTCGCCGTCGACGATCTCGACGGCGCGATCGACACGTACGCGCGGTTGTTCGGCGCGACCCTCGAGCATCGCGAGCGGGTCGAGGAGCAGGGAGTCGAAGCGGCGTCGATACGCGTGGGCGAGAGCCGCGTCGAGCTGCTCGGGGCGCTCGGAGACGACACGCCCGTCGGCCGCTTCCTCGCGAAGCGCGGGCCGGGAATGCACCACGTCGCGTACGAGGTCGATGACATCCGCGCTGCGCTGGCCGACCTCGCGGGCGCCGGCGCCGAGCTGATCGACGAGACGCCGCGACGCGGGATGTTCGGCCTCGAGGTCGCGTTCGTCCATCCTGAGTCGGTCGGCGGAGTTCTCTCGGAGGTGGTCTCCGTTGGCTGACGACCGCGTTCGCATCGAGCTCGGCTTCGCGGGCGGGGCCATCGTCTCCGCGTTCGTCGATTCTCGCTCTGCCGACACGCTCGAGGCTGCGCTGGGCGGAGGCAGTGGCAGCACGCCCGTCGTCGTCCTCGACACGGAGGACGGCCCGCTTCACGTCGTCGTCGCGCAGATCGCCTATTACAAGCGGATCGTGCGCGCCGGGCGCGTCGGTTTTTCCTCGACCTGACCTCCGTGCGTTAGGCCGGACCGGTCTACGGGGTAATTCACAGGGGATGTCCACGTCCACGGACCAGGGCGCCGACGAGTCGGCCGAGCATCTCCGCGACCTCGTCGCGCGTGGGCAGCAGGGCGACCGCGAGGCGCTCGAAGAGCTGTACCTCATTCACTTCGACCGGATCTACAGCTACCTCCACGTCAGTGTCGGGAACCGCCACGACGCGGAGGACCTGACGACGCAGACGTTCCTGAAGATGCTCGAGAAGATCGGGAGCTTCCGGTGGCAGTCAGCGCCGTTCTCCGCGTGGCTCTTCCGCATCGCTCACAACCTCGCGATGGATCACTTCCGTGCGCGGCGCCGCTGGCAGCCCGAGGAGGAGGTGCCCGAGCCGCCGCCGAGCGAAGCGGAGCCGTCGGCCGAACTCGAGGCGATGCGGACGATCGGCCGCGAGTCGATGCTCAAGCTCATCGAGGATCTGTCGCCGGAGCAGCAGCAGGTGCTCACCCTGAAGTTCGTCTTCAACCTCCCGAACGCGGAGGTGGCGGCGATCCTCGACAAGACGCAGGGCGCCGTGAAGTCGCTCCAGCACCGCGCGCTCGTCTCCCTCCAGAAGCAGATCGAAGGCTCGGAGACGCCCGCCCACTAATACTCTGGGCCCGTGGCGCTGGAGATTGGGATTGTCGGGCTGCCGAGCTCGGGGAAGTCGACGCTCTTCCGCGCGCTGACGCACGCGGAGGCGACGGGCTCGGGGAAGGAGCACGTCGGAATGGCGCAGATCGCCGACGAGCGGCTCGACGCGCTCGCGCGCGTCGTCGGTGCGCGCAAGGTGACGCCGGCGGCGGTGCGTGTCGTCGACGTGCCCGGGACGGGGCCGCAGCTCCTCGGCAACCTCCGCCAGGTCGACGCGCTCCTGGTGGTGCTCGACGGCTTCTCGGGCACGCGCGTTTCCGAGGACGATCTCGAGACGCTGAAGCTCGAGCTGCTCGTCGCCGACCGCGACCACGTGGAGAAGCGACTCGAGCGGGTCGCCAAGCAGGCGAGGTCCGGCGACGCGAAGGTCAAGGCCGAGGCGGCGGAGCTCGAGCGGCTGCTCGCGCACGTCGACGCCGGGCACGCGCTCGCGGAGTGGGACGGAGAGCTTTCGTCCGAGCTCGATCCGCTCACGACGAAGCCGCTGATCGCGATCGTGAACGGCCCGGATGGCATCGACCTCCAGCTCGAGACCGAGCTAGCGGATCTGAGCGAGGACGAGGCGGCGGAGTTCCGCGGCGGAGGCGAGTCGGCGCTCGGCGAGGTCGTGCGACGGCTTGCGGAGACGCTCGACCTGATCACGTTCTTCACCGCCGGCGAGAAGGAGACGCGCGCGTGGACGCTGCGGCGCGGCGAGACAGCACTCGACGCCGCCGCGACGATTCACTCCGACATCGCGCGCGGCTTCATCCGCTGCGAGGTCGTGCGGTGGGACGACCTCGTCGAGGCGGGCGGCCATACGGAGGCCGCGCGAACCGGCAAGCAACGGCTCGAGAGCAAGACCTACGTGGTCGAGGACGGCGACGTCCTCAACATCCGCTTCAACGTCTGACGCTTCCGGACACGGCCGCAGCAGACATGGCTGGTGCCTGTCACCGAGACTGTCCCGTTCGGCCATGCTGCGCGCCTGCGAACCCGCTTTGCTCCTGGAGCGACCCGTCTCTTTAGGACACGTCTCGGTGTCAGACACCGGGACGTGTCCGGTTCGGACTAGCCCGCGGAGATCAGCGCGACGCCGGCGAGCGCTAGCCCGACGCCGGCGAGCTGCGGGCGCGCGAGCCTCTCGTGCAGGACGAAGTACGCGAGCGCGACGAGGACGAGCGGATAGAGCGACCCGAGCACCGAGACGACGCTGATCAGGCCGTGGCGCGCCGACGCGCCGTACAGCAGGTTCGCGCCCGAATCGAACACGCCCGTTGCGAGCAGGAGCGGGAGGATCGTGCGCGACCGCAGCCGGTCGGCCGGAGGGCGGATGAGCAACGCCGCGAGCAGGAGGATCGGGACGACGGTGAGGCGCAGTGACAGCGTCCCCCACACGACGCCCGCCTGCGAGACGCGGTTCAGGCCGAGCAGCGCCGAGCCGAAGCCCAACGCGGCGAGCAGTGCGAGCCCTGCGCCGGCCGTGAACTTCCGTCCCGCTCCGTCGCGCAGCGGCTCGAGTGACGCTCCGACGACGCCGATCACCGCGACCGCGATCCCGACCGCTTGCAGAGACGAAGGCCGTTCGTCGCGCCCGAGACCGTAGACGATCGGGACGATCGCGCCCGTCGCGGAGATCGGCCCGACGATCCCCATCGTCCCGATCGCGAGCGCGCGATAGAAGGCGCCGAGGCCGACGACGCCCATCACCCCGCCGAACACTCCCCACGCGAGCTCGCGGCCGGTCGGCGTCGCCGGCTGCGTCGCGAGCCACATCGTCCCGACGAGCACCAGGCCCGCGGCCTGGGAGACGAGCAGGACCCAGACCACGGGAGCGCGGCGCGCCCCGATCCCGCCGCCGAAGTCGGCGATGCCCCAGGACAGGCTCGCGGCGAGCGCGAGCATGACTCCGATCAAGTCTGGACGGGCCTCGTGGCGGCAACTGCGTCGAGCTGGTTCGCGTGGTACAGCACCGCGGCCTCGGCGGTGCGTGCGGCGCGGGCGTCGTGGTGGCACGCGACGGCGTGGAGGAGCTCGTCGGGCGCGTCGAGCCCCTCGAGCAGGCGCAGGCCGAGGTGGACGTGGCCGAGGAGCTTTCCCTGCTCCGTCGGCGCGAAGACCGGCGGCGGCCCGAGCTCGCGCGTGCGGCCGACGTCGTGGACGAGCCCCGCCGCGATGAGGAGGTCGGGACGGAGGCGCGGGTGGATCTGGCACAGCTCGCGGCAGAGCGTCGCGACGCCGACCGTGTGCTCGAGCAGCCCGCCGGCGTACGAGTGGTGACCGTCCGGCGTGGCGGGATACGAGCGCAGCGGCGCTTCGCCGAGCGCGCGCACGACGACCCCGCGCAGCCCGTCGTCGTGCACCTCGGCAACGAGGAACTCGAGGAAGCCCTCGAGCTCGTCGGCGTCCCGGCGCAGGCCGACCGCGAGGGCTGCGGGATCGACGCCCTCCGCCGGCTCCAGCGTCCGCACTTCGACCTGGAGCTCGTTCCGGAACTTCTCCACCCGCCCGAGCACGCGGACGGCGTCGCCCGCTGCGAAGCGTCCGTCGAGGAGGTCGACGTCGTTCCAGACGCGCGCCGAGATGCGGCCGCTCGGGTCGACGAGCTCGAGCGCGAGGTACGTGCTGCCGCTGCGGGTGCGCATCCGCTCCTTGCGCGCGACCGCGTACACGCCTTCGACGGTGCGGTTCTCCTCGAGCTCGGCGATCGCGGTCATGCCGGGAGTTTCGCATGAGGCGAGGGCGGGGACCGAGGCGTGGATGGCAGTCGTATCGGCACGGACGAAGCGGTTCACCGCCGCGAGTCCCGTCACGCGCTACTGGCTGGCGAACTGCGCCTGCTTCTCGGTGGCCGGCGGCGGGCGCGGGACGGTGGAACGCGTCATCGCGGACGGCGATCCGTACGTCGCCACGCAGCTCGAGATCCGGCACCGCCGCAAGGTGCGCCGGCTACCCGTCTCCGCCGTGACCGAGGTCGTCCCGGAGGAGCAGGTGCTCGTCGTGTGCGGCGACGATCGAGCATCGGTGCGGTGGTCGGCGCTCGGCGATGCGACCGTCGTTCTCGCCGTGGCTTTGCTCGCCGTCGCCGGGTGGCTCGTTCGTGCCGGGAAGGAGACCGTGCGGTTGGTACGGTCACTGCCGTGGCAGCAATACGGCCGTTCCGTGCGCTCCGTTACGACGAGGCTGTGGCAGGACATCTCGACGCGCTTGTCGCTCCTCCTTACGACGTCATCGGGCCGGAACAGCGCGAGGCGCTCCTCCAAGAGAGCCCGTACAACGTCGTCCACCTGACCCTTCCCGACAGCGAGGAGGAGGCTGCGGCGCACCTCGCCGACTGGCGCGAGCGCGGCGTGCTCGTCGAGGACCCCGAGCCCGCGTACTGGTGGCTCGCGCAGGAGTACGAGGGGCCCGACGGCGTGCGCCGGCGCCGCGAGGGATTCGTCGCAGCGCTGCGCGTCGAGCCGTACGAGAACCGCGTCGTCCTCCCGCACGAGCTCACGCACGCGGGGCCGAAGGAGGGGCGCCTGCGCCTGCTGCGTGCGACGCGCACGCAGCTGGAGCCGCTGTTCTTCCTCTGGGACGGCGCGGTCGACGTCGACGGGCTCGGTGAGCCCGACATCCAGAGCGGCGGCGACAGCCTCTGGCGGCTCGACCCCGAGTTCGGCGAGGCGCTGACCGAGGAGCTCCAGGACGCGCAACTCCTCATCGCCGACGGCCACCATCGCTACGAGACGACGCTCGCCTCGGGCGAGGAGTGGCTGCTCGCGGTGATCGTCCCGACCGAGCAGGAGGGACTGACGATCTTCCCCACGCACCGGCTTGCGCAATCGCTCGACGGGGTGGAAGGGGAGCCGATCAGCCCTCCGGGTGATGTCCTGCCGGGACCTGTCCTTTACCGCGACGGCCGCTACGAGCTGCTGCGCGGCGAGGGTCTCGACCCAGAGATCGTCGCGGCGCTCGCGCCGGAGGGCGTGACGTACACGCCGCATCGCGACGAGGCCGTTGCGACGGTCGACCGCGGCGAGGCGGCGGCGGCGTTCCTCCTGCGCCCGACGCGGATCGAGGACGTCTGGGAAGTCGCCCGGCGCGGCGACGTGATGCCGCAGAAGAGCACGTTCTTCTATCCGAAGCTCACTTCGGGTCTCTTGATGCTTCCTCTCGACGTAGGCTCGACGGAGTCGAGCATGAGTGGAGGTGCCGGCTCGGCCGGCGCCGGAGCGGGAAACTGACTGACTGGCTCGACCTTTGCCGGGTTGCCGTCGCCGACGTCGAGGCGGTCCTCGATCGGCTGCCGACGCGTGCCGAGCGAGAGCCCGTCGTCGGCGCCGGTGAGGGCGGCGACGAGACGACCGCGATCGACAAGGCGGCCGAGGACGCCATCGTCGAGCGCTTTCGCGCAACGGGCGCGTCGATCGTCTCGGAGGAGCTCGGCTTCCTCGATGGCTCCGACACCGTGGTCGTGATCGACCCGATCGACGGCTCGCTCAATGCGAAGCGCGGCATCCCGTTCTTCTCGCTCTCGGTCGCCGTCGCGGACGGGCGGACGATGGACGACGTCCACTTCGGCTTCGTCCACGACTTCGGCAGCTGCGAGGAGTGGACCGCGAGCCGCGGCGAAGGCGCGTGGCTCGACGGCGAGCCGCTAGGCGCGGTGCGGCCGAAGGACGAGATCGAGATCCTCGTCTTCGAGGCAACACGGACCGATCTCGTCGCGCAGGAGAGCCCGAAGGTCGCGGCCCTCGCGCACCGTCTGCGGATCATGGGCTCGACGGCGCTCTCGCTCTGCCATCTCGCCGCCGGGCGGGTCGACGGCGTCTGCACGCTCAAGCCGACCCGCTCCGTCGACATCGCCGCCGGTCAGCTTCTCTGCCGGGAACTCGGCTATGCGCTCGAGCTGTTCGACGTCCCCGAGCCGTTCGGTGCGGCGCCGCTCGACGTCGAAGGGCGTTCGCGGCTCGCGGCGGCGGGGACGGACGACGTGTGCAGGCAGATCGCACGCGCCCTGTCCTCGTAGGCCGCTCCTCGCTACTTCTTGACGGCGCGGGTCGGAGCGGAGGTCGCGCTCACGCTGCCGGCCGCGTTCGTCGCCGTGACGCGCACCGCGATCCGATGACCGGCGTCCAACTTCACGAGCACGTGCGAGGAGCCGGTCGCCTTCGCGATGGCCTTGCACAAGGTTCCCGTCGAAGAGCAGCGGAGCCACCGGTACGTGAGCTTCGGCGAATACGTCCAGGCGCCGCGCGAAGCGGTGAGCTTCTTCCCGACCTTCGGGGTACCGGAGATCTTCGGCAGGACGGTTCTCGCGGGCACGGCCGGGATCCAGTAGATCGCGTAAGCCGTGTTGGTCGTCATCACCGTGCCGCCCCGGTAGACGAGCGGACCGGCGCCGTCTCCGTTGATGACCGGCGAGACCGTGCCGCCGGGTTGCTGCAGACAGCCGCTGTCGGCATTGCTGTATTCCTGCTGGAGCCAGTAGTCGGTGCCGTTGATGACCTGGTTGTACAACTGCCCGTTCAGCGCCGTCCCGGTGGGGGTGCCGAAGTTGTAGGCGCAGAGGTCGCCGTTCTCGCTGCCGTCCGCGGCATACCAACCGCCGCCGAGCGGGTCGGTGATCGCCTCGTTGTGCTCGTGGCTGATCGTGCTGATCGTCGCGTCGGCGCCGGATCCGACGGGAGCCTGCCCGGGGTCGCAGCCGCCGCCGGGGATCTGCGCGTCATCGGGCTCGACGGCATAGATGATGTTGGACTGCGTAAGGCTGTGGTACGCGCAGAAGACGTTCGTCGTGCACGCGTTTGTGTTGCTTGCGTTGCCGGGGTATTGGCAGACGCCGACGTTCGCCGGCGTGAAGATGAAGAAGAGCTTCGTCGAGTCGGTCGGCCACTTCTTCGCCGTAATCACGCTTTCGATCTCGGTCTGGAGTTGCGCGTCCGTGAGGCAGTACTTGTCGGCGTGGCTGACGAAGCCGATCGTCACCGCGTCGTTGCAGCCGCTCGCCGGGAGCGGTCTTCCGTCCACGAACGCGCCGCCGAATGCGGAGTTGTAGGCGATCGGCGTCCCCCCTCCGCCACAGGAGGTCGAAAGCGTCGCCACGCCCCCGCAGTACTGGGTGGCGACGTCGTAGACATTCGTCGTCGCCGCAGCGACGCTCGCCGCCGCGACGTCGGTGAAGTACTTGTTGATCGCGAGCTCGTACGACGAGCACGACGAGCCGCACGTGAAGCCGGCCGCTTTCCTCGGTGCGGCCATCCGATGCGCGGCGCTCACGTGGCGATGGCGAACGGCGCCGAGAGTGCGGTGAACCGACTCGGCGGCGCCGCCGTTGGCGGTCGTGAGCCCGAGCGCGACAGCGGCGGCGACGAGCAGGCAGGCGGCGAAGATTTTCACGGCGACAGGCTAGCCCGATTTCCGGCTTACGTTTTGACCGTGCGGGTCAGCTTGGAGGTCGCGTGCGCGCTGCCCGCGTCGTTCGTCGCCGTCACGCGCACCTCGAGCCGGTGGCCCTTGTCCGCCTTCGCAAGCACGTGCGAGGAGCCGGTCGCCTTCGCGATGGCCTTGCACGACCTCCCCGCCGAAGAGCAGCGGAGCCACCGGTACGTGAACTTCGGTAGGTGCGACCAGCTGCCGTGCGAAACCGTGAGCTTCTTGCCGACCTTCGCGGCGCCGGAGATCGTCGGCAGCGTGCGGCTCACAGGCGCGGCCGGCACCCAATAGATCGCATAGACGGTGTTCGTCGTCATCACCGACGCGTCCTGGAACTGGAATACGAGCGGGCCGACGCCGCCGCCGATCTGCGGCGCCGTCACCGGGCCGCCGAGATACGGTACGCAGCCGCCGGCGTTGCCGTCGGCCGCGTTGCTGTACTCGAGCTGCAGGTAGTAGTCGTGGGTGTTGATGACCTGGTTGTACGCGGCATCACCGGGCGTCGTGCCGAGCGGCGTGCCGAAGTCGTACGCGCACAGGTCGCCGATCTCGTCTTGCGGAGTTTGGTTGGGGCCGTCGTTCGCCACCCATGCGTCGCCGTTCGGATCCGTGATCGCCTCGTTCTGCTCATGGCTGATGGTGTTGATCGTGGCGTCAGCGCCGTTTCCTGCCGGCGCCTCTCCGCTGTCGCAAGCCCCTCCCGACACGGCCATGGCGTCCGGCTCGACGGCGTAGATGAAGCTCGCGTTTGCGCGGTGATACGCGCAGAAGACATTCGTGGTGCACGGGTTGTACTGCAGGTCGGGCCTGCCCGGGTACTGGCAGACGCCGATGTTCGCCGGCGTGAAGATGAAATAGAGCGTCGTCGGCGACGCCGTCGGCCAGTGGTTCTTCGCGATGACCTTCCCGATCTCGTTCTCCAGCTGCGCGTCGGTGACGCAGTACTTGTCGAAGCCGTCCTGGCAGGCGAGAAACGTCGGCTTCGCCGACGGGAGCGGGTTTCCGTCGACGTACGAGCCCCCGAACGTCTCGTTGTACTGGATGTTCGAGTACTGGGTCGCGACGGAGTAGACGTTCGTCGTGACGAGGTTGACGCTGTCGGCGGCGACGTCCGTGAAGTACTGGTTGATCGTGGACTCATACGACGAGCAGGTCGTGACGCAGTTGAATCCGGCCGCCTTGCTCGTCCGTCTCGGCGACGCGAACCGGCTCGCGTGCGGATGGTGCGGGACGATGCCGAGCAGGTGGTACGGCATGCCGCGCGCGGCGCCGGCCGAGGACGAGGCTGCGGTCAGCGCAAGCGCCCCTGCGGCGACCGCGATCGCGGCGACGACTTTCACGGGTAGAGGTTAGCCCGTTTTTCGCGTTACTTTCGCGCAGCGAGGACCGACGCGAGACGCCCGAGCTTCCGGATCGCGGCGTCGAAGTTCGCCGCCGCGGTCGTCACCGTCCCGCTGTTCGACTGCAGCGCGTCGACCTGCCGGGCGAGGTACGCGGTCTGGTTTTCGATGTAGCCGGCGTCGAGCTGCCCGGACGGGGTCGTCGTTAGATACGTGGTCAGCGTCCTGAGCTCGGTCGCAATCTTCCCGGCTGCCGACGACATCGCAGTCGCGCTGCTCGAGACTGATGCCGCGCCGGTCTCCGCCGCGCCCGCCTGAGCCGCGATCGTGGCGCCGGAGGCCCGAGCCGCCCTGACCGCCGCGCGCGCTCTCGTGGCGATGTGCTCGTCCCGCGCGACCGTTGCGCGAGCCGCAGAGAGCGAGCCGGCGAGCTTGTGGTTGTGTGCCATGGCTGTTGCGAGGGCGCTCTGGACGGCGGCGTTCTGCTGTGTCTGGTGACGCCAGCCGATCGTGAATACCGCCGCGCTGACGAGCGCGCCGCAGAGGAACGCAAGCGTCGGGAGCACCCACGCAGGCCACGCGCGGGTGCGGCGTGCCGCCGGCGGCGCGCGCATCACGGTCGTGGGCTCGTCGACGCCGGACCAACCGTCGCTGGAATGCCAGGCCATCCCGGGCGGCTTCGCCGCCGCCGCGTCCGCTCCTGCTACGTAGCCGTTACGCTCGCCTCATGGAGCCTTCCCGCGAAGTCGTCCTCAAGGCGCTCGAGCAGGTGATCGACCCCGAGCTCCGGCGGCCGGTGACGGAGCTCGACATGGTGCGCGATCTCGAGATCCACGACGGCCTCGTCGCGCTCACGATCGTCCTGACGATCGCCGGCTGCCCGCTCCGCGGCTCGTTCGAGACGCAGGTCGAGCAGGCGCTCGCGGGCGTGCCGGGAGTGACCGGCGTCGAGCTCTCCTTCGACGTGATGACGCCCGAGGAGCGGCAGGCGCTGACGCAGAAGCTCCGCGGCGGCGCGCCGGCCGACGAGGGCGTGATCCGCATCCCCGCCGACTGCCGCGTGATCGCGGTCGCAAGCGGCAAGGGCGGAGTGGGCAAGTCGTCGCTCTCCGCGAACCTCGCCGTTGCGTTCTCGCAGCTCGGGCACGAGGTCGGGCTGCTCGACGCCGACATCTACGGCCATTCGATCCCGCACATCCTCGGCATCCACCAGAAGCCGGTCGCCGTCGACCAGATGATCGTCCCGCCGGTGAAGGACGGCCTGAAGCTCATGTCGATCGGTTTCTTCCTCGAGACATCGAACGAGCCGGTGATGTGGCGCGGCCCGATGCTCCATCGCGCGCTCGAGCAGTTCCTCACCGACGTGCACTGGGGCGAGATCGACACGCTCGTCGTCGACATGCCGCCGGGCACGGGTGACGTCTCGATCTCGCTCGGCCAGCTGCTGCCGCGCGCCGAGGTCGTCGTCGTGACGACGCCGCAGAAGCTCGCGCAGGACGTCGCCGCCCGCGCTGCGTCGATGGCGCAGAAGACGAACATGCGCCTCCTCGGCGTCGTCGAGAACATGTCCGGCGACGTCTTCGGGAGCGGCGGTGGAGCGGAGCTCGCGCGCGATCTCGGCGTGCCGCTTCTCGGGACTGTGCCGCTCGACCCGGTGCTGCGCGAGCAGGGCGACGCGGGCGCGCCCATCGTCTCCGCCCGGCCCGACGCGGAGTCGGCGCGCGCGATCGCCGCAATCGCGCAGGAGATCGAGTCGCTCCGGCGCGAGCCGGCCGGCATCATCAAGGCGCTTCCGCTCGTCGGCTGAGTGGCCGGCGCCGCCTTCTTCGATCTCGACCGGACGCTGCTGCGGCGCTCGTCGGCTCTCGCCCTCGCGGGTCCGTTCCGCAAGCGCGGCATCATCTCGCGCTGGCAGATGCTCCGCGCGGCGGGCTGGCAGCTCCTCTTCGTCGCGCGCGGCGCGAGTCACGAAGCGGTGAGGCGTGCGGCGGAGGACGCTCTGCGGCTTCTCGCCGGCTACTCGCCCGAGGAGCTGCGCGAGCTCGTCGCGGAGGCGATGGAGCCGATTCTCCGGCCGCTCGTCTACGCCGAGCCGCTCCAGCTCGTGCAGCAGCACCACGATCGCGGCGAGAAGGTGTACATCGTCTCCGCCTCGCTCCAGGAGATCGTCGACGCGATCGCGGCGGATCTCGGCTTCGACGGCGCGCTCGGCACGGTCATCGAGGTGAAGGACGGGAAGTACACGGGCCGCCCAGAGCGTTCCCTCCATGCGGAGGCGAAGGCCGACTGCGTGCGCGCCCTGGCCGCGAGCGAGGGCTACGACCTCGCGCAGTGCACCGCGTACTCCGACAGCCACACCGATCTGCCGTTCCTAGAGGTCGTCGGACATCCCATCGTCGTGAACCCGGACCGTGCGCTGCGGCGGATCGCGGCCGAGCGCGGCTGGCCGGTGCTCGAGTTCACAACCCGGCACCATGCAGCCTGAGGAAGGCCTCGCGCGTCTGCGGGCGCTGGGCTTCATCGAGGGTGACGCGGAATCGTTGTGGGAGCACTTCGACGACGCGGAGCGGCGCGGCAAGAGCGGTCACGGCCACGCGCGCATCCCCTGGCTAGAGCAGCTCGAGGGCTACGACCCCGAGGCGGCGCCGATCGCGGAGGAGGACTCCGACAGCTTCTGGCGCTATCGCGCGAACGGTGCGATCGGCTATCTCGTCCTCCGCACGGCGACGCACTGGTGCATCCAGGAGCCGCCCGAGCACATTCGTCTCGTCGTCTGCGAGGACACGTTCCCGACCGGGATGCTCTCCCACTACACGCGGCTGCTCGCCGACGCCGGGCTCGTGTCGCTGTTGACGACGACGTCCCCGCGTCGGCTCGGCCATCCTGACGGCGGCCCGAAGCTCGCGAGCACGAGCCCGCTCTCGATCGGCATCCCGTCAAGCGGAGGGGACCCCGTTGTCGCGGACGTCTCGATGGCAGCGGTGACATGGGGAGACGTCGTCGCGGGGCTCGCCGCGGAGGACGACGTCGTGCCGTTCGGCGGCGACAAAGCGCATAAGGCCTTCGCGCTCGCGGTCGCACTCCAGCTCTTCGTCGACGCGCTGAAGCGGGAGGACGGCTACGGCGCGGTGCTGCTCGTAGGGCGACCGGAGTCCGATCCCGTTCCCGCGTTGCGGGAGCTCGCCGCCGGCGTGCGGCTCCCCGGCGACAGCTAGTGGTCCGAAGAGAGGAGCAGCTCGTCGCGTTCGCGTGCCGCCTCCGCTTCGGGCAGTCCTGAGAGGACGAGGAGTTCGCACCCGGGCCGATCGCATTCGCACGCGAGATCGATCTCGCCGGTCGGCTCGGTTCCGAGCGAGTCCATAAAGAAGCGCCACTGCCGAAGGCGCGCGTCGTTTTCGTCGCGCCTGCGAGCCGACACGTCGCCGTGCGGGCCATCGATCCAGTCCACGAGCAACGGCTGGAAGTGTCGTTGGATCGCCTGCAGCGTCTCCGTCAGGTCGGACACCTCGATCACCGGCAGTCCGAGGGCGGCAGCACTGGTGCGGAGACGGCGGACGAGCTCCTCGTCTCGCCCGAGCCGGTTTGCGACCGCTCGTTCCGGATCCCGCACCTTGCTTGCCACGCCCGATCCTCGTGCTCGTACGAGCGGCTCCTGCATCTCACGGGTGGCAACCACATACAGCGCGTGGTCGCGCGATGGGAGCAGCGGTGCGACGAGCTCGGGCAACGCTTGAGGGCCGTCAACGAAGATTGGCGCTTCGTCGTCGATGGCGCGCAGGTCGTCGAGGACGAGAGGCACGCGCTCCCGGCAGCGCTCCTCGAACCAGTCGGCGAGCTCCTCCGGGGTCGTGTCGACCCAGATCTCGTCGAGCGTTCTCCTCTCCGGCGGCAGCTGGGCAGCGTGCTCGAACTGGTGAGCGTCGAAGGAGTAGAGGCGCAGATCGTGTCGGCGGGCCAAGGCGCGCGCGGCTGTCGTCTTCCCGACGCCGGACATCCCGCCGAGCCAGAAGACGTTGTTCAGTGCGGGAATCTCGGATCGTCGCGGATCGAGGCGAAGTCCTCGTCGTTCGCGGCGCTCTCGGCGAACTCCGGCTGGAGCTCGACGGCTCGCTGGAGATGCGCAAGCGCGTCGTCCGTCTTCCCGGCCTGGGCTTCCATGCACGCGAGGTTGTAGAGCAGCGCCGCATGGTTCGGTCGCTCGGCGAGCGCTTCGTTGTAGAGGGCGATCACCTCGTCCCACTTCTTCGCCGCCGCGAGCGGCGCTGCCGCGAACCACGTCTCCCACGCGGAGACCTCGAACGCCTCGCCGGGCTTGCCGCCGACGGCGAGCACCGCTGCGTCGTCGGTCAGCGCGACGCCGGCGCGCTTGAGTGACGTATCGCGGACGCAGACGAGCTGCCCCTGCCCGAGCTCGTGCTCGTTGCCGTCGATCGTGAACTTCACGCGGCCGCGGAGGACGAGGTAGATCTCCTCGTGCTCGAGCTGCCCTTCGGTGTGCTCCTCCACGATCTGGCCGCTCGCACCCGGCGTGTACGCGTTGACGCCGAACGCCTTGATCCCGAAGTGGCGCCGCACGGGCCGCCAGACGAAGCCGTCCGCCAGCTCGATGCCCGTGATGTCGTCGATGTGCGCGAGGTTCACTTGAGCAGCTCCTGAAAGCGCGGGTCGTCGCGGATGTTGTCGAGGTCGCTGTCTTCGCGCAGGTAGTCGTAGATCTCCTCCTGGTTGATCTCGAGGGCGCGCCGGAGCGAGGCGATCGCCTGGTCGGGGCGCCCGCCGAGCGCCTCGAGGCACGCGAGGTTGTACGGGAGCTCCCATGAGTGGGGCCGGTCGGCCATCGCCTTCTCCATCACCGCACGGCTCTCGTCCATGCGGCCGGTGCGCTGCAGCGTGTACGCGACCGCGAACGTATCCCAGCCGCCGCCGTCGAACGCCTCGCCGACCGTCGCGCCGACGACGAAGACGATCGTCCCGTCCTCCTCCGCCGTCGCGGTGCGATGGACGAGCGGCGGGACGAAGATCAGCGACCCGGCCGGTGCGTCTTGGGTCTCCTCTCCGACCACGAAGCTCGCGCGGCCGCGCACGACGACGTAAAGCTCCTCGTCGCCGCTGTCCTCCTCGTGCGGCGGGATGAGCTGTCCGCCGGCGTCGGCGATCCACGCATTCACGCCCGCCGGCCGGAAGCCGAGCAGGTAGCGGACGGGGATGAGGTTGCTGCCGCCGTGCTCCGCGGTCTCGACCTCGTCGAGCGTGAGGATCTCGTAGCCGTCGCTCATGTGTTTTCCCGCAGCGCATCGAGGACGACCG
This sequence comes from Gaiellaceae bacterium, assembly GCA_035532455.1. Classification (GTDB taxonomy): domain Bacteria; phylum Actinomycetota; class Thermoleophilia; order Gaiellales; family Gaiellaceae; genus Palsa-739. Next base: position 1,867 of record DATKRA010000015.1, on the reverse strand, counting down.
GGTCGATCGCGTCCTCCCCGTCCACCCGCTCCTCGAGGTTCTCGACTCCGGCCCAACTCGCGAGCGAATCGTGGCCGGCCTTCGCGAGGCGCTCGTCCACCTCGGCGCGGAGCTCGCCCTCGAGCGGCAGCCACTCCTCGCGCGGGGAGACCTCGAACAGCCGCCGGTGGAGGCCGTAGATGCGGCGCAGCTCCTCGATCGGACGCTCGTGATCCTCGACGCGGAGGTCGACCAGGATGTCCGACAGCGACGCGTAGCCGCCGCCGCGCTCGACGACGAGGAGCGACGCGGACTGCTGGCCGCGCCGGTCGCCGCCCGCGGCCTGCGCGGCGGCGAGACACTCGAGCAGCCGCTGCGTGAGCGGAAGCCCTGCGTTCGACTCGAAGGTCTCTGCGATGGCGTCGACCGTCTCGGCGCTGACGAGGATGTTCCCCTGCGCGGCGTAGCAGGGGCCGTTGCGGTGCCCGGCCCACTCGTTGCATTCCGGGCCGGTCCAGCTGGCGCTGCGCCCCTCGCCGTCCACGACCCCGAGCTGCCGCGCGTCGCGGCCGTCGTCCGCCGCGGTGAGCCGCTCGACAACCTCCGCCGCGCTCTGCCCCTCGCGGAGAAGCGCCAGCCCGTTCGGGCCGTAGCGCGGGTTCGCGTACGCCTGCGTTGCGATCGCGCCGACCTCCGGCTCCGCCCATGGGACGACCGAGCCGACCGAGAGGAACTTCGACTGCACCGCGACGCCCCACTGCTTCGCCTCGAGGTCGCACGCGGCGATCGAGTACGTCGCGATGACCGGCTCACGCGCCATACGTCAGCTCCGTTAGGTCGAGGTCGAGAAGGTCGTCTCGGTCCGCGGGGACGAGGACGGACGCCACCTCGGGCCGCGCGAGCGCCGCGCGCACGTCCTCGGCCGTCGAGGCCCGGACGACGACCGGCGTGCCGGCCTCGAACGCCGAATGGATCTCGTCCGGGTCATGCGGCGAGCCGACGACGAGCGCCTCCTCGACCGGCACGGCCGGATCGCCCTCGACCGCGAGCTCGGGCACCTGCCGGCCGCTCGCTCCCCACCAGCGTTCCCTCATATCATCACCGACTCTCCCGGCGCGATCATCTCGACGGTCACATCCGGCGCGAGCTCCTGCAGCGTCTCGGGCCGGCCGACGAGCGGCGGGAACGTCCCCCAGTGGCACGGCACGCAGCGCTTCACGCCGAGTAGCTCGAGCGCGAGCGCGGCCTCCTCCGGCCCCATCGTGTAGTGGTCGCCGATCGGGAGGACGGCGAGATCGGGCTTGTACAGCCGCCCGATGAGCTGCATGTCGCCGAAGACGCACGTGTCGCCGGCGAAGTAGACGCTCTTCCCCTCGGCTCGCACGACGATGCCGCACGGCTCGCCCAGGTACGCGCCGTCGTTCGACGAGCTCGAGTGGAAGGCGTTCGTCAACGTGAAGCGCACGTCGTCGACCGAGACGGTGCCGCCCTTGTTCGGGTCGATGAGGTTCTCGACGCCCTGGCTTCCGAGCCAGCCGGCGAGCTCGACCTGCGCGACGACGGTGCAGCCGTGCTCTTGCGCGAGCGCGACGGTGTCGCCCACATGGTCACCGTGACCATGCGTGATCGCGACGATGTCGACCTTTTCCGGCGTCACTTCGCTCTCGGGGCACTTCGGATTCCCGTTGAGGAAAGGGTCGATGTAGATGCGCTTGCCGGCTGCGTCGAGCCGGAAGGCGGAGTGTCCGAGCCACGTGAGTTCCATGACGCGAGCCTAGTAGACGTGGAGGACCGTCCGATGCGGTCACGAACCTTTGGGCGTGGGGTCACGGCTCCTTCCCTTGGGTCTCGTGACGGTCGCCTTCGCGGCCGGGACGCTGGGCCTCGG
>DATKRA010000014.1:0-2964 GCA_035532455.1 Gaiellaceae bacterium | reverse complement strand
AAGAAGCCGCACGTCGCGCCGTACTCGGGGGACATGTTCCCGAGCGTCGCGCGGTCGGCGAGGGCGAGCGAGCCGAGGCCCGGCCCGAAGTACTCGACGAACTTCCCGACGACGCCGGTCTTCCGCAGGATCTCCGTGACGGTGAGGACGAGGTCGGTCGCGGTCGCGCCCTCGCGCAGCGCGCCGGTGAGCCGGAAGCCGACGACCTGCGGCACGAGCATCGAGAGCGCCTCGCCGAGCATCGCCGCCTCGGCCTCGATCCCGCCGACTCCCCAGCCGAGCACGCCGAGGCCGTTGATCATCGTCGTGTGCGAGTCGGTGCCGATCACGGTGTCGGGGAAGGCGACGCCGTCGCGCACCTCGACCACCCGCGCGAGGTACTCGAGGTTGACCTGATGGACGATGCCGGTATTCGGCGGCACGACCTTGAAGTTGTCGAACGCGCCCTGTCCCCAGCGGAGGAACGCGTACCGCTCGAAGTTCCGCTCGAACTCGAGCTCGACGTTGCGCCCGATCGCGAGCCGCGACGCGAACTCGTCCACCTGGACGGAGTGGTCGATGACGAGCTCGACGGGGATGAGCGGGTTGATCGCGCTCGGCGAGCCGCCCTGGTCGCGCATCGCGTTGCGCATCGCCGCGAGATCGACCACGCAGGGGACGCCGGTGAAGTCCTGGAGCAGGACGCGCCCCGGGAAGAAGGCGATCTCCTGTGACGGCTCCGCTGTTGCGACCCAGTCGCTGACAGCCCCGGCGTCGCCGCCGATGCGGAGCACGTTCTCGAGCAGGATGCGAAGGGTGTAGGGAAGCCGTCCCGCGCCGGACGGAAGCTCGTGGATCTCGAACGTCTCGTCGCCGACTGAAAGCTGCGCCATGACTCGATCTTAGTGCCGAGAAGTCGAGTCGAAGTTGCGACACCTCGGTAACGGATCCGTCTGCAGGCTCGCGGCGAGGCCGTGGAGATCCCGAAGACCCTCGATCAGCGAACGGCGCAGAAGCTGCTCGAGCAGCACGGCTGGGTTCGAACCATCGGTGGGAAGCACAACGTGAAGATGGCGAAGCGGGGACAACGACCGATCACGCTCCCACGTCACCGGGGACAGCAGTACAGCCGCGCGCTCGCACGCGCGATCCTTCGTCAGGCAGGATTGATCTGATGGCTCGCGTCTCGTTCCATGCGGTGGTGCACGAGGAGGCCGACGGGAGTCTTTGGGCGGAGGTCAGGGAGTTGCCGGGTTGTTTCGCCTCGGGCTTCGGCGTCGAGGAGCTGCAGGAGGCTCTGCTCGAGGCGATCCAGATGTCGCTTCCGGACGGTGTCGAGCTCGGAGAGCCTGAGTGGAGTCCCGTACGAGGCGTGGGCTCGCGGCGCGAGTTGCTCGTCTCGGCGTAGGCGCCCTCTGTCCGTTGCGCTAGCGTCAGATCGTCGGCCGGACTGACTTCACCGAGCGACGCGAGGTAGTCGAGGATGTTGTCCTCGGCCAAGGGCGGATTGACGAGCGGGCGCCCTCCCTTAGCGATCAGCTCGCGGAGTGCAGCTCATCTAGCTGCTTCACGCGTTCCGGCGCTACGACCGCCGACGGACCGGCGCTACCTTTGCGCGAGTGAGGCCGGAGGAGATCCAGCCCGGCGGAGCCGGATTAGTCGAGCACGACGTATCCGAGGAGCTCTGGACGGAGGACGGCCGCGAGCACGTCGGCTGGTTCTGCGTCCGCACCGATCCGTTCCCGTGCCCCGCGCCCGATTGCAGCTTCGTCGCCGAGTTCATGACCGCCGCGCACCTCGTGCTCGTCTGGGAGGAACGCGACGACCCGAACCTCCTGCGCCACGCGCAGCGCGCGAAGGAGGTCGGCCGCAACCCGCACATCGTCGGGTACGAGATCGACTACGGCCCGAGCGCGTCGTACTACGCGTGGGAGGCCGCCGGCCGGCCCGTCCACGGCGTCCGCGGCAAGTAGTCGTGACTGCACCCTGGTCCCTCGGGGTGGAGGAGGAGCTGATGCTGGTCGATGCGGAGACGCTTCTTCCCGCTCGGGACGGCTGGTCGCGTGTGTTCGGCGAGGCGACGGAGCGGATCCTGCCTGAGCTGTTCGAGTCGTTCGTCGAGATCACGACGCCGGTCTGTGAGACGGCGGAAGAGGTCGAGACGGAGCTGCGCGCACTGCGCAACGAGGTTGCGGAGCGGGCCGCAGACCACGGCCTGGCGGTCATCGCCGTCGGCTCGCATCCGACTGCGCGAGAGCCGGTTCCGATCGTTCCGCTGGAGCGGTACGAGCGACTCGAGCGGAAGCACGGCACGAGCCTCAACCGCCAGGTCGTCGCGGGCATGCACGTCCACGTCTCCGTCCCGAAGGACGCAATGCTCCGCACGTTCGAGGGGCTCGTGCCCTGCCTGCCTCGGCTGCTCGCCGCGTCGGCGAACTCGCCGTACTACGACGGTGTTGACAGCGGCTGGCGGTCGATCCGCTCGCAGATCCTGCTCGAGATGCCGCGCGGCGGGACGCCCGGCGTGTTGCGTAGCTGGGACGACTGGAAGCCGAACCGCCTGTGGGATGCGAGGCCGCGGCCCGATCTCGGAACGCTCGAGGTGCGCGTCATGGATCAGCCGACGTCGGTGCGCCGCACTGCCGAGCTCGCCGCGGAAGTACAGCGCCTGGTGCGCGAGGCTTCGGAGTGGAGCGGCGAGCCGTTCGACCGCCAGGAGTACGCGCGGCAGCGCGAGCGCGCGGCGCGCGAGGGCGGAGGCCCGGAGGCCGAGCGGCAGCTCGAGCTCGGGCCCGAGCGCGCGCTCGCCGAGCTGTCGGCTGTCTAGATGGTTGATGCAACCATCTAGATGGTTGATCGGTTAATCGGCGTACGCGGCGAGTTCGCGGCTGGGCAGGCCGAGGCGTTGGTTGAGGTTGATGGCGGCGCAGAGGGCGAGGATGCGGGCGGTGACGCGGGCGAGCAGTCCGGCGGGGGTGCGGGCGC
>DATKRA010000013.1:0-10608 GCA_035532455.1 Gaiellaceae bacterium | reverse complement strand
GCAGGCCCGGCGGAGGCCGGCTCCGCCGGGCGCAGCCGGGGCCTACGCGGCCCAGGCGTGCCAGATCGCGACCCGGACACGCGAGATCGTGGCATCAACCATCTAGCCCGTGACCGTGCCGTTGGCAGAGACGGTGATCGGCCAGAACCACTGGTCGGGGTCGCCCGCGGCTGGTCCATCGGAGTCGTGAGCGGTGACAAGAACCGTGTAGTTGCCGGCAGTGAGGCCCTGCGGCAGCGTGATCGTGATGAGAGTCTGGTACTTGTCCGACATCGAGCCGCCGTAGGTGTCGACGTAATTCTGCGGCCACCCGCTCGTCGCGCTCGTCGCGACGCCGAGCTGCTGGATGCCGTCGAGGAACGCGGTCGGCGCGGACGAGCCGGACGTCTGGATCGGCCCGTCGTCCATGGCCACGATCGTGAGCACCGTGTTCGAGACGACCTTCGGATCCGCGAGGAGCGATTCGCACGCATATCCGCCGCGACCGGAGGAGCAGAAGACCACCACGGGCGGAGACGACACCGGAGAGCCCGTGTCGAAGGCCGTCTGCATCGTCAGGACTTTGGGCGAGCCGGAGGCGCTCGCGTTCCGGATGACGACGGTGGCGACCTTCTCCGAGCGGGTCGAGGCGTTCGGATTGGGGAGGAGCCGGATGAACGTCTCGACCTTGTACGACTTGTGGTCGGCGCCGGTGACGGTCTGCACCGGCAGACACTGGGCAGACGAGCCGCAACCGGTGATCGTCACGTCCGTGCCGCTTTCCGGCAGGGCGCTCTCGTCCGTGCTGTAGTTCGCGTCGCTCGACTTCACGGACGCGAGGGTCGTGGCGTCGAGACCGATCGAGGAGTACGGCAGCGAGGAGTAGAGCTCGAGCTGGTTGTTCGCGATCAGGCCGACCGACGAGGTCCGTGCAGCCGAACCGATGGAGAAGTAACCGAGGCTGTACGCCCCGATGAGCGCCAACAGCGCGATTGTGAGGATCAGCATGGCCGCGACGAGCTCGACCATGAGGAAACCGTCTTCGCTGTGGGCGCGTGTCCGCATGCCTTCCTGTTCGTTACCTTCGGGATCGGCAGAACTCGCCGTGGGCTAAAGCCCGTTCGGTTCGCGGCCGATAGCTCTTGCGATGCCTTCGACGACCATCAGCCCGCAGGTACGCATCGTCTCCCTCGTCGGAATACTGGTGATCGCGCTCGCCGGCTCGGCTTTCTTCGTGTTGCACCGCCACAGCTCGACGCCGACGACCCCCACGACGCCTGCGGCGCCTCAATCGACACCGTCCAACCCCGTCCACGTCGTGCCGCCCACGGTCGACCCGCTCCTCCCCGCCGCGCTCAGAAGCGCGCTCGAGCGCTACCCGGTCGTCGTCGCGGGGTTCTACAACCCCGACTCGCCGGTCGACTCGCGCACGATCGAGGAAGCGCGCGCCGGAGCCGCGACCGCCCATGCCGGCTTCGTCTCCGTCAACGTCCTCAACGACGCGGTCGCCGGCCCGCTGACGGCGCTCCTGCCGTCGGGCCAGATCCTCCCGAACCCGGGATTCATCGTCTACACGCGGCCGGGGAAGATCGCGTACCGCTCGGACGGTTACCTCGACCGGGCTGGGGTCGCGCAGGCGGTCAAGGACTCGCGGTGAGCGCGTTCGCTGCGGAAGAGCGCGAGTTGTTCGTCCGCCACGCGGAACTCGACGGCCGCTCGATCGCCCGCCTGCGCGTTGTCGACCGCGGAGACGCCTGCCTGGTCGAGGCCGAGGTCTTCCCGCGCGGCGCTCCGTCGACCCAAGCCGGTCCGTACACGTTCGCCGACGTCGGCCAGGCAACCGCCTTCGTAACCGAGGCGATGGAGTCGCTGCTCTACCTCGGCTGCGAAGTCCGCGCGCAGTAGACAGCGAACGTTCCCGCCACCAGTCCGGGGCGAATACGCCCTCCGGCCGATACCGGCACACCGCCACGCGCGGAATTGTTCGCCTGAACCGGAGACCCCACTCGCCGTTATGGGGAGGAGCGAGTTCCGAACTCCGCAACCAGGGAGATCGACGTGATCATTCGCAAGTTCGTATGGCTCCTCTCGCTCGGAGCCGTGCTGGTGGGCATCGCCGCTCAGCCAGTGCTTGCCTCGACGGCGCCCCCACCCGTTGAGGCGTTCTACATGTATGGCTCGACCTTGGCCGGCCTGGAGAGCGGCGCCGGCACGGACGGTTGCGTCTACGCCACGAACCAGCCGGACAACCAGCCGGACATCATGCTCGTCGACTTCGGCGCGGCACGCCTGTTGTCGGGCGGCGACGACGGGACCATCGACTTCAGCGGCACGACCTTCAAGAACGCGAGCATCCTCCTCGCCCTCGAGAGGGCCGCCGACGGGTACCACAACTGTCACGTCAAGGGCGGCGTGATCATCGAGTACGGCAACAGCAACTACCGCATGTCGAGCGCGGGCATGAGCACGACGGATGCGTGGTATGCCGGCTACGACCAGGAACAAACGGCCGAGGATCTGGCGCACTACCAGGCGGCCCACGGGTACATGAGCCAGGGCGCCGGCGCCGCCAGCGACATGGAGCCCAGCTACGACAAGCAGCTGATCACGAAGCAGCTCGTCAACGGGGCGACGGCTCAAGGCTGGGCGATCTACGACGACTACGGCTCAGTCGACGGCTGCCCGACGACCGGAAGCAGCGACGGTTCCTGCAACAACGGCTGGAGCGTCGGCGCCGTCGCGTACGTCTCCTTCCACGGCATTGCCCTCCCTCTACCGGAGATCTACTACACGGTAAGCGCCGACCAGTGGACCGTCATTCGCAAGTACTGGGATGCCAACGGACCGGGCGGCTACTACTTCTTCGACGGCGTGACCGGTGAGTCCCCGGCGACAGCGGGCGGACTCGATGCCACCGCAGGCTGGAACGCCCTCAACTCGAGGAACTCCGGTCTTGTCGGCCCCAACCTCGTCTGCTTCGGCTCCGGCTGCTGACCGGAAAGGAGAGAACAATCATGCGCAAGAACGCACTCAGTCCTCGCACGGTGAAGCTTCTGGCGGCACTCGTCGTACTCGGTCTCGCCGGAGCCTTGAGCGCGCTGGCGGCTGCCGGCTCATCGCCCGTGTCGACTCCTCGGCTCGGAGGCAACGTGAACGTCCCGGCGGACAAGGCGGCCGCGATGGCAGACCGCATGCCATCCGCACCGATCGACGCCACCGCGCCGGCGGGGCCTGCCGCGACGGCGGCGTTCGCCCCCGATCCGATTCCAGCCGGCATCCTCGGCTCGAACGTGCCGGTTCCGATCTCGTCCTCGATTCTCACCGAGACGAACGGCTGGCTCGTCAGCAACGGCTACAACCTCGTCGCCGTCTACGCCGGGTCTGCAGGCGACGATCCGACCCAGGGACGGGTCGTCATCGTCCGGCAGGACCTGCGCGCCGGCAGGCAAACCGTGCAGATCGTCGACGCCGGCACGACCGGCCCGCTGACGATCGCGGCCGACGCCCCAACGGGAGCCGCTGTCGAGACGACGGCACTGACCGGAGCCCTCAAGCTCGGCACGAGCCGGGGCGCCCCGATGAAGCTGAACCTCAGCACCAACACCGTCAGCGCGAGATAGAGCGCGGGAAGGACGAAGACATGAGACGAGAGCGATTGACAGTCGGGAGCCGGCTCGTACTGCTGGTCGCTCTCGCCTCGGTCCTCTATGCCGCCGGAAAGCCCGCGCTGGGAAGCGGCGCCGCGGCGAGCGTGACACTCCCCCGCTGCTCACCGGAGGGGTACGGCCTCGAGCAGGCGCTCGTATCCCGAACCACCCACCGCCAGAACGCGGTCAAGCTCACCGCGGGCTGGGTGACCGCAATGGAGGGGCGTCGCTCGTGCTTGCTGAAGACGACGATCCGGTTGACGGTCGAGGGCTCCGGCGGCACGGCGGTCAAGGCGGAGTGGCATGTGAGCGCTGTGCTCAAGCCGTGGAGCAGCGTCGTGCACACCTGGGTCTGGCGGAACTGGTGCGACGCCGGCATTGGGGAGCCGACGGTCGAGTTCAGCGTTCCGAGCGGCAGGAGCGTCCGGCAAAGCGTCCCGTCTCCGCCGACATGCGTGACGGCGGGCACGGCATCGACCGTCGCCGATCTCGGGACGGGAAAGACGTACGTGCGGCGCCCCGGAAATCGCTTTCCGCCGCACATCCTTTCCAAGGGAACCCCACCGCCTCTGCACGAGGCGCTGATCAAGGTCAAGAACGCCTGGCTCGTCAGCGACGGCTACACGCTCGTCGCGGTCTACGCAGGCACGGCAGGGAACAACCCTTCGAGCGGACGGTTCGCGATCATCCGGCAGAACGCGATCTTCGGAGTCCAGTACGAGCCGCCCGATCTCATCGACGTCCGCAGAGCCCCAGGACTGAGGATCACCCGTGGGCCTCGGGGCGCGTCGCGCGAGACGTCAGCTCAGCGTGGAAAGCTCTTCTTCGTCTCGGCAAACGGCACCAAAGGCGTCCTCGATGTCAGCGTCGATCGCGTCCGAGTCACCGCGCGCTAGCTCGTGACGCGCGCGAGCTCTTCGAGGCTCGTCAGCCCTGCCATGATCTTTGCGAGCCCGTCGTCCCACAGCGTGCCCATCCCGGACTCGAACGCCGCGCGCTCGATCTCCTGGCGCGATGCCTTGCCGGCGGCGAGCGAGGCTAGATCCTCGGTCATTGACAGGAGCTGGAAGATCCCGATGCGGCCGCGGTACCCGGTCATGTCGCAACGCGGACAGCCGCGCTTGCGATAGAGCACGGCTCCGTCGCTCGCCGCGGCGACGTCGGGCGAGACGCGGGCCGCAACCAGCTCGTCGGCCGTCGGTGCGTAGGCCTCGGCGCAATGCGTACAGAGCTTCCGGGCGAGCCGCTGCGCGAGCACGCCGGTCACCGCGGCTCCCGTGAGGAACGGCTCGACGCCCATTTCGTTCAGCCGCGTCAACGCGCTAGGGGCGTCGTTCGTGTGGAGCGTCGAGAGGACGAAGTGGCCGGTCAGAGCCGCCTCGATCGCGATCTTCGCGGTCTCGCCGTCCCGGATCTCGCCCACCATCACGACATCGGGATCCGACCGAAGGATCGCGCGGAGCGCCGTCGCGAAGGTCACGCCGCCGCGCTGGTTGACCTGGACCTGCTTGACCCCGGGAAGGCGGTACTCGACCGGGTCTTCGACCGTGATGAGGTTGATCTCCGGCCGGCTCAACGCGGTCAAGACGGCGAAGAGCGACGTCGTCTTGCCGGAGCCCGTCGGGCCCGTCACGAGCAGCGCTCCCGTCGGCCGGTCGACGATCTTGCCGAGCTGGGCCTGCATCGCCTCGGAGAGACCGAGCTCAACCATCGTCGGCGGCTTGCTCGACTGGTCGAGGAGTCGGAGGACGGCCGACTCTCCATAAACGGTCGGCAGTGTCACGACGCGAACATCGAGCTTGCGCCCGGCGACCGCTGCGTTCACCGAGATGCGCCCGTCTTGTGGCTTGCGGCGCTCGGCGATGTCGAGCTTTGCGAGCACCTTGAAGCGGGTGATGACGCCGACGGCGGTCTGCTTCGGCACTCGCTGAATCTCGCGTAGGACTCCATCGATGCGGAAGCGCACGAGCAGCGAGCCCTCCTGCGGCTCGAAGTGAATGTCCGACGCCCCGTCCTCGGCCGCCTTGAACAGGATCGAGTTGACGAGCCGCACGAGCGGCTCGTCGGACAAGCCGTCGTCGGCCTCGAGGTCGATCTCCGGCGCCATATCGAACTCGAACTCCTCGTCGTCGACGACGGTCGGGACCGCGGTGGCGGTGGAGGCGCGCGCACGGCGGCCGAGCTCCCCAACGATCTCGTCCCTCGTCGCGACCGCGAGCTCAAGTTGATGCGGCGTCGCGAGCCGCAGCTCGTCGATCGCCTGCACGTCGCCCGGGTCGGCGACCGCAATGCGCAGGACGCCGTCAGCCAGCTCGTACGGCATCGCGACGGCGCGCTCGAGCACGCGTAGCGGAATCGCGAGCACGGCGTGATCGTCAACCTGCGTCGTTGCGAAGTCGATGAGCGGCAGCCGGAACTGCACGGCGTGACGGTGAGCGATCCCCGCGCTGGTCGCGATCCCCTCCTCGACGAGCGCGCGCGCGAAGGAGCCCGTCAGGCGAGCCCGGTCGGCTGCACCCGCGAGCCTGTCTTCGGGGACGAGCTTCGTCGCTCCGATCAGGTCGACGAGCAGCTCGACCGACTGGGCGACACCGAACGGCGTCAGGCCGCCGCCGACGCCGTCCGACTCCGCGGCCGTAGTCCGCAGGCGTGGGAGGCTTGTCTGATGTTCAGTCACTGGCAGCCGATTTCACGGTTCGATCCCTCGAACGAGTCATCGGCATATCGGGCCGCGAAAGTTAGCGCTCGCCTCTAACGGTGAACGAGCGTCCAGTAGCCCTGGAGCAGCTCGTGACCGGCGAAGAGGGCAATGACGGCGCCGAGTGCGAGGAACGGCCCGAACGGGAGCTTGACCTTCCTCGCGCCCACGCCGAGACGGATGAAGAGGACGATCGCCGGCACCATCGCGGCGAGCAGGCCGAGGAGCATCGCGACGGCCACGGTCTTCCCGAGCATCGCGCCGAGCACGAGCGCGAGCTTGACGTCGCCCATGCCCATCCCGCGTGGCGCGATGAGCGCGGCGGCGAAGAGGAAGCCGCTCGCGCCGAGTGCGCCGATGATCCACTGCGGGCTCGGGTGGATCGCGGTCTGCGCCGCGAGGATGACCGCGGCGGCGGGCAGGACGATGCGGTTGGGGATGATCCCGTGCTCGATGTCGGTCGCCGAGATCGCGACGAGGACGAGGCAGAAAGCCGCGGCGACGAGCGCCTCGGGGTGGAGGCCGAACCTCCACGCGCAGCCGGCGACGAGCAGCGCCGACACGAGCTCCACTGCCGGATAGCGCCACGGAATCGCGGCCTGGCAGTGGCGGCAGCGCCCGCGCAGGAGGAGCCACGAGAGAACGGGGACGTTGTCCCGCCAGCCGATCTCGTGGCCGCAGCTCATGCATGCCGAGCCGGGCGAGACGAGTGAGCGCCGAAGCGGCACGCGCGCCGCGACGACGTTCACGAAGCTCCCGAGTGCGAGGCCGGGTGCGAATGCGAAGGCGGCGAGGGCGACGTCCATCTCAGGCTTTCACCCGCAAACCCACGTGGGTCGTGGCGTCCTCTGCGGGCTCATCGTCTGCGGGCTCATCGGCCTGCTCGGCAGGCTGCACCGCCGCGCCGTCGACGCGGGCCTGCTTCTCTGCCCGCTCGAGCATGACGAGGAAGTCGTGGCGGTTCGTGGAGGCGTTCGCGGCGGTCTCCCGGTCGACGACCCCGGAGATGACGAGCTTGATCAGCGCCTGCGCGAACGTCTGCATGTTGAAGAACTCGCCCTCGGCGACGGCATCGGTGATCTCGTCGGGACGGCCTTCGCGAATGAGGTCGGCGATGCGGGTATTCGTGACCATCACCTCGACAGCCGGGACACGCCCGCCGTCGACGCGGGGCAGCAGCCGCTGGCTGACGACACCGCGGAGCACGCCGGCGAGGATCGAGCGGATCACCTCCTGCTTCTCGGGCGGGAAGAACTCGATGATGCGTCCGCACGACTCGGCGGCGTCCACCGTGTGGAGCGTCGAGAGCACGAGGTGACCGGACTCGGCGGCTTGCAGGGCGACCTGCGCCGTCTCGGAGTCGCGGAGCTCGCCGATGAGGATGACGTCCGGGTCCTGGCGCAGCGCGCGCCGCAGTCCCTCGCCGAACGATCCGGTGTCGAGCCCGACTTCGCGCTGGCTGATCACGCCGCGCTGCTCCTGGTGGACGATCTCGATGGGATCTTCGATCGTCAAGACGTGGTCGCGGCGCGTGCGGTTGATGTGATCGACCACCGCGGCGAGCGTCGTCGTCTTGCCCGAGCCGGTCGCTCCTGTGACGAGGATGAGACCACGCGGCTCGTTCGCGAGACGCTCGACTCCGGGCGGCATGCCGAGCTCGTCGAAGGACGGGATGATCGCCGAGATGACCCGGAAGGCGAATCCGATCTGCTCGCGCTGGCGGAACGCGTTCACGCGGAAACGCGGTAGCCCCGCGACCTGGTAGGCGAGGTCGAGGTCGCCCGTCGCGTGGAAAGCATCGATCTGGTCGGGGCGCGAGATGGTCGTGAGGATGTCCTCCATGTCCCACGGAGTGAGAGCCTCCGTCTTCTCCATGTCGCCGAGCGCGCCGTCGCGGCGCAGCACGGGAGGCCGCCCGGCCTTCAGGTGGATGTCACTCGCGCCGAGGTCGACCGCCTGCTTCAGAATGGCGTTGAGCTCCACGCCAGAAGTTTCGGCGCCGGGGGCGGTTTCCTTTAGGCGGCGAGCTTTGCGACGCGGTAGATGACGCGGATCGCGGCCCTCTCGACGCCGCGGGCGGCGGCCGGCTCGGGCAGGTCGCCGGTGAGGAGCTTCTCGAGCGCGCGGAACGTCACCGGCAGCCGCGCGAGCGCGTACGTCGTGTGCGGGAACCGCTCGAACGCCGCCTTCGCGCCCCAGCCGGCGCGGGTCAGCGGCGCGATCCGCCGCTCGACAGCCTGCTGATAGCTGTCGAGATTTTCGGAACGGCCGGCGAGCACGTCGAGTGCCGCCTCGCTCACGAGCTTCGCCGAGTAGAACGCCTCGTACATCCCGTCGCCGGAGAACGGATCGACGAGACCGGCCGCATCGCCGATCACGGCGGTCGTGCCTCGCGCGAGCGTCGTCCCGGCGGCGCGCATCGGCAGCCGGTAGCCGCGCGTCCCGGTCGCGGAGGCGGGATCGACGCCGTACGCCTCACACATCCGCTTGAGCTCGGCGCGGAGCTTCGGCCCTTCCGCCTCGTTGCCGCCGACGCCGACGTTGACGTGGTCGCCCTTCGGGAAGATCCAGCCGTAGCCGCCGTGGATGATCGCGATCTCGAGCACCATCGCCCCGGCGAAACGCGGCTCCCACGGGTAGTTCGCCTCGAGCGCGACGCCGTGGGCGATCTCGCCGGCGAGGCCGAGCTGCTTCGCGGCCGAGCCGTTGCAGCCGTCCGCGCCGATGACGATCCTCGCGTCGAGCTCGCGCGCGTCGGCGCTCGTCCGCTCCCGCACCTCGGCGCCGGCTTCGGCGGCCTTCTCGAGGAGGAAGTGGTCGAGCCGCGAGCGCTGCGTCATGTACGCGATCGGCTTGCGCGCGGTGCGCGAGATGTGGTGGCGGTAGCGGAGCCCGCAATCCATCCGGCTCACGGTGTCCTCGACGACGGGCTCGATCGAGAACGGCAGAAGCCGTGCCGCGCGCCCGGTCACGCCGCCGCCGCACGGCTTGTCGCGCGGGAAGGTCGACTTGTCGACGAGCAGCACGCGAGCGCCCGCGGTCGCCAGGCGGTAGGCGGCAGTCGAGCCTGCGGGCCCTCCACCGATGATGGCGACGTCGTAACTCACGATGGGGGCGGGAGGATTCGAACCTCCGTAGGCTGAGCCGACGGGTTTACAGCCCGTTCCCTTTGGCCGCTCGGGCACACCCCCGGGGGAGTGGCAGTGTAGCCGGGCGCATGCGCGAGAGCCGAGCAAGGAGCGGGCTACACTGGGACGCCTCCAGCCCTCTTAGCTCAGTTGGTAGAGCACCTCCATGGTAAGGAGGGGGTCGACGGTTCGAGTCCGTCAGAGGGCTTCGGTGTCTTCCCTGGTCAGGCCGCTTTTTCGCTGCCGGGATGCTCGCCGGTCGTCGTTTGCGACGTCCACGTAGCGTCCACGAACGTCCACGGGTGCGTTTCTGTGCTGCCGAGTGTGTCGAGGAGCTGGATCGCGTGCTCGCGTCCGTCGCGGGCGAGGTGGCCGTAGTGGCGGTCGATCATGGTCAGACTGGCTCCCATGTAGCGCGAGAGGTCGAATGTGGAGATGCCGGCACGAAGGGAGAAGGTCGCGAAGGTGTGCCGGAGATCGTAGACGCGGCGCAGCGGTTTGATGCCGGCTGCGAGCTGGGCGGGTTTCCAATGGCGAGTGCGGAAGTTGTGCAGGTCGAGGTAGCCGCCGTGCTCGGCCGGAAACAGCAGCTCGTCCGCCGGGCCCATCGGCAGTTGTGCGAGCGCAGCGAGCGCGATCGTCTGCAGCGGGACGGCGCGCATGCTGGCCTCGGTCTTCGTGCACTTCAGTCGGCCCTTCGTGAAAGAACGTCGGACGTAGGCAACTCGTGCGTCGGGGTCGATGTCCCGCCGTTCGAGGGCGATCCATTCGCCGGGGCGCAGGCCGGTTGCAGCGGCGAAGACAACCATCGGGCCGTAGCGGGCCCCGAGCCGTGTCGCGACCGCATCGAGTTCCGCCCAAGACTCGAATGGTCGTTGCTCCTTCCGTCGCGGCTGTGGGTTGTCGACGCCGACCTTCGCCGGGTTGACATCGATCAGCCCCCAGACGACACCCCGGGCGAGGACCTGACGCAGCGCCTGGGTCGCCTCGAAGCGATGGCCAGCCGGGATCGTCATCCGCCAGGCCGCGATCTCCTGCGATGACAGGTCGCACAAAGGTCGGTCTCCGAACGCGGCGACCGCCTTGCCGAGGAGCCAGCGCAGCTTCTCGCGTGTCACCGGCTGAACGTCATGTTGCGCGAGATACTCCTCGACCA
>DATKRA010000012.1:0-2124 GCA_035532455.1 Gaiellaceae bacterium | reverse complement strand
ACGTCAGCGCCTTGAGGACGATGAGGGAGCGGCGGACGATGGTTGCCCACGCGGGCGGAACGTCGAGCGGGCACGCCTCGCTCCACTCCCGCCAGAAGCTCTCCGTCTCGGCGAGCGCGACTTCGGCGTCGGTCGGCGCGGGCACGTCCTCGTTGGACGGGAACCACGTGAGCACGAATGGAACCCGCTCTCCCTCGTCCACGGCGAGCTCGGAGACGGTGCTCATGTCCTCACCGCGAGTCGTCGCCGGCGTGCGGAAGCAGAGCGCGTCCGGGCCGGCGAGCGCGACGCGCGTGTCCTCCTCGTGCGTCCGCTTGCGCATCCACGGCACGACGCGTCCGTAGCCGAAGCGGATCGTCAGCTCCGAGCGGAACTCCACGCGCCCGCGCACGCCCTCGACGATCCGGACGAGGTCGGGCGCCTTCCCGCGCGGCGGCATGAAGTCGATCACGCGCGCGACGGAGCCGTCCTCCGTCTCCCACGTCGTCTCGAGCACGAGCGTGTCGTGGAGGTAACGGCGTGTGCTGGTCGCCTTCGCGGTCGGAGCGAGGAGCCAGCGGCCGTTCTCCGGCCCGCCGAGCAGCGCGGCGAAGCACGCGTCCGAGTCGAACCGCGGGAAGCAGAGCCAGTCGATCGAGCCGCCGCGCTCGACGAGCGCCGCGGTCTGGAGGTCGCCGAGCAGCGCGTAGTCCTCTATGCGAGCCAGCGCCATCGCCTCCTGGCCGCGTCCTCGAACGCGGGCTCGTACCGCTCGGCGGCGTCTTCGTCGAGTGTCGCGGCGAAGCGGTCGCGCATGTCCGCGAGCGCGTCCTTCACCGCGTCGATTGCGTCGACGTAGTCGCCGTACGCCTCCTCGGCCTCGTCGCGATCGGCCGCGTCGTAGCGGCGCTTCATCTCCTGGGCGTCCGCCAGGAGACCGTCCGCCTCGTCCTCGGCGAACACGTCGAGCTGGCGGCCGATCACGTCGCCGAAGCGCTTGCGGCCGAAAATCAGACGATCTCCTCGTACACGGCGAGGTGCGCCGCGGCCGCGGCGTCCCATGTCAATTCTTCGCGGGCATGCTGCGCGCCCGCGCGCGCCTGCTCGAGCTGCTCCGCGTCGGACAGGAGCTCGCGCACCGCGAGGGCGAGGGCGGCGACATCGCCGGCGGGAACGACGCGACCGGCGCCGTAACGGCGGATCGGCTCCGCGATGCCGCCGACGTCGTACGCGATCGCGGGGACACCGGCTCCGAGGGCCTGCAGGAGTGCGCCGCTCTGGTCGAGCTCCGGCCTGTACGGGAAGATCGCCACCGTCGCGTCCCCGAGCGCCTGGCTCGTCTCCTCCGGCGACAGGTACCCGATCCGCCACTCGACGTCGATGCCGGCCGCAGACGTGCGGTACGGCTCGATCGGCTCGAGCGGCGCGCCGGCGACCAGGAGCCGCGCCTGCCCGGCGCGCCGCACGGCCTCGATCGCGTCGCCGAGCCCCTTGTACGGCCGGATCATCCCGAACGCGAGCACCGTGTGACCGTCGTCGGTGCGCGAAGGATCGCTCGGGAACACGGGGTGGGGGATGACGCGGAGCTTCTCCTCGGCGACGCCGAACTCGGCGAGCGTCTCGCGGCCGCTCTCGCTGTGGACGACGATCCGGTCGAAGCGGTCGAAGAGCGTCCGCCAGAGCGCGGTCTTGTGCGCCGTGCGGCGCGGCAGGAGGTCGTGCGCGGTGAACACCGAGGGAAGGTGCGGACGGAAGAGGCGGGCGTCGATCTCCGGCGCCGGGAGCCACTGCATGTGGAGGACGTCCCCGTCGATCCGCCGGAGCGCGGCGAGCCCAAGCGGGTGCTCCGCAGCCTTGAAGGGAAGCCGCAGGCGCGAGCGCCCGAACACGCGCGAGGTGACGGGATAGAAGAGCTCCCGGCGCCGGTAGCCGTCCGGGGTCGGGGCCTTGCCAAAGCGGAGGCGCGAAGTGACGAGGTCTACGTCGGCTCCCGCGCGCGAGAGAGCGGCGGCGAGCTCGTGGTCGTACGGCGGCGTGAAGGCCGGAGGGTCGGCGAGCAAGACACGCACTGCTCGTAGGCTACGCGCCATGGACTTTGCGGAGGCCCGTTCCCAGTTCCCGGTGCTCGAGCGCCAGGCGTATCTC
>DATKRA010000011.1:0-58328 GCA_035532455.1 Gaiellaceae bacterium | reverse complement strand
TGAGCCTGCGGCGAGGCTGGGCTGCGCGAACTCCGAGGCTCACTTGACGCAGAACCCGGTGACGTAGCTCGACAAGCTTCAGCAGCCTCGCGGCGTCGACGGCGGGGTTCCAAAGTGCTCCCGTTACCTCCATCCGTTGTCAAAGACACAAACGTTGTCCCTGCACATCCGGGGCTTTTCGAGTCCGGTCGTGAAGGCAGGAGAGTGTGTACGTAGGAACCCTGTGGGCGGTTCCCGACCAGCAGGTCGCTTTCCCTCCCGCACCTCCGGGCCGGGGCGTAGGGTCGGCCGGTGAGACTCTCGCGGTGGGTAACTGCGATCGCCGCGGCTCAACTCGCCGTCTTGCTCGCGACCGCGTGGCGGTACGGCTACCACCGCGACGAGCTCTATTTCATCGTCGCAGGATCCCATCCGGCGCTCGGCTACCCCGACCAGCCACCGCTCGTGCCGCTCCTCGCCTGGGCCTTGCACTCGATCCATCCCTCGCTGACGCTGCTGCGGGCGCCGTCGGCGATCGCCTCTGCTGCGACGACGATGCTCGCAGCGCTCGTCACGCGGGAGGTCGGGGGCGCGACGCGGGCACAAGTCGTGGCGGCCGGCTGCACGGCGGTGTCGGGATTCGCGCTCGCAGTCGGCCACTTCGTCACGACGACAACCTTCGACCTGCTCTCGACGACCGCCTTCCTCTGGCTTCTCATCCGGGGCGTCCGGCGCGGCGGCGGCCCGTCGCTGCTAGCCGCCGGCCTCGTCGCCGGGATCGGCTGCGAGGCGAAGCCGCAGGTCGCGTTCGTCGGTGTCGTTGCTGTCGCAGCCCTGCTCGTCCTCGGGCCGCGCCAGCCGCTCCGCTCACCATGGGCTCTCGCCGGCGTCGTCGCGGCGATTGCGATCGTCGCGCCGTACGCGGTGTGGCAACAGTTGCACGGCTGGCCGCAACTGACCGTGGCGAGCAACATCGGCGGTTCGGCGGAGGGCGGACGCGCAGGGTTCATCCCGTTCCAACTGGTGATGGTCAGCCCGCTCCTTGTGCCGGTCTGGGTCGCCGGCCTCCTCGCGCCCTTCCGGCGGGCGGAGTGGCGCGCTCTTCGCTTCCTGCCGTGGGCGTACGCAGCATGCGGGCTGCTCTATATCGCGGGCAACGGCAAGGCGTACTACCTCGCGAGCTTCTACCCGGCGCTGCTCGGGCTCGGCGCGGTCCCGACGGCTAAATGGCTCCGGACGCGCGGCCGCAGGGTGGTGCTCGTCGCGGCGGTCGTCGTGAGCGCCGCGTTCAGCGCCTACATCGCGCTTCCGCTCCTTCCGGCCGGCTCGCTGCAGGGGAGCGCACCGATGAAGATCAATCCGGATATCGGCGAGGAAGTGGGATGGCCCGCCTTCGCGGCGACGGTGTCCCGTGCATGGGACTCGATTCCGAACCGCGCGCACACCGCGATCTTCACGGGCAATTACGGCGAGGCGGCGGCCGTCCAGCTTCTCGCTCATCTCCATGCCTTCAGCGGTCAGACGGGCTTCGCGCTCTGGGGGCCGCCGCCGGCGACCGACACTCGCGCTCTCGTGATCGGGGGTACCTATCTGTTCGACCACTGCCGGAGGCTCGCGACGATCTACAACGGACTGGGGCTGCAGAATGACGAGCAGGGAACCCCGGTCAGCCTCTGTAGGCCGAGCGCGCCTTGGCCGGTCCTTTGGCCGCGGCTCCGGCACTACGACTGAGCGCCTTGGACTCGCTCCGCCTACCTCCATTCGTTGTCAGATCGACAACGTTTCCCCTGCAATTGCCTCGTTTGTGAGTCTTCCTGAGCGCGAGCAGGAAACGGTCAACGTACGAACCCGCGAGCTGGCCTAGATTCACCTTATGCATGCCAGCGGGAACCCGGCTGGTGGGAGCGGACATCTGGAAGTGATGGCCCCGTCCGACGCGAGCCTGTGGGCACGGGCCCGCGCGGGGGACGCTGGTGCGTTCGGTGTGCTGTTCAGGCGCCACGCGAAGGCGATCTACAACTTCCTCTTCCGCAGCACGGCCGACTGGGCTGCTGCCGACGATCTGCTCTCGATCGTCTTCCTCGAGGCCTGGCGCAGGCGCGACAAGGAACTCGACGAGGGCAACGTCCTGCCATGGCTCTACGGCATCGCCGCCAACGTCCTACGCAATCGTCGCCGTTCCGAGCGACGTTTCGCCGCCGCTCTTCGCCGCCTCCCCAAGGCAGAGTCCGAGCCGGACTTCTCGCCGGCGGCCGACGAGCACGTCGACGACGAGCGACTGATGCGTCAAGCGCTTGACCTGCTGCACGAGTTGCCCGAGCGCGAGCAGGAGGTCTTCGTCCTCTGCGCCTGGATGGAGCTGAGTTACGAGGACGCCGCGCTCGCGCTCGGTCTTCCGATCGGGACGGTCCGCTCGCGGCTCTCTCGCGCCCGCGCGCGGCTGCGGGAACTCGAACCGGGCCGCGGACATCTAGAGGGTGGAGACCCAGTTTCGGACCAATGAGCCCTAGCCCTTCAATCCCACCCCTTCGTGACCTCTCGCCCGGCCGGTTGGAGACCCATCACGCGCATCTACTGAGCGAGATCGGCCGCCAGTCGCCGTGGCGGCCTCGCCCGCCGACAGTCGCCTGGACTTCTCTGCGGGTTGCCGTGGTCGCCGGCGCGAGCGCGACGGCGGCTGCGGCGATCACCGCGGCCGTTGCCGTGACCTGGGGTGGTGGCGCCCCCTCACGCGACGTGACTGGCCCGCGACACCTCGCGTACGCCTTTCATGTTCCCTGGACGCGATCGATCACGCTCAGCGGGCGGGACTATCTACCGGCAGTGCAGAGCAAGTCTCTCTCCACCGCGGACAGCCTTCATCCCGGTGGTCGGGTGCCGAGTGGGGTCTATGTCCTCGCGCGGTATCAGGCGGCGGCCAACGGCGATCGGGGTCCGATCGCGGTGCAGTGGGTCAAGACGACGCGGCAGCTCGCGGTTTCGTCGCAGAGCGGCGATCGCGTCGATAGCCCGAGCCGGCCGGTCTACTTCGTCGTCCTTCACGGGCACTTCGTCGACGAGAACGCCTACTACATGGGCGGCGCCGCCAGAGCGCCGAGAGGAACCGTCCTAAGCTTCACCATCGACCGCAAGAGCGGGCGGGTCCTCGACTTTGCGCTCGCGAAGAAGAGTCCCGACTTCTCGAAACTCGGGCGCCCGCAGCGGTTCAGCTTCGGCAGCGGTCGGAGGGCTAAGTGAGGCTCGCGCTCCCCGTTCTCGCTGCCGTCCTCATCACCGCGGTAGCCCTCGCGCTCGGGCTGGGCCTGAGTGGCGGCCGTGCCAGCAAGGCGGCCGCGGACACTCGACCGCCGAACCCCATGACCAAGAAGATCGTCGCCTGTGAGCGCAGCGGCAAGCTGATCTGCGACCGCGCCGCGTACCGGCGTGACCTGCGCGAAGGCGTGTTCCCGCTCAGCAAGCCGGACCCGAAAGGCGCTCACTTGATGACGCTGCAACAGGTCGTGCCGCCGGCCTGGCGAGACCAGGACTACGCGGCCGAGCTGATGACGTACGGCCAGGCCCAGAAGATCGCTCCCGGTCTCGCCGGAGCGTCGCGGGTTGTCGTCGATCCGAGCCGCAAGTTCTGGGTGCTCACGCTCTACCACCATCCGCCGATCAAGGTGCCCAACACCGAATACGACGGCCCTCCTTCCGTCCGGCCGGCGGGCCCGATGACCGTGCGGGTCGAGTCGCAGACGGTCGACGCATTGACCGGGATGGGCACGGACTCCTGCGTCAACTGTGCGGCGATTCGCGAGCTCCGCTACCAGCCGGAGGGCGTGACTCTCATGACGCCGTTGCCCGGCTATCACCCCGCCGTCTCGCGCGACACGCTCCTTGCGCTCTACCAAAGCTGGCCGGCCGGGCCACACCTGGAGGGCAAGAGGACGGTCAAGCTCTGGACCGTGCGAGACGTGCTCCTCCCACGGGGCGGCTATCCGGCCTGGGTCATCACGTTCCCGCACACGAGCCCGGTCAATTACGGGTGGAACCGACCTTCCAACACGCACGACTGCGCCTGGGTCGCGATCTACAACCTTCAGGCCCGAGTCTGGACAGAGAACTTCCAGAACTGCCCCGAGAAGACGACGAACTACCCCAACGGGCACAAGACGACCGCAGTCGTGCCCGGCTGTGACTCGGGCTGCACGCCGGCCAACCAGGAGGCGCTCGACGCCGCGGCGGGCTACGCCCAGAAAGTTGCCGGCGCGGCTCATCGCTTCACCGGCGTAGAGGTCGACGACGCAGCAAACCAGGTCATCGTCTATCTGACCCATGCTCCGCAGTCGGTGATCGACCGGCTCAATGCCGCGCACCCGGGCATCTACGTCATCCACGACGACGCTCCGCGAACCCTCCGCACTCTGATGCGGCTCGAGCGCTCGTTCAACTTCCAGATCCTCAAGCCCGAAGGCATCAAGGTCTACTCCGTCGGCCCGAGCGTCGACGGGTATCTCGAGGTCGGTGTTTCGCGCAAGGTCGCCGAGGCGCAGGAGAAACTCGACCGCGTCTACGGCCGGAACGTCGTCCGTGTCTTCAAGGCATCCCCCGCGATTGCCGACGCGTGGAGCAGGGGTCCGCGATGACGAGGCGCGGTCTATTCGCCGTGCTCGCCGGGCTGGGATTCGCTCTCGCCGGATGCGGGGGCAGCACCCACACGCCGTCGGTGTCGGCGACCCCTCTCGCCTCGACCACTTACCGGCTGCGCATCACCCCGGCCGACCGCGCAACCCTCGGCGGCGCCTCCGTTCGGCGGCTGCCGCTCTTCGTGTCGCGTGGCCGGCTGGCCCTGGCGACCTGGGGAAGCAGCAACTGCCTGAATGTCCCCGGCAAGCTCTCCGTGCTCGGGCCAGATGCGATCCGCGTCGATCTCGTCGCTGGGAGCTGGCGTCCGAGCGGCGCGTGGCTCCGCTATCGCGCGGACGATCGCACCACGCGGGGGATGCGCATCGTGGCTAGCCGGCTCGGGGGCTGCCTTCAGGACTTGAGGGAGACGCCGATGGTCGTCTCCCTGCCGAGGCAGATCAACGTCAACGCGCGACTCACGATCCATCTCTACTACCCGCTCGCAACGAAGGCGGTCGTCCTCCACGCACCGCCGTCTCACACCTATCCCCCCGCGGCATGACGGTTCAGATCCGTGGAGCAATCGCTGCTGCCGGCATCGCCGTCGTCGGTCTGGCGCTGACCGCCTGCGCGGGGTCCTCGACGAGTCCACCGCAACGCGCCGCGCGAAGCGCTGGAGCGGCCCGCACCGAACTCCTGCACGCGGTGCGAGCTGCCAGAGCCTCCGACACGCAGTTGTCGATCTTCCCGGCTTCGATCCGCGGAACAAGGAGCTGCTCGATTCCCGTCGTGCTCGGCGGACTCTCCACCTCGACACCGCCTCCGCTCCACGGCACCTGTCAAGCACGGGCCCATTTCGCGCGGAACAGACACGAGCCGCTGACGGTCGTCGTCTTCTCGGAGACGTGGCACTGGCGGCGCGGGCGCTGCAAGCTGGGTTGCCCTGTCCAGATGCCGCGACCGAAGCCGTTTCATAGCTGGATCGTCTGGGTCAAGCCGCCCATGACCCTCGGCGAGAAGCCTGTGGTATTGGCAACGCATCAGCGCGGGAACGTCGCTCCTCAGGCGCCGAAGAAGTGATCCTCCGGACGGTCGCTTGTGCGAGCGCCCTGCCTCTCACTCGGTGGCCGCGGCCGCACTAGTCGCTCGTCGCAGGGCGCTCGCGGACGCGGAACGTCCTGGGCGAGCGAAGATGGAGTGACAGATGGACGTGTGTCTTCCATGACGGATCCCGTGATCGTGACGCGCGGGCTGTCGAAGGACTTCGGCTCCGGCCGCGGGTTGTTCGGCCTCGACCTCGAGGTTCGTCGGGGCGAGGTGTTCGGATTCCTTGGTCCGAACGGGGCCGGCAAGTCGACGACGATGCGCCTGCTCCTCGACCTGATCAAGCCGACGTCGGGCTCGGCGCAGGTCCTCGGCTTCGACGCGAGCAAGGGAAGTCTCGAGATCCGCCGCCGGGTCGGGTTCCTGCCCGGCGATTGGGCGCTCTACCCGAAGCTCACCGGCCGCGTCGTGCTCGACTACCTCGCAGAGCTTCGCGGCGGCGTCGACCGGCGCGTGCGCGACGCGCTCGTCGAGCGCTTCGACGCCGAGCTCGACCGGCCGATCCACGAGCTCTCGACCGGCAACCGGCAGAAGCTCGGCCTTGTGCAGGCATTCATGCACGAGCCGGAACTGCTGATCCTCGACGAGCCGATCGCCGGCCTCGACCCGCTGGTGCAGCAGAGCTTCCACGCACTGCTCCGCGAGGTGCGCGCTCAGGGGCGCACCGTCTTCCTCTCCTCGCACACGCTCTCGGAGGTCGAGCGCGTCACCGATCGCCTTGCGATCCTCCGTCAAGGGCGGCTCGTCGTCGTCGACTCGCTCGAGAATCTTCGCAAAATCGCAGTTCAGCGGCTCGAGATCGAGTTCGCGCAGCCCGTCGGCGCCGACGAGTTCCGGGGACTCCCGGGCGTGAAAGAGGTGAACGTGAACGGACGCACGGTGACGATCGGCTTCGAGGGATCCGCAGACCCGGTCGTGAAGGCGGTCGCTGCCTTCGACGTGCTGGCGATTCATCCCCGCGAGGACGATCTCGAGGAGATCTTCCTGCGCTACTACCGGGACGCTCCCGCGTGAGCTGGGCGACGACCCGGATCACGCTCCGCCTGCGGCGCACCGGCACCGTGACGGCGGCGATCGGACTGATTGCGGTGATGGTTGCGGTCGGAGCTCTCTTCCCCGCTGTCGGACACACGATCGGGAAGCTCAACGTGCCGACCGGCGTTGCCAACCTGCTCGGCGGCGCCGACTACGGAACGATCACGGGCTGGTTCCGCAGCGAGATCGCCGAGATCTACGGCCCGCTCGTGATCGCCGCTCTTGCGATCACCGGAGCTGCGGCCGCCACCGCAGGCGAGGAAGAGGATCGGATCCTCGCGCTCGTGCTTGCCCATCCGATCCGGCGCTCACGACTTGTCGCCGCCAAGGCGACAGCAATCGCCCTCATCGTGTGCGTCGTGGCGTTCGCAGTTTGGCTCGGCCTGGTCGTCGGCGTCGCCGTCGGCGGTGGCGGCATCACGGTCGGGCATATGACTGCGCTCGCCGTCCAGCTCGGCTTCTTCGGGCTTGCCACCGGGTCGGTCGCACTGGTCCTCGCCGCCGGCACCGGCCGAAGGTCGCTCGCCGTCGGAGGGGCTGCCGCCGTCGCGATCCTCGGCTGGCTCGTCAACAGCTTCGCGCCGCTGGTCGGCGCCATCGCCTGGCTCAAGTACCTCACCCTCTTCCACTACTACGCCGGCTACGACCCACTCGCACGCGGCATCGGCCTCCGAGGATTGGCTGTTCTCGGGCTGATCACTCTCGCGCTGACCGCGGTTGCGATGCTCGCCTTTGAACGGCGCGACCTTCGCGCCTAGAGCCGGCGGCGACCGGAGCTTTAGTCCCTCTATGCGTCCTCTCTCAGGTACTGGTGCACGAAGGCGATGGCCATGCTCCCTTCGCCGACCGCGGCTGCGACGCGCTTCACCGGCCCGTAGCGCACGTCGCCGCACGCGAAGATCCCGGGGACGCTCGTCTCGAGGAGGTACGGGTCGCGGTCGAGCTCCCACCGTTCCGCGGCGACGACGTCCCGGCCGGTGAGGACGTAGCCCTTCTCGTCGAGCGCGATCTCCGGCGGGAGCCACTGGGTCACCGCGTCCGCGCCGATGAAGATGAAGAGGCCGCCCGACTCGACCGTCGCGGTCTCGCCGCTCGCGACGTTCCGGATGTCGATCGACTCGAGCGCGCCGTCGCCGTGCGCGGCCACGACCTCCGTCTCGAAGACGACGTCGATGTTCGGCCGGGTCGCGATCTGCTCGACGAGGTACCGCGACATGCTCTTCTCGAGCGTGTCGCCGCGGTAGAGGATCGTCACGCGCTTCGCGTGTGAGGAGAAGAACATCGCCGCCTGGCCGGCCGAGTTCCCGGCGCCGATGAGGTGGACGTCGAGCCCGTGCGTGTTCGCGGCCTCGCTGCGCGCGGCGCCGTAGAAGATCCCCTTTCCGGCGAGCTCCTCGAAGCCCTCGACGTCGAGCTGCCGCCACGCGACGCCGCACGCGAGGATGATCGTCCGCGCGCGGAGGATGTCGCCGCCGTCGAGGTGGACGCGGCGCGCCTCGGGCTCGATGCGCGTGATCGTCCGCGTGACGACGATCTCCGCGCCGAGTCGCCGCGCTTGCATCAGCGCGCGACTGGAGAGCGAGTCGCCGGAGACGCCCGAAGGGAAGCCGAGGTAGTTCTCGATCCGCGATGACGTGCCGGCCTGGCCGCCGGGCGCCTCGCACTCGATCGAGATCGTCCGGAGTCCCTCCGACGCGCCGTACACGGCAGCTGCGAGGCCCGCCGGCCCGGCGCCGACGATCACGGTGTCGTACTCCGCCGACGCGGGCTCGGTCGGGATCTCGAGCAGCTCGGCGACCCGCCTGAGCTGCGGCCGGACGACGACCTTGTCGCTCGAGACGATCCGGATCGCCGGCTGGTCGTCCTCGTCCGGGAGGTCATCTCCCCAATGTGCGGCTTCCGTGGGCACGTCGGGTTGCAGCCAGCGGAACGGAACCTGGTTCCGGTCGAGGAAGCGCCGGAGCTCCGAGCAGTCCGCATCGCGGCGGCGCCCCAGCACGACGGCCCGGTACGCGGTCGGTGCCGCCGCGCGGGCCTGGAGCCCTTTCGGCCCCGAGAGCCGGTCGTTCGCGAGCGCGGTGAGGCGCTCCCCGACGATGGGAAGCCACGAGACGAGCTCCTGGTAGTCGTGGAGCTCGAGCCGGAACACGCGCGTCGGCTCCGTGGCGCGAAAGCCGGCGGGGTGGAGCATCCCGAAGGCGATCGACAGCTCCCCGATCACGCTGCCGGGCAGCCGCTCGCCGATGACGGTGACTGCGCCGTCGGCGACGCGCAGCACCTCGAGGCGTCCTTCGAGAACGCCGAAGAGCGCGCGATCGTCTCCTTCGTGGACGGCGAACTCGCCGGGCATGAGCGTGATGTCCGCCACGACCTGGGCGAGCCGCTCGAGGACGTCCCGCTCGAGGTCGGCGAACAGCTCGACGCCGGCGATCTCCTCCGCAGTGACCATCCGCGCATTCTCTGCCTCCGCCGCCGGCGAGGTGAGGAGATCCGTGGCACCATGCCCGCCGATGAAGGTCGCCGCCATCGCTTGCGCTGCCGTTCTCATGTCCGTCGCAGCGGCGACGAGCACGGCAAGCACCGGCAAAGCCGGCATCGCGCGCCTCACGGGGGAGCAGGCGCACGAGCTCCACTCCTCGGGCGAGTGGCACCCCGGCTGCCCGGTCTCGCGGCGGCACCTCCGCGTCGTTACGGCGCGCTACTACGGCTTCGACCACACGACGCACATGGGACAGATCGTCGTCAACCGGGACGTGGCGGTGTCCGTCCTCCGCGTACTCCGGAAGCTGTACAGGATGCGGTTCCCGATCCGCGAGATGTCGTTCAACGCGATGTACGGCCCGCATCCGCGCCCGAACGGCGACCTCACTGCCTCCTTCGAGTGCCGGCAGGCCGCGGCGTCGCCGTGCACCGGCGGCCGGATGCCGACGTGGTCGATGCACGCGTACGGCGAGGCGATCGACCTCGACCCGCGCGAGAACCCGTACGTCGGCTGCGGGATGACGGAGGACAGGACCGCGCGCTCGTACATCAAGCGCTCGAACGTGCGGCCGGGGATGGTCACGCCGGCGATCTATCGTAGGACGTTCGCCACCGTCGGCTGGGGCTGGGGCGGACTCTGGGCCGGCTCGACGAAGGACTACATGCACTTCTCCCTCAACGGCCAC
This sequence comes from Gaiellaceae bacterium, assembly GCA_035532455.1. Classification (GTDB taxonomy): domain Bacteria; phylum Actinomycetota; class Thermoleophilia; order Gaiellales; family Gaiellaceae; genus Palsa-739. The sequence continues at coordinate 48,438 of DATKRA010000011.1, read as the reverse complement.
TAGCGACCGACGTCGGCCAGTCACACGCTGTGAATCCGACGCCTGCGGGGAACCGGCTCGACGCCGGGCTCGGGCCGTAGCCCGCGCTACGCGCCGACGACCTGGACGAGCCAGCGCCGGTCGCGCTCGCGGTCGAGCTCGATGAAGAGGACGCGCTGCCACGTGCCGAGCTGCAGCTCGCCCCCGCGCACGGGCACCGACTCGCCGGCCGTCCCGAGCAGCATCGCCATGCAGTGCGAATGGCCGTTGCCCTGCTCCATGTCCTCCGGGCAGATGTTCTCGGTGCGCCGGTCGAAGTCGTCGTGCGCGTAGTACGTGTCGTGCGGAACGAGCTGCTTCAGGAGGGTCGTGAAGTCCTCGAGGAAGCCTGACTCCATCTCGTTGACCCGCACGCAGCACGTCGTGTGCGGGGAGTAGATGCACGCGATCCCGTCGGTGACGCCGCTCTCGCGGACGGCGCCCTGCACGTCCTCCGTGATGTCGGTGACGGTCAGCCCGCCGGCGGTGCGGAGACGCTTCTCGTGCTGGAAGACCTTCATGACCGTTGCCATTCTCGCCGATGCGGTACCCCGCGCGGGAGGGGAACTACCCCGCCTCAGCGGATCCTGCACCCCGGAGTAGGATCCTGCAGTCATGACCCCCTCACTGACGCTCCTCCTCTTTTTCCCGATCGCCGTCTGGATCGTGGGTTCCATCCCGGCGTACGTGGTCGGAAGCCGGCTCGGAGTCGTCCATCCCGGCGAGGCGTTCATCCCGGTCGTCGGTCCGTACATCGTGCTGCTTCACTCGGTCAAGCGGTCGGGATGGCTCTGCATCCTCGGCTTGATCCCGCTCCTCTCGTTCGTCTTCTATCTCTGGCTGATCCTCGTGATCCCGACCGAGCACCGTCGGACCGCATGGTGGACGCTCGCGTTCCTCATTCCGGGCGTGAACGTGGTCGCGTACTTCGCGTACGCGTTCACGCTCGATCCGTACGGAGTGTCGGGGCCGTCGGGCGGTCTCGGGTCGACGTATCACGTGCCGCCCGGGTACGGGCAGCGGCCCTAGGTCAGCCGGCGCGCTCGATCAGCTGCGCGAGGCCCGGGACAGCGAGGCCCGCGCCTGCCCGCATGAGTTTTCGCAGATTGTCGGGATCGCCGCCCGGATCGACGGCGATCACGTAGCCGACGGCGGCGGCCAGTGCGGCTTCGACGCCTGCTCGGCTCGTCTCGAAGGCCGCCACGCGGCCCGGTTCCACGCCCAATACGCGGCATGCGGCCAGCAGCCTGTCCGGCGCCGGCGGATTCCGCAGGCGCCCGCTCTCGATCGCGCCGGCGTCGATGTGCGCATCGATGAACTCCGAGAGGCCGCTCCGCTCGAGCATCTCGTTCGTGTGCGCGCTCGCGGAAACGACGGCGCAGCTCATGCCCGCGTCCCGGGCGATCTCGAGGTAGTGCCGCGCGCCCTCGAAAGCCCTCACGCCGTCTCGCTCGAGCAGCACGCCGAGGCGCTCGCTCTTCCGGTTCGCGATGCCGTGGACGGTCTCGGCGCCCGGCGGGTCGTCCGGTGCGCCTTCGGGGAGCCGGATGCCACGACTCGCGAGGAGGGCGCGAACGCCCTCGAGCCGGGGCCGACCCTCGATGTGCTCTCCGTAGTCCTTGCTCGGGTCGAACGGCTCCGGCGCGATCTCGCGGCTGTACACCGTCTCGGAGCGAGACGACATCAGCTCGTTGAACGCGCGTGCCCAGGCCTCGCGGTGGAGCGCACCGCTGGCGACAAGCACGTCGTCGAGCTCGAAGACGCACGCCTGGATGGACTTCGGCAGCGCGAGGGCCCTGCGCGCGCGTGCGCGGGGGAGGAACGGCTCGGCGAGTTCGGCCGAGATCCCCTCGTCGAGCGCGAACCGGCGCAGTTCCGCCGCCGCCGTGGCGTATTCGTCCCGCAGATGGCGCTCGCGGACCGCGAGCTCCTCGGCGGGGAGGAAACCCTCCTCCGCCTGCAGGGCGTCACGGGCGGCGAGCAGCGCCTCCCGCCACTCCGAGCGCAGCGATTCGAGCTCGGCGCGAACAGCGGCCCGCTTTGCCGCGGTTGTATCGCTTGCTTTCACACCTCCATGATGCCCGCGCGAGCACGCGGCGGCATCGGCGATTCACGGACGGCATCGTACGGACTTCCACCGAGACTATTGAAGTGGGCCCGCTTGGATTCGAACCAAGGACCAACGGATTATGAGTCCGCTGCTCTAACCAGCTGAGCTACGGGCCCGCCGGGTTAGGCAGAACGTATCGCGCGGCGCAGCGAGAGCCAGAGGACGAGCAGCGCCGCGACCGGCATGAGCCACCACGCGGTGAGGTGCGAGTGCGCGACGGCGGCGGTGATTCCGATCGCGATTGCGACGAGCACGGCGGCGAGCCAGTCGTCGCCGATCACGAAGTCCCACCAGAAACGGCCGAACCCGCGCAGCCACTTCATGCCGTTACCGCCTCGAGCTTCTCCCGCTTCAGCACCTGCACGAGCAGGACGGAGAAGACGACGACGAAGCCGAGGACGCCGAGGAGCGACGCGTCGGAGCCGGGCCAGTGCGCGCCGGCGCCCTCGGTCGACCAGAAGATCCCGAACGTCGTGAGCATCACGCCGACGGTGAACTTCATGAGGTTCTCCGGCACGCGCGCGAGCGGCGCGCGAACCGCGACGCCGACAATCGCGACGAGCACGACCGCACCCGCGGCGCCGACCGCGGCGAGCGGGATCGAGTGCTGCGCGCTCCCGAAGGTGAGGACGATGAAGACGACCTCGAGCCCCTCGAGCAGGACGCCCTTGAACGAGAGGACGAAGCCGTACCAGTCGAGGCCGGCGCGCTCGACGTGCACTGCTCCCTCGGCATCGGCGAGCTCGCGCGCGAAGATCGCATCCTCGTCATGCAGAGCCTTGAAGCCGCTCGCGCGGAGGATCGCCTTCCGCAGCCACTGCAGCCCGAAGACGAGCAGGAGCGCGCCGACCGCGAGGCGCAGAGCGTTGAGCGGGATGGCCGTCAGCGCCGGCCCGAGCGCGGCCGTGATCGCGGCGAGCGCGAGCGTCGCGGCGCCGACTCCCGCGAGCGACGAGCGCCACCCGCGCGCAAGCGCCGAGGCGAGGACGATCGTGAGCGCCTCCACCATCTCGACGGCGCTCGCGAGAAAGGCGGAGAGGACGAGGAAGGCGTTACCAGTGGTCATCGGCGATCTGCCGAGAGTAGCCCGAAGCCTCCGCGACGGCGGCCGCAGTCGCGACGTCCTGCGGATACGACAGCCGCGCCTTGAAGAGCAGCCACGCACTCGCGCCGAGCGGTACGAGCATGAGGATGAACGTCCACTGCAGCCCGGAGCGCCCGCCGCCGAAGACGTAATCCGAGACCGCGCCGAAGAGGAGCGGCGCGACCGCCATTGCGATCGAGCGGAGGAACGTCCGCACCGACTCGGCTCGTCCCCAGAGGGCCGGCGGCATGATGTCGAGCTGGCTTGCGGCGATCGCCGGGTTCTGGAGCGTGAGGAAGAGCACGGCGAGGACGAGGTAGGGGAGAGCCGTGAAGGCGCTTCCCGTCAGCAGGGCGGGGAGGAAGAGGAGCGTCGCCCCCGCAGCGCCGACGACGGCGGTCAGGATTCGGCCGTTCAGCCGTCCCCGGCGGAGGAGCCAGTCTCCGGCCGCGCCGCCGAAGAGGACGCCGAGAACGGCGCCGCCGCCGACGCCGAGCAGGAGGAGGTTCGCAACCGGCTGGGCGATCCCGTACTGCTTGCGCATGAACTCCGAGCCGAACGTCTGGACGCCGGCGAGGAAGTAGTAGCCGCACGCCGTCGCTCCGATGAGGAGGAGGTTCGTGCGCACGCGGAGCACGTACCTCGCGGCCTCCGGGAAGGACGCGCGCCGCATGTCGCGGCCCGTCAGGAGCTCCGCGTCGGGCGCGATGCCACGCTCGCGCGCGAGCAGCTGCGCTACGGTCTCGCGCGACTCGTCGGCCTCCGGCGGAAGCGGGTTCGTCGCGTGCGCGAGGACGCCGCTGCCGCCTCGCGCCGGCTCTCGCAAGCGCAGGACGAACCAGCCGAGGACGAACGCGGGGATGGCGAGGACGACGAACGCGGCGCGCCAGCCGCCGATCCACGAGACCGCGGCGATGTCCCCCGTGACCGCGAAGCCGAAGCCGGCTCCGAGCAACTCCCCCGCGAGCACGAAGCCGTAGATCCGGCCGCGCTCGGAGGCGGCGAACCAGTCGCCGATGAGCGACGCGGCGAGCGGGCCTGCGGCGGCGACGACCGCGCCGAGGCAGAGGCGCGCGAGCAGGAGCTGGTGGAAGTTCGGCACCGCTGCGCTCCAGAGCATCGCGCCGGCCCAGAGGAAGATCACGGAGCCGAGCGTCGTCGTGCGCTTGACGCGGTCGGCGAGGACGCCGAACGGCAGCGTCGCGACGGCGCCGACGAGCGCGGTCACGCTGACGAGGAGCCCGATGTCGGTGTTCGTGATGTTGAGCCCCTTGCGAAGCTCGGTCGCCGAGGCGCCGACCGTCGCCGCGTCCGCTCCCGCAAGCCCGAGCACGCACGCGAGGAGGACGATCACGCGCGCCCGCTCCTCGCCGCCGAGGAGGTGCGTCAGCCCGCGCGCGATCCCGCGCGCCGCGGTCGAGCCGAGCGCGTAGGCGTCGATGAGGACGCGCGTCGTCCGGGACTCGTCGGCGCTCACCGCTCCATGGTAGGGAGGGCGGCGGGCCGCTCTCTCTACAGGGGCTTGTAGAGGCGGCCACCCGCGCGCAGCCAACGCACGGCGCCGTCGTCGCCGCGGATGAAGTGGCCGCGCGCACCTTTCAGAGGCCCGTCGTCGATGTACCAGCGGTCCGGCGTGTAGAAGAACGCCTCGGCCGGAGGGAGCTGCGGGCCCGGCGGCGAGTCCTTCTTCGGAAAGCCGCCGAGCGACTCGGTATCGACGCGGATTCGGGCTCCTTCCAGCGGCGTGAGCGTCATGCGGTCGATCGTCGTCCCGTACGTGCCGGCGTACTCGTCCATCGCGACGGCCTCGAGCGGCTGCGGGTTCTCCGACGCCAACCCTGCCGCCCGGAGCATCGCGTCCATCACCTGCACGCCGGACGGGGAGTGGTTCGTGAGCAGGGCGAGCGCGAAGCCGCGCTCGGGTACGAGTGCGAGGTAGGCGATCTGGCCGTTCGTGCCGCCGCCGTGGCCGATCGAGCCGAAGCGATCGTTCCCGTACCAGGTGAGCCCGACCCACTCGCCCTCCTCCGCGGCAGGCGCCTGCGGCTCCTGCATCGGCGCGAGTGCCGGCGGCGGGTCGAGATGGAGGCGCGCGTAGCGGAGGAGGTCCGGCGTGGTCGAGGCGATCCCGCCGACTGCGGCGGCGTAGCGGCCGATCTGCCACGGGCGTGCCACCGCCAGCTCGTCTCCCAGGCCGACGTGACCGACGGCGAACCGCTCGGTCATCACCTCCCACGGCCAGAACGTCGTGGATGCCAGCTCGAGTGGCTCGAAGACGAGCTCCTTGATCACGTCCTCGACGTGCTTGCCGGTGACGCGCTCGACGACGATTCCCGCGAGGACGAAGCCGGAGTTGTTGTAGGCCCACAGCTCGCCGACGGGCGTCTGCTGGGGCAGGTCGCGCATCCGCTCGACGTAGATCGCGAACGCGTCGTCGCCCCAGCCGGTGTCGTCGAAGTAGTCGCCGAACCAGCCGCCGGTATGGGCGAGGAGATGCCGCATCGTGACGCGCTCGGTCGCGTCGGCGTCGGCGAGCACGAGCTCGGGGACGTACTCGCGCACCGGCCGGTCGAGCTCGATGTCGCCCCGGGCCACGAGCTCGGTGACGGCGGTACCGGTGAAGGTCTTCGTGATCGAGCCGATCTGGAAACGCGTGTCCGACGTCACCTCGAGCGGGTTCTCGATGCTCGTCACGCCGTACGCCTCGTGCCGCTCGACGCCGTCCTCCAGCACGCCGATCGCGACTCCCGGCACGCCCGTCTCCTCGCGCGCCGCCTGCACCGCGTCGAAGACGTCCATGGCGCGGACTCTAGACGTCGCGGCGACGCAGCAGGAACGCCGCGATGGCGATCGCGGCGGCGCAATACCCAGCCAGGACGAGGCCGCCCGCGAGCGGCGTCAGCGTGTGCTGCGCGTGGTCGAGCGAGAAGATCTGCTGTCCCGCGTTGCTCGGCAGGTACTGGCTGATCGCGTTGTTCCAGCTCGTCGGCAGGAGGTTCATCAGCGGCGGGATCACGAAGAAGATCCCGGCAAACGTCGCGATGCCGCCGGCCGTGTTCCGGACGATCGCGCCGAGCGCGAGCGCGAAGACGCCGACCATCGCGACGTAGAGCGCGCCGCCGATCATGCAGCGGGCGACGCCCGGCGCGGTGAAGGAGATCTGGAGGATGTCGTGCCGCGCGAGGATCGCCTGGCTCGCGAAGAAGCTCACGATCACGGCCGGCACGAGCACCACGAAGGACACGACGGCGTAGTCGACGAGCTTCGCCCAGAGGACGGGCAGCCGCTTCGGCACTGCCGTGAATGTCGAGCGGACCGAGCCGGTCGAGTACTCCGCGCTGATCACGAGGACGCCGAGGACGGCGATCGCAAGCTGCGCGACGAAGACCCCGGCGAGCGCGATGTCGAGCGGCGATCGGCTGGCGCGCTCGTGCGGCGACATCTGTCCCCAGTGCGACGACGTCACGGTCGCGAAGAGGATCGGGAAGAGGGTCGTGAGTAGGATCCCGATTCCGAGCGTCCACGCCGTCGAGCGGACGCTGCGGAATTTCGTCCACTCGGCGAGGACGACCCGCGGGAACGTGACGCGGCCTGGCGCCTCGAGCTTCGGGACGGTCGGCGCGGCGGCGCTCACGCGACGACCTTCTCGGGCTGAGCCCCGAACTCGACCTCGTCGCGGGTGAGATCCATGAACGCCTCCTCGAGCGACGCCTGCTGCGGCGTCAGCTCATGGAGCGAGATGCCGGCGGCGGCGGCAGCGTCGCCGACCTGCTCGGCGGTGAGGCCGTGCACCTCGATCGAGCCGCGCTCGCCGTCCGTGAACGAGACGCCCGGGCCCGCGAGCTCGTCGCGAAGCCGCGTGAGATCGGGGGAGCGGACGAGCACGACCTTCTCCGACGCGCTCGCGACGAAGTCGTCGACGCTCGTGTCGGCGATGAGCTTGCCGCGCCCGATCACGATCAGGTGGTCGGCCGTGAGCGCCATCTCGCTCATCAGGTGCGACGAGACGAAGACGGTCTTGCCTTCGGCGGCGAGGCCTTTGAGGAGGTTGCGGATCCAGTGGATGCCTTCGGGATCGAGGCCGTTGACCGGCTCGTCGAGGAGCACCGTCTTCGGGTCGCCGAGGAGCGCGGCGGCGATGCCGAGCCGCTGTCCCATCCCGAGCGAGAACGTCCCCGCGCGCTTCCGCGCGACTTCGTGGAGCCCGACGAGGTCGATCATCTCGAGCACGCGCCGCTTCGGATAGCCGTGCGTTTGCGCGAGCGCGAGGAGGTGGTTGTACGCCGAGCGGCCGGTGTGGACGGAGCGCGCTTCGAGGAGCGCCCCGACCTCGCTCAGCGGCGCCGGGTGGTCGCGGTAGTGGCGCCCGTTCACCGTCGCGTCGCCTCGCGTCGGAGCGTCGAGGCCGAGGATGAGCCGCATCGTCGTCGACTTGCCGGAGCCGTTCGGCCCGAGGAAGCCGGTGACGATGCCCGGCTGCACGGTGAAGCTCAAGCCGTCGACGGCGCGCTTTTCGCCGTAGTCCTTCGTGAGATCCCGCGCCTCGATCACGGGTTCACCGTAGCCCCTTACGGTAAGCGCGGGGTGAGTATGTACGGAGTGATCGGTTTCCTCGTCTCGACGCACACGCTCGAGGGCTGGCTCTCCTCGTACGGCTACGCCGTCGTGTTCGTCCTCGTCCTGCTCGAGAGCCTCGGCCTGCCGGTGCCCGGGGAGACGGCGCTGATCGCCGCTGCGCTCTATGCGGGCTCGACACACCACCTCACGATCGGCTGGGTGGTCGTCTTCGCCGCCGCCGGCGCGATCGTCGGGGACAACATCGGCTTCGCGCTCGGCCGTTACGGCGGCGCGAAGCTCCTCGTTCGCCACGGGCACCGGATCCGGCTCCACGAGGGCCGACTGCGGATCGGGATCTGGCTCTTCCGGCACCACGGCGGCAAGGTCGTGTTCTGGGGGCGCTTCGTCGCGATCCTCCGCACGTACGCCGCGTTCCTCGCGGGGACGAACCGGATGAGCTGGCAGCGCTTCCTCGTCTTCAACACGGCCGGCGGGATCGTGTGGGCGACCGCCTTCGGGCTTGGCTACTACGCCTTCGGCGACGTGCTCGAGCGCCTCAGCACCGCGATCGACGTCGGGCTGGGCGCCCTCGGGGCGCTGGCGGTCATCGCCTTCGTGGTCTGGGTGCAACGCCGCGAGGCGGTACTGCAGGAGAAGGCCGACCGCGAGATCGTCGGCTCCGTCGCCGAGCAGCTTGGTGAGACAAAGCCGCGTGCGTAAGCTGGCAGGGGTGTTCCTCTTCGAGAAGATGACCAAGATGGTCTCGCCCGCGAACGCGCTTCCCGGGCGCGACACGCCGATGCGCGTGCCGGAGCGGCACGAGGTGCTCGGCACGCCGCTCCAGCCGCCGTTCCCCGAGCAGATGGAGCAGCTCGTCGTCGGCATGGGCTGCTTCTGGGGCGCCGAGCGCGTGTTCTGGAAGGCGGACGGGGTCTACACCACCGCAGTCGGCTACTCGGGCGGCTACACGCCGAACCCGACGTACGAGGAGGTCTGCTCTGGCCGGACCGGCCACACCGAAGCCGTGCTCGTCGTGTTCGACCCGGCCGTGATCTCGCTCGAGAGCGTCCTGCGCCTCTTCTGGGAGGGGCACGATCCGACGCAGGGCAACCGCCAGGGCAACGACGTCGGCACGCAGTACCGCTCCGCGATCTTCTCCTCTCCCGACGACCTCGAAGCCGCTCATGCGTCAAAGGCGATGTTCCAGGGGGAACTCGCGAACGCTGGCTACGGCGAGATCAAGACGGAGATCGCGGAGGCGGGGCCGTTCTACTACGCCGAGGACTACCACCAGCAGTACCTCGCGAAGAACCCGAACGGCTACTGCGGCCTCGGCGGAACCGGCGTCGCGTGTCCCGTCGGCCTCAAGACGGCGTGAAGCGCGCGCTCCTCATAGTCGCGATCCTTGCCGCCGCGCAGACCGGCGCCGCCCACGCGAAAGGCTCGACGTTCGTCACCTTCCTCACGCCGTCCGGCAACATCGGCTGCGGCTATTCGAGCGGGATGGGGCCGCGGAGCCTCCGCTGCGACATCGCGAGCGGCCTGAAGCCGCGGCCGCGCCGGCCGACGGGATGCGTCCACCTCAACTGGGGCGACAGCTACACGATGAACGTCCGCGGGCGCGCCATCCTCACGTGCCACGGCGACACCGCGATCATCAAGAGCTCGAAGGTCATCGCGTACGGAAAGACGTGGAGCCGCGGCGGCTTCGAGTGCTGGTCACGCTCGTCGGGCCTCACCTGCAAGAACGCGAGCCACCACGGCTGGTTCCTTAGCCGCCGGCACTCGTACCGCTTCTGAGGCGGCGTTACTTCCGCTTCTTGGCCGCCGAGCTCCCGCCGATCGAGAGCAGGGCGACGATGAGCACGATCACGGCCCACCACGCGATTGCGAGCGTGCCGTCGTGCCAGCTGAGAACGTCCCACATGGCTCGATCGTAGGCCGACGAGGTCGTCATTCGGATCGGGGCATTCACCGATGCCGCCGCCCGCCGCACGGCGAAGGATCGCGGCCATCGAAAAGGGGGCGGAGGCCATGACTGGAACGCTCGAGAGCAGGCACGTCGAGCCCGGAGACCTCGTCACGACGAGCGGCAGGCACGTCGGCGACCCCGGGCGCAGCGGAGAGATCGTCGCGGTGCTCGGCGACGACGAGCATCTCCACTATCTCGTCCGCTGGCAGGACGGACACGAGAGCATCCTCTATCCGGGCGAAGGGACGACGATCAGGCCGCACGACGCGGAGGTGAGCTGGGCGGACTGAGGGCAGGTCGCGAACCGACGGCTACTGCAGGCGCTCGGCGAGGTACCGGATCGCGAGCGGGTAGCGATACTCGATGCTGCCGTGGCCCGCGTCGAACAGCTCGAAGAAGACGTCGGTGATTCCGAGCGCCTCGAGCTCGCGGCGGAAGGCGTCGGCGCCGAGGTCGAGGAAGTACTCGTCGCGCTTGCCGGCGTCGATGTAGATCGCCCTCAGGCCGCGGAGCGCGTCGGCGTGGCGGCGCGCCATCCGCACCGGGTCCCACGCGAGCCACCGCTGCCAGACCTCGTCGCGCAGCATTCCCGTGGCGGGATCGAACGGCAGGTCGACCGAGCCGTCCTCGTTCGCCGAGTAGCACGCCGCCATCGCGTACGTGTTGATGAGCTCGGGATCCTTCTTCTTCGTGAACGCCGGCCGCGAGCGGAAGTCCTCCCAGAAGTTCTCGTACGAGCCGTCGTAGTAGTCCCGGAGCGCCCGCGCCACGTCACGGAACTCGGGCAGGTAGCAGAGCTCGAAGAGCGCGTCGCCCGAGTGAGTGGCGAGCCCTCCGAAGACGTCGGGGCGCAGCATCGGCACGACCATCGCGCCGTAGCCGCCGCTCGACTTGCCGGTCAGGCCGCGGTGCGCAGCCTGCGCGAGCGTCCGATAGGCGGAGTCGACGAACGGGACGATCTCGTCGCAGAGGTAGCCGAGATAGCGGCCCGTCCCGGGCGAGTCGACGAACTGCGAGCCGCCGTACGACGTCCAGCAGTCGGCGAAGACGACGATCGCCGGCGGGCAGCCCTCGTCGCCGAAGAGCCGGTCGACGTTCTCGGGCGTGTTCGGGCGGAACGCCGTGCGGTTGCGCCACATGTCGAGCTGCCCGGTCATTCCCTGGATGAGGTAGATCGTCGGGAAGCCGCGGTCGGGCTCGGCCTCGTACGCGGGCGGGAGGTAGACCCAGAGCGGCCGGACGTGCGGGTCGCCGAGCGGGTTGCCGCGCAGGAGCTCGCTGTCGATCTCGAGCTCGTCGAGCTTCCCCTTGCGCTCGCGAGACCACGGTTCCACGAAGCGGTTCTATCACCAGACGCCCGGCTACACTCAGGACATGGCCGAGTACGGGACGATGCGCGTCAAGAGCGGGCTCGCGGAGATGCTCAAGGGCGGCGTGATCATGGACGTCGTCGACGCCGAGCAGGCGAAGATCGCCGAGGCCGCGGGAGCTGTCGCCGTCATGGCGCTCGAGCGCGTCCCGGCCGACATCCGCCGCGACGGCGGGGTCGCGCGCATGTCCGACCCGGAGAAGATCACCGAGATCCAGGAGGCCGTGACGATCCCCGTCATGGCGAAGTGCCGCATCGGCCACTTCGCCGAGGCGCAGATCCTCCAGGCACTCGAGGTCGACTACATCGACGAGTCGGAGGTGCTGACTCCCGCCGACCTCGAGCATCACGTCGACAAGTGGCAGTTCACCGTCCCGTTCGTCTGCGGCTGCACGAACCTCGGCGAGGCGCTGCGGCGCATCTCCGAGGGCGCGGCGATGATCCGGACGAAGGGCGAAGCCGGCACCGGCGACATCGTCAACGCGGTCACGCACATGCGGGCCGTGTTCGGCGCGATTCGGAAGCTCGGCGCGCTGCGCGAGGAGGAGCTGTACGCCGAGGCGAAGGAGCACAGCGCGCCGTACGAGCTCGTCAAGTGGGTGGCCGAGAACGGGAAGCTTCCCGTCGTGACCTTCACGGCCGGCGGGATCGCCACTCCGGCCGACGCGGCTTTGTGCATGCAGCTCGGCGCGGACGGCGTGTTCGTCGGCTCGGGCATCTTCAAGTCGGGCGACCCGAAGCGGCGCGCGGAGGCGATCGTCGAGGCGACGACGCACTTCCAGGACGCGGACGTCCTCGCCCGGGTCTCCGCCGGCCTCGGCGAGCCGATGGTCGGAATCTCGACGCAGACGCTCGATCCGAGCGAACTGCTCGAGACTCGCGGCTGGTAGCCGAAGACCTGCGGGTTCGATCCTCCGGGCGCCTCCGCGGCCGGTGGCAGCCACTTACGTCTTCCTGGCGAACTGTCCACCGTCGGAGCGTTGACCTGCAGTCCGATGGGCTGCCCGTCGTGGAAAGCTCGTGACCTTTCCGTAACGGTGGCTGCCACCGGCCGGGCTTTACTCCGTCCGGCCGGCGCGAGATGATCTCCGCGGTGGCCAGGGCCGAGACCAAGCCGATCTGGACTAGCTCGTCGTTCCTCGTCTATACGGGCGGGCTGACCGTCCTCGGCGGCGCGGGCGCCGGGCTCGCCTACCTTGCGAGCAACTACGGCCAGGCTGCGACCGCCGGCTGGGCGCTCCTCTACCTCGCGGTCGTCTACGGGATCGCGAACACGCTGCTCCTGCGGGACCGCTGGATCGCCGCCGGGATCCTCGCGTTCGTCTCGGTGATCCTCTGGGCCGTCTTCCTCGTCTACCTCTTCGAGTGGTGGGGCTGGAACGGCGTCAACGGCGACCTCGGCACCTGGTCGTGGTCGCGAATGCTCTTCTGGATCCTCGTCCTCGCCGCCGCATCATTCGACCGGATGCATTTCAAGTTCCCGTTCATCCGTGCAATCTCGGCTGTCGTCTTCTGGCTCTTCCTCGTCGATCTGCTGACGTCGGGGCATGGGGACTGGTTCGCGTTCCTCACTCTGTTCGTCGGGCTCTTCTACCTGCTCGTCGGGAACGTCATCGACAAGCCGTCGGTCTTCTGGCTCCACTTGGTCGGCGGCGCGCTGATCGGCGGCGCGCTTCTCAAGTGGTTCCACACGAGCGACGGCGACTTCGCGGCGATCTCGATCTTCGCCGTTCTCTTCGTGTTCGTCGGCCACTGGACGAAGCGGTCGAGCTGGGCGGTGTACGGGACGATCGGTTTCTTCGCCGCGACCATCCACTACCTCATCGGCTCGCCGACGCAGCTCCTCCAGGGAGTCTTTGGGGTCGGCCAGCAGTGCAGCAGTACGGGGCTGGGCGCGCCCCTAGGGACATGCACGTCGCTCGGGTCGCAAATCAGCCCGTGGTCGCCGGCGCTCGCCTTCGGCATCCTCGGCTTCTGGCTCATCCTCCTCGGGATGCTCGGGAAGCGGAAGAAAGGCCACAGGCACGCCGTGGTCGTCGTCGAGACGCCCGCCGAATAGCGCTCGTTACCATCGGGACGTGGAGAAGCCGTTCAAGATCGGCGTCCTCGCCGTGCAGGGGAACTTCCGCGAGCACGTCGCCGTCTTGCGCCGTCTCGGCGCGGAGCCGGTCGAGGTGCGGCTCCCCGCGCAGCTCGACGGCCTCGACGGCCTGATCATCCCCGGCGGCGAGTCGACCACCATCTCGCGGCTGATGTCGATCTACGGCCTCGACGAGGCGGTGCGTGCGTTCGCCGGGCCGATCTTCGGCACGTGCGCCGGGATGATCCTCCTCGACCGCGACCACCTCGGTCTCGGCGACTGGAGCACCGAGCGCAACGCCTTCGGCCGCCAGGTGAAGAGCTTCGAGGCGGACCTCGACATCGGCGACGGCGACGAGCCACTGCGCGCCGTCTTCATCCGCGCACCGTGGCTCGAGGAGCCGGGCCCCGACGTCGAGGTGCTCGCCGAGGTCGACGGCCATGTCGTGCTCGCGCGGGAGGGACGACTGCTCGCGGCCGCGTTCCATCCCGAGCTGACGGACGACACGCGCGTCCACGAACGGTTCCTGAACATCGTGAGAGAGGAGACGCACAGCCGTGTCCGGGCATAGCAAGTGGTCGTCGATCAAGCACAAGAAGGGCGCCGCCGACGCGAAGCGGGGCAAGCTCTTCTCCAAGTTGACGCGCGCGATCATCGTCGCCGCGCGCGACGGCGGGCCGGATCTGGCCGGGAACCTCGCGCTCCAGAACGCCGTCGAGAAGGCGCGCGCCGCCTCGATGCCGAAGGACAACATCGACCGCGCGATCGCGAAGGGCGCCGGCACGGACGCCGACGCGGCGGCCTACGAGACGATCGTCTACGAGGGCTACGGCCCGGCAGGCGTCGCCGTGATTGTCGAGGCGCTGACCGACAACCGGAACCGCACGGCGGCCGAGGTGCGTCACATCTTCTCGAAGAACGACGGCAATCTCGGTGGCTCGGGCGCAGTCGCATGGCTGTTCGAGCGCTGCGGCGTCGTCCTCGTGCCCTCCGACGGCGTCGACGAGGACGAGCTCACGCTCGCGGCCGCAGAGGGCGGGGCGGACGACGTCGCCCGTGACGGCTCGTCCTTCGAGGTGCTGTGCGCAGCGGAACAGCTCGCCACGGTGCGCGAGGCGATCGCCGCAGCCGGCTTCGCGATCGATTCCGCGGAGCTGACGATGCTGCCGAAGACGACCGTCGCGGTCGAGGACGAGAGCGAGGCGAAGAAGATCCTCCGGCTCATCGACCAGCTCGAGGACGACGACGACGTCCAGGACGTCTACGCGAACTTCGACATCCCCGAGCGCGTGCTCGAGCTCGTCGCCGGCTAGCGCCGTCCGCGCCCCGGCCTACGACAGTTCAGCCCGGCGCGACCACCAGGCCTCGGCGGAGGTCATTGCGCTCTCGGCCTCGTGGATACCGTTTCCCACGAGCCCTGCGGTGGCGGCCCAGTGCAGGGGCACAAGGGCCAGAGCGCCGGGGAGCCATCGGCGCTCGTCGCGGGTCAGCGGTTCCGGAGCCGTGCTCTCGTAGGCGTCGAGCAACGGTCGTGGATCGAGCGACTCGCCGGTCTGTGAGACGTGATTCAGGCTGGCCGCGATGTCGTACACCCGCTCCCTGACCCGCGCGAAATCAAGGTCGAAGGTGGCCCACGAGCCGTCGGGCAGCTCTCCCGCATTGCCCAACTTGTAGTCCCCATGAATAGGAGCGCACGGCAGTTCGACTTCCTTCCGGAGCGTGGAGAGCTCGCCGGTTAGTTGGCGCATCCGATGCACGACCGGCTCGCCGCGGGGTCCGAGTCTGCGGCGGGTGAAGCCGACCGAGTAACGCAGTTGGGCGAAGGTCTTGTGGTCGTCGAGGGGTTCAGGCGGACCGGGCTCCCAGACTGCGTTCAGGGCACTGTGAAAGCGTCCGAGCTCCTCGAAGAGGCGGACGTAGGAGTCCTCTTCCGCCGGTGGCTGGACGTGATCGATGAACTCCTCGAGCTCAGCCCAACGATCAGCGGCCCTCAGGACGTCGCAGCCGGCAATCGGAAGCGGTCGAGCGACGTGGACTTGCGTCCGCTGGAGCCGCTCCCGCAAGCGCCGCAGTCCCGTTACCCGGCCGCGCCGGATCCACGGCCTATGCACCCGGAGGACAAGCGGCGGCTCGGCGTCTATCCGCAGATTGAGGTTGAACGCACCGCCGATGTCCGCCCACGAGGCCCCGCACGCGACGCGGTCGATCAGTGCCGAGACGGCCGGATCATCCGGGCAGGCTCTGGGGCCGAACCAGCGCGGCAACGCAGGGGGAGAGGTCGAGGCCAAGGGCCCGATCGTGCCACGCTCGAACAGGATTCGTCCGACCGGGTCCGTAGCTTTCCCTCGTGAAGGTCGTGGGCATCGATCCGGGGACTGCTGCTTGCGGATACGGAATCGTCCAAGAAAGCGGAGGCCGCCTCAGGGGCATCGCCCACGGCTGCTGGTCGACACCCGCCGGAGAGGATCTCGCGCTTCGTTTGAAGACGATCTACGACGGAGTGGCCGAACTCATCTCCGAGCACGCGCCGGATGCGGTGGCTCTCGAGGAGTCGTACGTCGGCGCCGACGCCCGCATCGCGCTCTCCGTCGGGCAAGCGCGCGGCGCCGTGCTCGTCGCGGCCGCCAACGCGGGCATCGCGTGCCGTGAGTACACGCCCGCCAGCGTCAAGCAGGCGATCTGCGGCCACGGGCGCGCCGACAAGGCGCAGATCCAGCGGATGGTGAAGATGATCCTCGGCCTCGCGGAGATCCCGACGCCGAACCACGCGGCCGACGCGCTCGCGGTCGCGATCTGCCACACGATGGCGCCGCCACTGCTGCGGCTGGAGGCGGCTGGGTTATGATCGCGCGCCTGCGCGGCAAGCCGGCCGCGAACACTCCCGAGGGGCTGATCCTCGACGTCGGCGGCGTCGGGTACCTCGTGCACGCCACGCCCGCCGCCGTCCGCAAGGGCGAGACGGCCGAGGAGATCACGGTCGAGACGTACCTCCACGTCCGCGAGGACACGATGCAGCTCTACGGTTTCGCCGACCGCGAGGAGCGCGAGCTCTTCCTCCACCTGCTCAGCGTCAGCGGCGTCGGCCCGAAGGTCGCGCTCGCGATCGTCTCCGGCTCTCCCGCCACCGAGCTGCGTCGCGCGATCGTGCGTGAGGACGCCGCGCGTTTCCAGGCGATTCCCGGCGTCGGCAAGAAGACGGCCGACCGGATCGTGCTCGAGCTGAAGGAGAAGCTCGGCGATCCCACGCTCGCATCGGCCAGCGAGTCCGGCGACGCGCACGTCGTTGCGCGCGACGCCCTCGTCGAGCTCGGGTGGTCGCTCCTCGACGCCGAGCGCGCGCTCGCCGACGTCGACGACGAGCTCTCGCCGGAGGAACGTGTCCGGCTCGCGTTGAAGAGAGCCGCATGAGCGTAGGCTCGACGGAGCTCAACAAAGAGCGGAGGCGGCGGCTTGGCCGGCGCCGGAGCGGAAAATGAGCACGCAGTTCCTGACCCCAGATGTCCGCGAGGACGAGGACGAGCTCGAGCAGAGCCTCCGGCCGCGGCGCCTCGACGAGTTCGTCGGCCAGCAGCGCGTCAAGGAGCAGCTCGCGATTGCGCTCGACGCGGCGAAGGGGAGAGGCGAGGCGCTCGACCACGTCCTCCTCGTCGGCCCGCCGGGTCTCGGCAAGACGAGCCTCGCCCACATCATCCGCGAGGAGCTCGGAGTCGGCATCCGCTCCGTCGCGGGACCGGCGCTCGAGCGGAAGGACATCGCCGCGATCCTCACGGCGGTCGACGCGCGCGACGTCGTCTTCGTCGACGAGATCCACCGGCTCGGCCGCGCCGCCGAGGAGATCCTCTACCCGGCGCTCGAGGACTTCCGGCTCGACATCGTCATGGGCCAGGGGACGGCCGCGCGCACGCTGACGCTCGACCTGCCGCCGTTCACGCTCGTCGGCGCGACGACGCGCACCGGGCTCCTCACCTCGCCGCTGCGCGACCGCTTCGGGATGACGTTCCGGCTCGACTACTACGAGCCGGGCGAGCTCGCCGCGATCGTCGCGCGCTCGGCCCGCATCCTCGGCGTCGAGATCGCCGCGGATGCCGCCGAGGAGATCGCGAGCCGCGCGCGGGGCACGCCGCGGGTCGCGAACCGCATCCTCCGCCGCGTGCGCGACGTCGCCGAGGTGCGTCACGAGGGCGCCATCACGACCGCAATCGCGCAGGAGGCTCTCGACCTGCTCGAAGTCGACGCGGCGGGGCTCGAACGGCTCGACCGCGACCTTCTCCGCACGATCGTCGAGAAGTACGACGGCGGGCCGGTCGGTGTCAACACGCTCGCCGCGTCGCTCGGCGAGGAGCCCGACACGATCGAGTACGTCTACGAGCCGTATCTCCTCCAGCTCGGCTTCATCGCGCGCACGCCGCGCGGGCGCACGATCACCGGGCTCGGCCGCGCGCACGTCGGAGCCGCGGCGGAGCCGGATTCACGCCTATTCTGACCGCGTGCCGGATCTCTGGACACCCGTCAACGAGTTGCCGCACGAGGCGTTCGTCGAGCGCCTCCACCGTGCGATCAGCAACTTCGCGGAGGCCATGGGCGTGGAGAAGCCGCTCGTCGAGATCGAGCTTGCCGACACGTCCCACTTCACGCTCGACCGGATCGACCCCGAGCCCGGCTTCGGGATGATCACGCTCTACGTGGCCGACCCGCGAGACGACGCGCCCGACGCGCTCATCGTCCCGCTCGGCTGGCTGCGCCGCATCGAGCTGCGCGCGGGGGCGGGGAAGAGCGAGAGCTTCGGCTTCACCGTCCCGCCCGCCACGTAGACGAGCCACGGCGCGACGAGCAGCGCCATCACGTCGAACCACACGTAGCCGCTCGCGACGCCGCTCGGCGGGTTCCCGTCGGGGATCCCGAGCCCGGGTAGCGTCGTCGCCCACCGCCATGTCCCGATCGACGTCCCGTAGAGCTCGAGCGCCGCGACGACGAGGAACACGCCCGCGTACGTCGCGCGCCAGCGCGAGCGCCAGAGGAAGACGAGCAGGAGCGGGACGCCGAACGCGCCGGCGACGTCGAGCCGCGGCAGGACGGTGAGCCCTGCGATCCCCCAGACCGCGGCGAGGAGCGCCGCCGCCCAGACGAGCGGCCGCTTCGGAAGCGTCCGGGCGAGCGCGAGCCCGCTCAGATAGACGAGCCCGTGAGCCGGCGGGATGAAGAGCGGCAGGTTGTGCAGGCGGTAGTGGTAGACGCCCCAGACGAGCGATCCCGTCACCTCCCCGACCGTCGCGAAGGCGACGACGCCGAGCGCCTGCGCGCGAGCGAGCGGTGCGAGCGGCCGGAGCGCGGCGGCGAGCACGCCGAAGGTCAGGATCCCGAGCCCGATCTGGACGCCGTGGCCGACCTGCGTGTCGACCGCGAGCAGCGCGGCGAGGTACGCGGGCAGCGCGAGGGCGTACCACTTCGGCACGGTCATCCGCGGTACTGGAGCTCGCGCCAGCTCGGCGTGGGGAGGAGCTCGAGCAGGGCCCGTCCGCCGTTCGTGTCGGCGTACGTGAAGTCGAGGCTCTGCTCGTCCCAGTCGACTTCGAGGAGCCCCTCCTTGACGCGATGGTCGAGCCACGCGCCGCGGAAGACGAGCTTCTTCAGCCAGTACACGAGCGATTCACCACGGACGAGCGCGAGCGCGTCCCAGTGCTCGACGAGGTACTTACCGAGGGCGCTGCGCGGCTCCGTGATCGCGTCGCTTTCCACGAGCTCGACGAGGTCGGCGGTCGCATCGGGGTCGAGCTCGGCTGAGGGGACGAGCTCGAGACGGACGGCGGCGGCCGTGATCCGCTCCTCGAAATCGAGGCTGCTGAAGGAGAAGCGGTAGCCGAGGAACTCGACGACGTAGTCGTCGCCGGACTGGTAGTTCCCCGCTGCTTCCACGGGCTCAGCGTACCCTCGTCTCATGCGTGCACTCCGCTATCCGCTGGCCCTCGCGGCCGTGGTCGGGCTCGTCGCACTGACGGCCTGGGGCTTCTCCTGGCCGTTCGGGAAGGCGGTCACGCTGGCGCCGGTGATCGTCATCGGCGGCGCCGCGACGGTCGGACTTGTCCTGCTCTGGGGCAAGGTCGCGCTCAGCTCGTTGCGCGAGTCTCGCCACCCGCGCCGCGTCCTCGCGTACTGGGTGATCGGACTGGCGCTACTCGTGCTGCTGACCGTGCTGGGCGTCAAGCTCCCGAGCGAGGGCGGCTAGTAAACGGTCGACGTCGTCGCGTGTCGTGTAGGCGGCGACCGAGATGCGGAGGAGATCGCCGTTCGGGCCGGTGACGGGGATCTCGACGCGGTGGTTCGCAAAGAGCCGGTCGCGGAGCCCGGGGTCGGGCCGCGGGAGCCGGACGCTCGCCATCTGGCCGAGCATCTCCTCCGGCGCAAGCGGCTCGGTGCCGAGGACGTCGCACAGCTCGGCGCGCGCCTCGCGGGTCGAGGCGCGGCAGCGCTCGCGCACCGCGTCCCAGTCGCGCTCCGCCTGGTAGGCGATCGCGTCCGGGACCGCGAGCCACGCGGCAGGGTCGCGGGTGCCCTGCATCTCGATCCGCTCCTGGAACGTCGCGCCGTCCGCGTAGCCCCAGCTGACGATCGCGGCGTCGACGCGCTCCTGGTGCTCGGGCCGGACGTGGAGGAAGCCCGCGCCCTTCGGCGCCATGAGCCATTTGTGCGCGTTCCCGGCGTAGAAGTCGGCGCCGAGCGCGGCGACGTCGACCGGCACGTGCGCGGGTGCATGCGCGCCGTCGACGATCGTCACG
Organism: Gaiellaceae bacterium; assembly: GCA_035532455.1. Lineage (GTDB taxonomy): Bacteria > Actinomycetota > Thermoleophilia > Gaiellales > Gaiellaceae > Palsa-739. The sequence continues at coordinate 28,475 of DATKRA010000011.1, read as the reverse complement.
AGGCCGCGCTCGCGTGCGCGCGCGACGATCTCCTCGACAGGGAGCACGAGCGCAGTGCCGGACGTGATGTGGCTCAGGTAGACGACTCGCGTGCGGTCGGTCGCGTGCGCGAAGAGTGCCTCGACGACGTCGGCGGAGCTCTCGAGGGGGAGCGGAATCGGCGCTCGCACGTACCGCGCGCCGGCGCGCCGGCAGAGCCACTCCCAGGCGAAGTCGCAGGCGCCGTACTCGAGATCGGTCGTGAGAATCTCGTCGCCCTGCCCGAGCGGGAGCGAGCGGGCGGCAAGGTTGACGCCCGTCGTCGCGTTCGGGACGAAGGCGATGTCGGATGCATCGGCGTGGAGATAGGCGGCGAAAGCACCACGGGCGTCGGCGAGGAGGGCCGGGAGGCGGCGGTCGAGGAAGTCGATCGGCTCCCGCTCGAGCTCACGCTGCCACGCCTGGTAGCTCTCGAACACCGGCCGCGGGCACGCGCCGAACGAGCCGTGATTGAGGAACGCGACGTCCGGGTCGAGCAGGAACTCGTGCCGGAGTTCGGCCGGATCGAGTTTCGTCACCAGTGCCAGCCGGCCACGTCGGGCGCGTCCTCGCCGTTCTCGCGCGCGTACTGGCGCGCCCGCAGCCGCGCGTCCTCCATCTCCTGCCGCAGATGGCCGGCGCGGTCGCCGAGCCCAGGCACGCGGTCGATGACGTCGATCACGAGGTGGAAACGGTCGAGGTCGTTGAGCATCACCATGTCGAACGGCGTTGTCGTCGTCCCTTCCTCCTTGTAGCCGCGCACGTGGATGTTGTCGTGGTTCGTGCGACGGTACGTGAGCCGGTGGATGAGCCACGGATAGCCGTGGTAGGCGAAGACGACGGGCCGGTCGGTGGTGAAGAGGGAGTCGAACTCGCTGTCGGAAAGCCCGTGCGGATGCTCGCTCTCGGGCTGGAGGCGCATGAGGTCGACGACGTTGACGACGCGAACGTTCAGCTCGGGCAGCCGCTCCCGCAGGATCGCGGCCGCCGCGAGCGTCTCGAGCGTCGGCACGTCGCCCGCGCAGCCGAGCACGACGTCCGGCTCGCCGCCCTCGCCCGATGACGCCCACTCCCAGATCCCGATCCCGCGGGTGCAGTGGAGGATCGCGTCGTCGAGCGCAAGGAACTGGAGTGCCGGCTGCTTCCCCGCGACGATGACGTTCACGTAGTGGCGGCTGCGCAGGCAGTGGTCGGCGACCGAGAGAAGGCAGTTCGCGTCGGGCGGCAGGTAGACGCGGATGATCTCCGCCTTCTTGTTCATGACGTGGTCGATGAAGCCGGGATCCTGGTGCGAGAAACCGTTGTGATCCTGGCGCCAGACGTGCGAGCTGAGGAGGTAGTTGAGCGAGCCGATCGGTCTCCGCCAGGGGATGCCGCGCGTCACCTTCAGCCACTTCGCGTGCTGGTTGAACATCGAGTCCACGATGTGGATGAACGCCTCGTAGCAGTTGAACAGCCCGTGCCGGCCCGTGAGGAGGTAGCCCTCGAGCCATCCCTGGCACTGGTGCTCGGAGAGCATCTCGACGACGCGGCCGCTCGGTGCGAGCGACTCGTCGGTCGGCTCGACGGCGGCGTCCCACTGCTTGTCGGTCACCGTGAACACGTCGCCGAGCCGGTTCGACGCCGTCTCGTCGGGGCCGAAGATGCGGAAGTTGTCGGGATTCGCGCGCACGACCTCCGCGAGCCAGCGGCCGAGCACGCGCGTCGCCTCGGCCGTCTTCGTGCCCGGCTCGTCCACCGCCACGGCGAACTCGCGGAAGTCGGGCAAGTCGAGGTCGCGGAGGACGAGGCCGCCGTTCGTCTTCGGGTTCGCGGACATCCGCCGCTCGCCGGTGGGCGCGACGGCCGCGAGCTCTGAGCGCAGAACGCCGCGCTCGTCGAACAGCTCGTCCGGCCGGTAGCTGCGCATCCACTCCTCGAGCTGCGCGCGGTGCTCCGCGTTGGTCCGTACCTCGGCGAGCGGCACCTGGTGCGCCCGCCACGTCCCCTCGACCTGCACGCCGTCGACGACGCGCGGCCCCGTCCAGCCCTTCGGCGTGCGGAAGACGAGCATCGCGCGGCGGTCGTCGAGCGCCCGGTCGAGGAGCTCCGCGAAGCGCGCGTGGATCGACAGGACGTCCTCCTCGTCGAAGCCGGCCGTGAAGAAGAGCGGCTCGTGGCCGTACCCGCGCAAGAGCGAGGCGAGCTCCTCCTCGGGGATGCGCGCGAGGACGGTCGGGTTGGCGATCTTGTAGCCGTTCAGATGGAGGATCGGCAGGACGCGCCCGTCGCGGTCGGGGTCGGAGAACTTGTTCGAGTGCCAGCTCGTCGCGAGCGGGCCCGTCTCCGCCTCGCCGTCGCCGACGACGCACGCCACGGTGAGCCCGGGGTCGTCGAACGCGGCGCCGTAGGCGTGCGAGAGCGCGTAGCCGAGCTCGCCGCCCTCGTGGATCGAGCCCGGCGTCTCGGGCGCGGCGTGGCTCGGGATCCCGCCGGGGAACGAGAACTGGCGGAACAGCGCCCGCAGCCCGTTCTCGTCCCGGCCGATGTGCGGGTAGAGCTCGCTGTACGTCCCTTCGAGGTAGGCCTGCGCGACGACCGCCGGGCCGCCGTGTCCCGGGCCGCAGACGAAGATGGCGTCGAGGTCGCGCTCGCGGATCGCGCGGTCGAGGTGCGTGTAGAGGAAGTTGAGTCCGGGGGTCGTTCCCCAGTGCCCGAGCAGGCGCGGCTTGACGTGCTCCGCGCGCAGTGGCTCGCGCAGGAGCGGGTTGTCGAGGAGGTAGATCTGACCGACCGAGAGGTAGTTCGCCGCCCGCCAGTAGGCGTCGATTGCGCGGAGCTGCTCGTCGGTCATGCCATTCTCCCTTCGTGGACGTGCTCGTCGTCAATGCAGGGTCTACCAGCCTCAAGCTCGATCTGGTCCACGGGGAAACCGCAAAACGTGTCGAGGACTTCACACGGGCCGACGCGGTCGGCCACCGGATCGTCCACGGTGGCCTGCGTTTCACCGAGCCGGCGGTCGTCGACGACGCAGTTGTCGCGGCGATCGAGGAGCTGTCGGAGCTCGCTCCGCTCCACAATCCGCCGGCGCTCGAGGCGCTCCGCCGCGCGCGTGCCGCGCTCCCCGACGTCCCGCATGTGGCCGTCTTCGACACGGCCTTCCATCGCACCATGCCGCCGGAGGCTTCGACATATGCAGTCCCCGAGCGCTGGCGCGAGGAGTGGGGAGTCCACCGCTACGGCTTCCACGGGATCAACGTCCAGTGGGTCGCCTCGCAGGTGCGCGTGCCGCGGCTCGTCGTCGCGCATCTCGGGGGCGGCAGCTCCGTCACCGCCGTGCTCGACGGCCGCTCGGTCGACACGACCATGGGGTTCTCGCCGCTCGAGGGCGTGCCGATGACGACGCGCTCGGGCTCGGTCGATCCGGTCGCGCTCGTCTATCTCCTGCGCGGGAGGCTCACCCTCGACGAGATCGAAGAGCAGCTCGAGCATGAGTCCGGCCTCGCCGCGCTCTCGGGCGGTGGCTCGGGGGACGTGCGGGAGGCCTCACCGCTCGCGCTGGCGGTGTTCGTCCATCGCGTCGCCGGCGCGATCGCCGCGATGGTCGCGGCGTGCGGCGGGATCGACGTGCTCGCCTTCAGCGGCGGGATCGGCGAGAACGCCGGCGAGCTGCGTGAGCGGATCGTCGAGCGTCTGCGCTTTCTCGGCGACTTCCGCGTCGAGGTGGTTCCGGCGCGCGAAGAGCTCGTGATCGCCGCGGAAACGCGTCGCGTCCTCGCGTCGGGATAGTCACAAGTTCCCGGCAATCCGTCCACAACCGTCCGCAGCGGACAGGGCCGGACGCCGATTCCGTCCGCACCTCTCCGTAGCGTGAATCGCGTGATGCACGACGGCACCTGGACGCTCGCCGACTGCCCGCCCGGCGCTCAGGCGGAGCTCGAGCGCGCGCTCGGGGTTTCCGCTGTCACCGCCGCCGTCCTCGCGCGCCGCGGCTATGTCGATCCCGACGACGCGCGCCGTTTCCTCGAGGGCGAGCAGCCGCCGCACGATCCGTTCCTCCTCGGTGACATGGAAGCCGCGTGCGAGCGCCTGCGCGCTGCCATCGCCGCGGGCAAACGGATCTGCGTTCACGGCGACTACGACGTCGACGGGATCGCCGCGACCGCCCTTGCCGTCCTCCTGCTGCGCGAGCTCGGCGCCGACGTCGACTGGCACCTGCCGAGCCGCTTCGACGAGGGCTACGGCGTCAGCAGCGGCACGCTTGTGCGGCTCGCCGACGACGGGTGCGGACTCGTCCTCACCGTCGACTGCGGGATCACCGCCGCCGACGAAGTCGCGGAAGCAGCCGCCCGCGGCCTCGAGGTCATCGTCACCGACCATCATCGCCCTGGCGAGAAGCTGCCGGAGTGCTCGGTCGTTGCGACGCGGCCGTCCGACTATCCGTTCCCGGAGCTCTGCGGCACCGGCGTGGTCTACAAGCTCGGGCAGGCGCTCTTCGGCGTCGACTCCGAGATCCCCAAGCGCCATCTCGACCTCGTCGCTCTCGCGACAATCGCCGACGTCGTCCCGCTCGTGGACGAGAACCGCTCGCTCGCGATTGCAGGTCTCCGCGCGCTCGCGCGCACGACGAAGCCGGGTCTGCGAGCGCTCATGCGAGCCGCGGGCGTCGACCCGGCAAGCATCGACGCGGGCTCCGTCGGGTTCCGGCTCGCCCCGCGCCTCAACGCCGCCGGCCGGCTCGGCCACCCGCGCGCGGCGCTCGAGCTCCTTCTCACCGACGACGAGAACGAGGCACGCCGTCTTGCCGACTCCCTCGAGGAGCTGAACAAGGAGCGCCAGGCCGTCGAGGGGCGCATCCTCCGCGAGGCGATCGCTCAGGTGGAGAGATGGACGCCGGAGCAGCGCGCGCGGCGAGCGTATGCCGTCGCCGGTGCAGACTGGCACGAAGGCGTGATCGGGATCGTCGCCTCGCGGCTCGTCGAGCGCTACAACCGCCCGGTCGTCCTCATCGCCGGCAGCGGCGGCGACCGCGACTGGAAGGGCTCCGGCCGGTCGATCCCCTCCTTCGACCTCCACGGCGCGTTCGGAGCATGCTCCGAGCTTCTCGGCCGCTGGGGTGGCCATCGTGCTGCCGCCGGCTTGTCCATCAAGGCCGAGAACGTCGACGCCTTCGCCGCAGCCTTCGCGCGGCATGCAGAGGGCGCGCTCGACGAATCCGACCTCGAGCCCGTCACGCGCATCGACGCGATCGTCGGCCGCGACGAGCAGCTGTCCCTCGACCTCTGCGCCGAGCTCGCACGGCTCGCGCCGTTCGGGCTCGGCAACCCCGCCCCGACGCTCCTCGCAGCCGGTGTCGGAGTCGCCGATCTTGCAACCGTCGGCGACGGCAAGCACCTCCGCTTCCGCATCCGCCGCTCCGGCCGTGACGGCGGCAGCGCCATCGCGTTCGGTCAGGGCCCGCGCCTCGATTCGTTTCGCCTCGACGACCGCTACGACGTCGCGTTCCGGCTCGAGGAGAACCACTGGAACGGGACGGTCTCGCCGCAACTCGTCGTCCGGCGCGTCTTCCCGACGGCGGCGCGCTATCTCGAGCTGCGCGAATGGCTCGCCGGCGAGTGGCGGAAGCCCGCCGCCGCCCGCGACACCCAGGCAGCCGCGATCTTCGCCGAGCTCGGGCTCGAGGACGGCGCCCGCCGCGACCTGCTCGAGTCCGCACAGTTCAGGGCGCTGCTGGCGGCCCCACCGCCGCTCGCCCAGGCGGCGTAACAGGCGAGCGGGGGTCGTCTACTCGGAGATGCTCAGGCACTGAGCGAGCGCCGCCGCGAGCCGAAGCATCGCGCGGCGGGAGCGGAACCGGCGAAACGTGAGCATGGGAGCCGTCACTTCGATCCTGTAACGGCCGTTCCTTCCGCAGAGGTTCGCGCGAAAGATGCCTGAGTACACTGAGAAAGTGACAGCGGTGGATGCGGGTGAGAGGCACGAGGAGCTCCTCGCGGGCCTGCTCACCGAGCTCAACGCCCAACGAGGGGCCGAGAGCGGCGACCTCGGAGTCGCTCTCGTAACGCGCGCCTTCCGCGTCGCCGCCGCTGCGCACGAGGGCCAGCAGCGCCGCTCCGGCGAGCCGTTCATCACGCATCCCGTCGGCGTCGCGATGATCTGCGTCGGTCTCCGGCTCGACGAGGAGACGATCGCCGCAGCGCTTCTCCACGACGTCGTCGAGGACACCGACGTCAGCCTCGACACGATCCGCGAGGACTTCGGCGCCGAGATCGCCGCGCTCGTCGACGGCGTCACGAAGCTCACGCGCGTTCAGTTCCAGACCCGCGAGCAGGCCGAGGCGGAGAACTACCGGAAGATGGTCGTCGCGATGGCGGAGGACGTCCGGGTCATCCTCATCAAGCTCGCGGACCGTCTCCACAACCTCCGCACGATCGAGTACCTCGGCAAGCAGAAGCAGATCCAGAAGTCGAAGGAGGCGCTCGAGGTCTACGCGCCGCTTGCGCACCGGCTCGGCATCCACGCCCTCAAGTGGGAGCTCGAGGATCTCTCCTTCCAGACACTCCATCCGCGCAAGTACGCGGAGATCAAGACGATGGTCGCCGAGCGCCGCGCCGACCGTGAGGGCCACGTCGCCGAGGCCGCCGACGTCCTGCGCCGCGAGCTCGAGAAGGTCGACATCCCCGTCGACATCTCCGGGCGCGCGAAGCACTTCTACTCGATCTACGACAAGATGACGCGCAAGGGCCGCGAGTTCAACGAGATCTACGACCTCACCGCGATGCGCGTCATCGTCGAGCGCGGCGGGGAGGAGGGGACGCGCGACTGTTACGGCGCGCTCGGTCTCATCCATTCGCTCTGGAAGCCGATGCCGGGCCGCTTCAAGGACTACATCGCGATGCCGAAGTTCAACGGCTACCGCTCACTCCACACGACCGTGATCGGGCCGGAGGGGCGGCCGCTCGAGATCCAGGTGCGCACCCGCGAGATGCACGAGACCGCCGATCTCGGGGTCGCCGCGCACTGGGCCTACACCCGCGACGGGCGCCGCTCTACGAAGCCGGCCGACAGTGAGTGGAACGACTGGGTCCGCTCGCTCATGGACATCCACGCGGACGAGTCCGACACATCCGAGTTCATCAAGAGCTTCCGCACCGACCTCTTCGACGAGGAGGTGTTCGTCTTCACGCCGAAGGGCGAGGTGAAGACGCTCCCCGCGGGCGCGACGCCGATCGACTTCGCATACGCGGTCCACACCGACGTCGGGCACCGCACCGTCGGCGCGAAGGTCAACGGCCGCATCGTGCCGCTCCACTACCACCTGCACAGCGGCGACCGGGTCGAGATCCTGACGGGGAAGTCGGCCGCGCGCGGGCCGTCCCGCGACTGGATGTCGATCGCCGCGTCGTCGCGGGCGCGCAACCGGATCCGCCAGTTCTTCTCGCGTGAGCAGAAGGAGGATCTCGAGGCCAAGGGCCGCGAGCTGCTCGAGCACGCTCTCAAGCACCAGAACCTCCCGTACAAGAAGCTCGCCGGGTCGGCGGTGCTCGCCGGCGTGATCCGCGAGTCGGGCTACAAGAAGGCCGAGGACTTCTACATCGCGCTCGGCTCCGGGAAGCTCCTCGCGTCGAAGATCGTCGAGAAGGTCCTCCAGCAGCTCAAGGTGAGCGAGGTCGCGCAGGAGACCGTGCCGGTGAAGAAGCCGCGTGCGCGCGAGGCGGCCGGCAGCAACACGTACGGGATCAACGTGATCGGCGTCGACGACGTGCTCGTGCGGCTCGCGCGCTGTTGCACGCCGGTGCCGGGCGACGACATCGTCGGCTACATCTCGCTCGGCAAGGGGATCACGATCCACCGCGGCGACTGCCCGAACGTCCGTGCGCTACGCCGCAACCCGGAACGGTTCACGCCGGTCGAGTGGGAGGGCGGCGGCTCGCAGAGCTTCCGCGTCCAGATCGCGGTCGACTCGTGGGACCGGCCGCGCCTCCTCGAGGACGTCGCGCGGACGTTCGCCGAGCACGGCGCGAACATCGTCTCCTACGGCGGGACGGTCGAGGATCAGATGGCGCGGAACTGGTACGTCGCCGAGGTCGGCGACGTCAAGGCGCTGCGCGGCCTCCTCACGTCGCTCCGCAACGTCGAGGGCGTGTTCGACGCGCGGCGCGTGACGCCGAGCTGAGAGCCTAGGGCACCCACTCCTCGCCGCTCGTGTCCCAGCCCACGAGGCAGAGGTCGGCGATGTCGGCGGCGACCGCCTCGAGGTGCGCGGTCTCGACCGTGCCGTCGGCTGCGAGCTCGGCGACGCGCGTGTCGCGCCACACGACGGCCACGGCCGTGCGCCGCTCGGGCTCGGGCTCGCCGGCCTGCGGGCCGAGGACGAGCTCGTCTCCCTCGACGAAGGAGATCCCGGCCCACGAGCAGTCGTCACGGGTGGCGAGTGCCGCGACCGCGTCACGGAGGCGATCGTCGGCGTCAGTCGACACCGAAGGGCTCCCGGTAGTCGTCGGGGATCGGGATCGGCCGGCGCGTCGCGCGGTCGATGAAGACGAGCGTCTGGTGCGCTGTGACGAGCAGCGTCTCTTCCGGCACCTTGAAGGCGGCGAACTCGAACGTCATGCTCGTGCGGCCGAAGCGCGCCCGGACGTGGATCTCGATCTCGTCGTCGAAGCGCGCCGGCGCGAAGTACTCGACGTCGTTCGCGCGCATGACGAACTCGGCCTCGCCGCTGCCGCGGTGAAGAAGGCCGAGCGTGCGGAGCCACTCGGCGCGCGCGAGGTCGAAGTACGGGTTGTAGCGGCCGTAATAGACGACCCCCTGCGCATCGGTGTCCGAGAACGCGACGCGCGTCCGGACAGAGAACGCGTACTCCTCGTTCACGAGCGGATCACGGCGAGCACCTCGTCTCGCTTGCGCTCCATCAGATCCTGCGAGGTCGCCTCGAGGTTGAGGCGCAGCAGCGGCTCGGTGTTCGAAGGGCGGACGTTGAAGTGCCAGTCGCCGGCGTCGACGGACAGCCCGTCGAGATGGGAGACCGTGCCTTCCTTCCCGTAGCGCTCCTTCAGCTCCTGGAGCTTGAGTGCGACGTCGGCGACCGGCGTGTTGAGCTCGCCGGTGATGAAGTAGCGCCCGCGGAGCGGCGCGAGGATCTCCGAGAGCTTCCGTCCCTTCTGTGAGATGAACTCGAGCATGAGGAGGAAGGGGATGACGCCGGAGTCGGCCTGGCTGAAGTCGCGGAAGTAGTAGTGGCCCGACACCTCGCCGGCGAAGACGGCGTCGTCCTTGCGCATGCGCGCCTTTATGAACGCGTGACCGACGCGGTTGACGAGCGCGACCCCGCCGGCGCGCCCGATCGTGTCGGGTACGGCGTGGCTCGCGCGCACGTCGTAGATGACCTTCGCGCCGGGTTCGCGGGCGAGGAAGATCTCGGCGAAGAGCGCGGTGACGAAGTCGCCGGGGACGAACTCGCCGGTGTCGTCGACGAAGAAGCAGCGGTCGGCGTCGCCGTCGAAAGCGACGCCGAGGTCGGCGCCCTCCTCGAGCGTCTTGCTGATGATGAACTCGCGGTTCTCGGGGAGCAGCGGGTTCGGTTCGTGGTTCGGGAACGAGCCGTCGGGCTCGAAGTAGCAGCGCACCGCCTCGATCGGCAGGTGCTCGAGAACCGGCGGAAGCATCGTTCCGGCCATCCCGTTCGCGGCGTCGATCACGACCTTGAGCGGCTTGATCGCCGCGGTGTCGACGAACGAGAGGACGCGGTCGACGTACGCGGGCCAGATGTCGTGCGCCTCCACCGACCCAGGCGCTGACAACGCTTGTGACAAGTTGTCACTTGCGAGTGCGCGGTCGCGAACGTCGAGGAGCCCCGACTCGCCGCCGACGGGGAGCGCCCCACGCCGCACGAGCTTCATGCCGGTGTACTCTTTCGGGTTGTGCGAGGCGGTGACCATGATCCCGCCCTCGAGTCCGAGCGAGCCGACCGCGTAATAGACCATCTCCGTTCCCACGAGACCGATGTCGAGGACGTCGCAGCCGGCGGCCGTCGCGCCGCGGATCAGGGCCTCCTGCATCGTCGGCGAGGAAAGCCGCATGTCGCGACCGACGGCGATCTTCCGGGGCTCGAACTGCTCGACGTACGCGCGGCCGATCGCCTCGGCGCCGGTCTCGTCGAGCTCGTCCGGATAGATCCCACGGACGTCGTACGCCTTGAAGACCTTTGGATCAAGCATCGGACCGATGCTATTCGCGCCGGAGGAGCACGTCCCCGATCAACCGCGTCGAGGCGGCGTCGGGGGACTCGCTGATCACGGTCGCGGGCCGGTCGAAGCGAGCGAGCGCGTCCCGCAGCGGCTCGGCGCGGAGCGTTCCCTCGCCGTACGGGAGGTGCTTCGTCTCGTTGCGGTTCGCGTACTGGATGTCGCTGAAGTGGATGTGGAACGGCGCGCCCGCGTCGAGGACGGCGTCGACCGAAGCGAGCGCGTCCGCAAAGCGGTCGGCCTCGAGGAACTCGCCGTCGCTCGTCGCGTGCATGTGCGCGAAGTCGAGGACGGGGCGGACGAAGTCGACCGCGGCGGCGATCGCGACGACGTCGCCGACCGTCCCGAGGTCGCGCACGCGGCCCATCACCTCGACGCCGAACGGGACGAGCCGGTCTTTCGCCTCGAGCCGTTCGCGGAGGTCGCCGAGCTGGTCGACGACGTCGGCAATCGCCCGGTCACGCTCGCGGCCGAGGAGGAAGCCGGGGTGGAAGACGATCAGCTGCGCGCCGCACGCCTTCGCGAGCCCGGCGGTGTGATCGAGCATCCCGAGCGCCATCTTGAACTTCTTGCCGCGGTCGGCGTGCCCCATGAACGCCGCGAGCGGCGCGTGGACGGAGAGCGCGACGTCGGAGGCGGCCGCGGCTTCGCCGAGGAGCGGGGCGGTGTCGTAGTCGAGCCAGAAGCCGCCAGCGAAGCCGAACTCGCACGCGCGGTAGCCCTCGGCCGCGAGCGCGGCGAACGTCGCATCGAAGCTCTCCGTCTTGGGCAGATCGGCGGGGCCGAAGCGGATCTCTCCCACGCGGGCAGCTTACGAGAGCCGAGACTCTGTACTCCCGTCCCAAACCCCCACCCACCCACGGGGAGCGAAGGATGCGCGGCGAATCGCGCCGCTGGGCGCGCAACTTCGTGTCGAAACCGTGCCGCCGCCGGCGCGAACAGGCGCGCCGGAATGCCGTCCGACCCTGTTTCTACTTTGTGGGCATGCCCAAGCACCCGTCACGTCTTGACCTTCTCGAGCTCGACATCGACCTCCGCCTCACCGACCTCTGGCGGGAGACTGCCGACGTGAGCGAGTGGAATCTCGAAGTCGTTGCGGCGTTCCTCCGCGCGGCGTACGGCAAGGGCTACTGCGACGCCCTCACCGAGGACGCACCCGGATCGCTCTGCCACGAGCACGGGTACCGGATCCCAGCCCGCGAGCCCGCGAAGCGGGTGGCTGAGCCCGACAAGCGCGCCGCCTAGCGACGCTGGGCTTCACCGACTGGGGCTAGGATTCCGCCGTGGGAGCCAGTCCTGCTCGGCTCGTGATCGCATTGTCGGTAGCGGCCGCACTCGCGATCTTCGTCGTCTACACGGCGCTCGCCGGCAACGGCGTCGCCCAGCTGACGCCGAGCACGATCGGCACGGCCAAGGGGAATGTCCTACTCGTCGGCAAGGTCGTCGGCCCTGTCCAGCACGTTGGCGACACCCTTCGCTTCGCCGTGAAGGACATCGGCGACAAGAAGCCGGCACGCGTGGACGTCAGCTACAGCGGCAGCGTCCCTAGCCTCTTCCGGACGGGACGCGACATCTCCGTGGCGGGCGTCATGCGTCACGGCCGCTTCGCCGCGACGCGGGACTCGCTCATCACGAAGTGCCCCGACCATTACGCGCCGTCGTCGGCCTCGTCGAAGACCTAAGTAATGGCACCGCTCGGGCGTGCAGCGCTCCTCCTCGCCTTCGGCCTGATCGCGTACGCGCTTATCGCCGGCTCGTACGCCGCCTGGCGCAAGCGCCGCCGGCTCGCGCTCTCGGCGCAGAACGCGCTCATCGCAGCATTCCCGGCGACGCTCCTCGCCTCGGCCGTCCTCCTCATCGCGCTCGCCCGCCACGACTTCACGTTCGCGTACGTCGCCGAGCACACGAGCCACGACCTGCCGCTGCCGTACACGCTCTCCGCGTTCTGGGGAGGACAGGAAGGCTCGCTCCTGCTCTGGCTCGTCATCCTCACCGGCTACGCCGCGCTCGCCGTCTGGCTCAACCGCCGCCATCGCGAGCTCATGGCCTGGACGGTGCCCGTCTTCGGGCTCATCGCCGTCTTCTTCGCCTTCATGCTCTGCTTCGTCTCGAGCCCGTTCCACCAGCAACCCGCCCCCGTCGACGGCGCGGGCATGGTGCCGAGCCTGCAGAACCCGTACATGCTTGCCCACCCGCCGATGCTCTACCTCGGCTACGTCGGCCTCTCCGTCCCGTTCGCGTTCGCGATGGGCGCGCTCCTCTCCGGCCGTACCGACGAGCGCTGGATCGTCGCCACCCGCCGCTGGACGCTCGCCGCGTGGACGTTCCTCGGCGTCGGCCAGCTCCTCGGCGCCCACTGGGCGTACACGGAGATCGGCTGGGGCGGCTACTACGCCTGGGATCCGGTCGAGAACGCCGCGCTCATGCCGTGGCTCGCCGCGACCGCGTTCCTCCACTCGGTGATGATCCAGGAGAAGCGCGGGATGCTGAAGGTCTGGAACATGGTGCTCGTCGCGCTCGCGTTCAACCTCTCGCTCTTCGGGACGTTCCTCACCCGCTCCGGGATCATCAACTCGGTTCACTCGTTCTCGCAGAGCCCGATCGGCGCCTGGTTCATGGGCTTCCTGATTTTCATGGTCGTCTTCTCCGTCGCGCTCATCTATCTACGCCTCCCACTCCTGCGGACGAAGACGCGACTCGAGTCGCTCGTCTCGCGGGAGGCGACGTTCCTCTACAACAACCTCCTACTCGTCGCCCTCGCGCTCACGATCCTGTGGGGCGTCCTCTACCCGGTCCTCTCGGAGGCCGTACGCGGCCAGACCCGCTCGGTCGGGAAGCCGTACTACGACTTCTTCCTCCACACGTTCGGGATCCCGCTCCTGCTGCTCATGGGGATCGGGCCGCTCGTCGCGTGGCGGAAGGCGTCGCTCCGCTCGCTCGGCAAGACGTTCCTCATCCCGTTCGCGGTGTGCCTCGTCACGGGAGGCGTGCTGCTCGGCCTCGGCTTCGAGAGCTCGTGGGCGGGGCTCCTTGCGTACACGTTCTCGGCCTTCGTGATCGCCTCGATCGTGCTCGAGTTCGTACGCGGGCGCGCCGCGGCCGGCGGGATCTTCCGGCTCGTCTCGCGCAACCGCCGTCGCTACGGCGGCTACATCGTTCACGCCGCGATCGTCCTCCTCGCGATCGGGATCGCCGGCTCGAGCGCGTACCAGACGATTCGCGAGGACGGGCACCTCCGGCCTGGGCAGTCGATGGAGATCGCCGGCTACACCGCGAAGTACCGAAGGGTGTACGGAGTGAAGGGACCGGACTACACCGGCTTCCGCACCGTCGTCACCGTGACGGGCCCCGGCGAGAGCTTCACGGTCACGCCCGGGATGAACGTCTACGACGCCGGGATCGGGCCCGCCAACGAGGCGTCGATCTACCACGACCCACGCACGCTCGGCGACTTCTTCTCGACCGCCACGCTCCTGAGCGCGAAGAGCGACACGATCGACCTCAAGCTCTACGTGAAGCCGCTCATCAACCTCATCTGGGCCGGCGGCTTCCTGTTCGTCTTCGGCGCGCTCGTCGCGATGTGGCCCGACGCGGTCGAGCAGCGCCGGCTGGCGGCGCGGTATGCGGCGGGTACGGCTCCCGCCGGGATCTGACCATGAGCCTAGGCTCGACGGAGCTCATCAAAGAGCGGAGGCGCCGACCTGTGCGGCGCCGAAGCGGACTGAGCGTAGGCTCGACGGAGCTCATCGAAGAGTGGAGGCGCCGACACGCGCGGCGCCGGAGCGGGTAAATGGACTGGGGGCTCGCGCTCGCGGCCGCCTTTGCGGTGGTAGCCGTCATGTTCGTCGCGCGCCCGTTCCTCCGTGAGCCGGCGCCCGCGAGCGACCGGCTCGACGAGCTAGCCCCAGAGGCGCGGCAGCGGCTCGCGCTCGCCGAGGAGCGCGACCGCGCCCTCGACGCGCTGAAGGAGCTCGAGTTCGACCACCGCACGGGAAAGGTCTCGGACGACGACTACCGCGCGCAGGTCGGCCCGCTCCGCCGGCGCGCAGCGGAGGCGTTACGGGCGCTCGAAGCAGGGGAACACACCCCTCGTGAACGGTGACAGTCCTGACGGCGAGTCGGTCCCCGGGCCGGTAGTCCGCGAGCAGCTCGAGCCGCGTTGGTTCGGCGTGCCGGCGCGGTTCGTCCTCCTGTGTCTCGGGTGCGCTGCGCTCGGCGCCACGGTCGGGCTCTTCGCAGCCCGAGCCTGGGGCTGGGGCGTCGCGACGCTCCTCGTGGCGCTCTTCGCGTTCGGCGCGCTCCGCGAGGCCGTGCGCCAGAAAGGCCGGCTGCTGCCGGAGCGGTCGACTCGGCTCGCCGCAGACGGGCGCGAGCACGCGCTGACGGCGGCCGAGGTGTGGCGCACCCGGCTCGAGACCTCGCTGACGAACTGGCGGACGCGCACCCGGCTCGAGGAGGTCGAACGCGCCCGCGCGCCGGCGCTACAGGAGCTCGGCGCTGCCGTACGGAGCGGTGACCGTCGCGCCGCGAACGAGGCGTCGAAGCGACTGGATGAGCTCGACGAGCGGGGGCGGAGCCTCGAGTCCGACCTCGAGCTTCAGGTCGCGCAGGCGAAGGAGAGGATTCGTCTAGCCCGCTTGCCGGTACAGGAGACGGTGATGGTCGCTCCGAATGAGCCAGCGGCGCCGTCTCCGCCGCCGGACGAGGGCACGCCGCCCGCTCCGCCCCAGCCGGACGAGTAGAGCCCGATCCGGTCAGAGAGTGAGCAGCCGGAGATCCGGCAGCTCGCGGTAGCGCTCGTCGATGTCGAAGCCGTAGCCGACGTACAGCTCGTCCGGCACCGTGAACCCGACGTAGCGGACGGGGAGATCGTCTACGAGCCGGCGGTACGGCCGGTCGAGGAGCGTCGCCGCAGCCACCGATGCGGGCCCGCGCAGCTCGAGCGTGCGCACGAGGTAGTTGAGGGTCAGACCGGTGTCGACGACGTCCTCGACGATCACGACGTCGCGGCCGCGGACGTCGAGGTCGAGATCCTTGAGCACGCGGATCTGCTGGTGGCCGCCCATCCGCGCGCTGCCGTAGCCCGCGAGCTCGACGAAGTCGATGGCGTGGAGGATCGGGATCGCACGCGAGAGGTCGGCCGCGAACACGAGGCTCGCCTTGAGCGAGCAGACGAGCACCGGCTCGCGGCCGGCGTAGTCGCGCGCGATCTCGGCGCCCATCTCCCGGACGCGATGGGAAAGCTCCGCCGCGGAGAGGTATACCGCTCCGATGCGGGCGTCCACGTCGGCGGACTCAGCTGGCGATATCGAGGTGGAAATGCTGGGCCAGGCGCTCCAGGTCGCGCCGGTAGAAGAGTTTGATGCGGACGCCGGGATACCGCTCACGGAGCTTGCGCACCTTGCGGTTCTTGCGGGTGACGAGTGACTGCTTCATGGCGGTGATCTCGACGTAGAGGTCCTGCTCGGAGAGATAGAAGTCGGGCGTGAAGGCCTCGAGCACCCGGCCCGCCTCGTCCTGCTCGAGCACGAACGTCCGTGGCTCGTATTCCCAGGCGATGCCGTAGTAGTCCAGCACCTTCGCGCACTCGAGCTCTGCGGGGCTGGCGAACCGCGGCGGCTCTGAACCGCGGTACGCCTGGAAGACAGGGAGCTGAAGCTCCATCCCGCAGCACGGTAGCCAGGGCGTCGGACGCCGACCGACGCGCATGAGTGATAGACAACCCCTGGCATGGCTCCGATCAACCTCATCCCGCAGAAGCGCGAGTTCTTCGTGCTCTACAACCGTGCCGCGGCGAACATCGTTGAGATCTCGCAGCACCTTGTCGATCTCATCGAGCATTTCCCCGACGGCCTCGCCGACCGCGTGCGCGAGGTGAAGGAGCTCGAGCACGAGGGCGACCGGCTGACGCACGATCTCGTCGACCTCGTCAACCGCACGTTCGTCACGCCGTTCGACCGCGACGACATGTACCGGCTCGCCGGTGTCCTGGACGACATCTGCGACTACGTCGACGAGGCGGCCGGCAAGATCGCGACGTACGGAGTCAAGGAGATCCGCGAGCCGGCGCGCGGCCAGGCGCACGTGATCCGCCGCGCTGCCGACAAGCTCGCCGAGGCGATCGGCTTGCTCGAGGGATTCAAGGACTCGAAGCACGTGCTCATCGAGCTTCGCGAGCTCGAGGACGAAGGCGACGAGCTCACGCACGAGGCCGTCTCGTCGCTCTTCGCCGACGACGGAGCCGACCCGCTCGTGGTCATCCGCTGGAAGGACATCCACGAGGCCCTCGAGGAGGCTGTCGACGCGTGCGAGAAGGCGGCGAACGTCCTCGAGGCGATTCTCGTCAAGAACCGCTAGCTGGTGCCCCGTCCGGCAATAGTTTGGGCGTCCCCGGCGGCTGCAAACCGTCGCGACTCCTCGCTTCGCTCGTCGACCGGCTTCGCCGGTTGCGGCGTCCTCAGTCGCGTCGATAGTGGGACTGTCGACGCTCCCTGCGTCCTTGCCTCGCTCGGCTTTCGCTCGCCGGGAACGCGAAACCATCACCGGACGGGGCACTGATGTTCCTGCTCGTCCTCGTCATCGCGGTCGGGCTGGCGTTCGACTTCACGAACGGCTTCCACGACACCGCGAACTACGTCGCGACGTGGGTCGGCACGCGCGCCCTCTCGCCGCGTCTCGCGGTGCTCGTCTCCGCGGCGGCGAACCTCGCAGGCGCGTTCGTGACGACGGCCGTCGCGACCACGGTGGGGAAGGGGCTCATCGACACGGGCCTCGCCACCGACAAGACGGTGCTCGCCGCCCTGCTCGGCGCGATCGCGTGGAACCTAATGACGTGGTGGGTTGGGCTGCCGTCGAGCTCGACCCACGCTCTTATCGGCGGCCTCGTCGGAGCGGCGCTCGTCCAGTCGGGCTCGAAGGGTGTCAAGTGGTCGGGCCTCTGGCAGAAGGTCGTCCTGCCCGGGATCTCGTCCCCGGTGATCGGCTTTGTCTTCGCGTTCGCGCTCATGGTTCTCCTGTACCGGCTCTTCCACCGGGTCACGCCGGGGACGGCCCATCGCGGCTTCCGCTATGGCCAGCTCGTGTCGGGGACGTGGGTCGCCTTCTCCCACGGCGCGAACGACGCGCAGAAGACGATGGGAGTGATCGCGCTCGCGCTGTACACGCACGGCTCGATCTCGAGCTTCTACGTCCCGACGTGGGTGAAGATCGCCGCCGGGCTCACGATCGCCGCCGGGACGTACGCGGGCGGCTGGCGGATCATCCGGACGCTCGGCCAGAGGATCTACGGGATGCAGCCGGAGCACGGCTTCGCCGCGCAGGTCGCCGCCGGCTCGACGCTCTGGCTCGGAACGCACTACGGCTTCCCGATCTCGACGACTCATGTCGTCACCGGCTCGGTCATGGGTGCGGGCGCGGTGCGGCGGCTGTCGGCCGTGCGCTGGGGCGTGGCCGGGAACATCGTCTTCGCGTGGCTCCTGACGGTGCCCGCGGCGGGGCTGATGGCGGCGGCGCTGTATTTCCCCGTTCGCTGGATCTTCTGAAAGACCGGTACCAGGTACCTGGACACACTTTCGTGACGATTGCGTCGGAGGAATGCGGCTTTGAGCGGCTGCTGCCTTCGATCGCGTCGTCCCCACGCGGACAACCGGTACCAGGTACCGGTCGTTGGATGCGGGCCGCGGCTGGATCTTCTAGAGCGATCTCGTAGGCTTCACCGGGATGTTCCGGATCGTGCAGCTGTCGGATCTCCATTGCGGGCAGCAGTTCTTCCTGCCGGATCATCTCCAGCGGGCGATCGCGGAGACGAACGAGCTCGAGCCCGACGTCGTCGTCGTCTCCGGCGATCTCACGTCGCACGGCTTCAAGGACGAGTACGCACTCGCGCGCGAGTACCTCAACGGCGTCGAGTGCGAGGCGATGGTCGTGATCCCGGGGAACCACGACTCCCGCAACGTCGGCTACGTCCACTTCGAGGAGCTGTTCGGCGAGCGGAACTCCGTCCTGCGCCTCGGCGACACGCAGATCGTCGCCGTCGACTCGAGCGAGCCCGACCTCGACAACGGCCAGATCGGCCGGGGCCGCTACAAGTGGATCGAGGAGCAGTTCGCCGCGCCCGCCGACCTGCGCGTCTTCGTCCTCCACCACCATCTGCTGCCCGTGCCGGGAACCGGCCGCGAGCGCAACATCGTCAACGATGCCGGTGACACGCTCGAGACGCTGCAGCGCGCGAACGTCGACCTCGTGCTCTCCGGCCACAAGCACGTCCCGTACGCATGGCGGCTCGAGAACCTCTTCGTCGTCAACGCAGGCACGGTCTCGTCGTCGCGCCTGCGCGGCAACGGGCGGCCCTGTTACAACGTCGTCGAGGTCGAGGGGACCCACGTCAGCGTCTGGCGGAAGTACCCGTTCCACGAGCAGGAGCGGATCATCCAGTTCTCGACCGAGACGAAGACGTACGAGAAGTACACCGCCCGGATCGAGGACGAGGTGCGCTCCTCGTGACTCCACGCGCGCTCGTGCTGATCGACGGCGAGCACTACGCCCCGGTCGTGCGCGACGCGCTCGCGGAGCTGCCGTACGACGTCGTCGCGGCGCTGCTCGTCGGCGGCACCGAAAAGCTTCGCGGCGGCGACGAATACGGCGTGCCGCTCGTGGACGCGCTCGACGCGGTGGACGTGGACGTCGTGGTCGACCTCTCCGACGAGCCCGTGCTCGGACCGCGTGAGCGGATGCTGTGGGCGTCACGGGCGCTCGCGCTCGGCCTCCCGTACATCGGCTCGGACTTTCGCTTCGAGCCGCCGCCGCTCGAGAGCGTCGACGTTCCCTCGCTTGCGGTGATCGGTGTCGGGAAGCGGATCGGCAAGACCGCCGTGACGGGGCACGTAGCGCGCGTCCTCTCGCGCGACCGTCGCGTCGTCGTCGTCGCGATGGGACGCGGCGGGCCGGCGGAGCCGGAGCTGATCGAGACGCCGCCGGCGCTCGACGATCTCCTCGCGCTCGTGCGCGCCGGCCGCCACGCGGCGTCCGACCATCTCGAGACCGCGGCGCTCGCCGGCGTGCCGACGGTCGGCTGCCGCCGCGCCGGAGGCGGGCTTGCGGGCGCGCCGTTCTCCGACAACGTGCTCGACGGCGCGCGCCTCGCGGCGGGTCTTGCGCCCGATCTCCTCGTCTTCGACGGGAGCGGCGCGGCGATCCCGCCGGTCGCGGCCGACGCGCGGATCCTCGTCGCAAACGGCGCCCACGACATCCGGGCGGGTCTCAACGCGTATCGCGTGCTCGTCTCCGACCTCGTCGTCGACACGGGCGGGGCCGACCGGAAGGAGATCGCCGCGATCGCCGACGTCCCGGTCGTCTCCGCCGAGCTGCGTCTCGCGCCGATGGAACCGCTCGCCGGCCGCCGCACCGCGGTGTTCACGACAGGTGCGGCGCCGACCGACCACCTCGACGCGGAGGTCGTCCACGTCTCGCGCAACCTCGCGAACCGCGACGCCCTGCGGGCGGAGTTGGAGGCGGTCGACGCCGAGGTCTACCTCGTCGAGCTGAAGGCGGCCGCGATCGACGTCGTCGCCGAGACCGCGCTCGCCCGTGGCGCAACCGTCGTGCTCGCCGCGAACGAGGTCGTCTCCGAGGAGCTCGACGAGCGATTGCCGGGGCTCGTGGTGGAGAGGAGCGTGTCTTGATGACCGAGCCGCGCCGGATCATGCCGCTGCCGCTCGGAGGCGGCGAGCTCGGCCTCCCGTACTCGCGCGGCCTGATGGCGCGATCGCTCATGGCCGCCGGCGTCGCCGCCCATCGCGCGTACGCACTCGCGACGCGCGTCGGCGACGAACTCGCGGAGCGCGGCGCGGGGGAGATCGAGCTCGAGCGCCTCGAGGTGCTCGCCGTCGAGGTGCTCGGCGGGGAGGAGGGGCGCGAAAGCATCCAGCGGCTGCGCCGCTACCACGAGCTGCGGGAGCTCGACCTGCCGATCATGGTCTTCATCGGCGGCGCGACGGGCACCGGGAAGTCGACGGTCGCCACCGAGCTCGCGTACCGCTTCGGGATCACGCGCGTCACGTCGACGGACTTCATCCGCCAGACGATGCGCGCTTTCTTCTCGACCGACTTCATGCCGTCGATCCACCACTCGAGCTTCGAGGCGGGAGACCCGTTTCCCGACGCCGACGATCCGCTCGAGTTCGGCTTCACGTCGCAGGCGCGCAGCGTCAACGTCGGCGTGCGCGCGTCGTCCGAGCGCGCGCTCGAGGAGGGCTGGTCGCTCGTGCTCGAGGGCGTCCATCTCGTGCCGGGCCTCATCGAGCTGCCGCGTCCCGACCGCGCGGTCTCCGTCTTCGTCGTGCTCTCGATCGAGGACGAGGAGGAGCACGCGCGCCACTTCGAGTCCCGCGACGAGGATTCCGAGCGCCCCGAGTCGCGCTACCTCGAGCGGTTCGACGACATCCGGATCCTCCAGGAGATCATCGTCGAGCGCGCGCACGCAGAAGGCGTGCCGGTGATCGAGAATGACGACGCGGACCGCGCGGCGCGGACCGTCGCGGATCTCGTCCTCGACGCCGCGGAACGAAGCAGGGAGGCGGGCAAGTGAGTGAGCAGGAGGGACAGGTCGAGGGACAGGCGGAGCCGTGTCAGTGCCAGGCGTACCTCCGCGCCACCGAGCACGCGGCGCTCGTCTCCGCGCGCTGGCTCGGGCGCGCCGACGAGCACGCGGCGGAGGAGGCGGCCGCGAAGGCGATGCGCACGACGCTCGACTTCCTCCCGATCAACGGCCGCGTCGTCTTCGGCTCGATCGACGACTCCGGCGGGCTGACGCCGGGCGCAGTCGTCGGGAACGGCGGCAAGGACGTCGACCTCGCGCTCGACCCGCTCGAGGGGCACGGCGTCGTCGCGCGCGGCGGCAACGGCGCGATGTCGATGATCGCCGTCGGCGAGCCCGGAAAGTTCACGACGCTGCCCGACATCTACATGCGGAAGATGGCCGTCGGGGCGAGCGCGCGCGGCGCGATCGACCTCCTCCGGCCGATCGGCGAGAACATCGAGGCGATCGCCGAGGCGTACGGTCGCCGCGTGGGCGATGTGACGACGATCATCCTCGACCGTCCGCGCCACCACGACCTCATCGAGGAGATCCGCAACGCGGGCGCGCGCATCAAGCTCATCCAGGACGGCGACGTGACGGCGGCGATCTCGGCCTCGATCCGCGGCACGAACGACCACCTCGCGATCGGGATCGGCGGCACGCGCCAGGCGGTGCTCTCCGCAGCGGCGCTGCGCTGCCTCGGCGGCGAGCTGCAGGCGCAGTTCTGGCCGACGTCCCGCAACGAGATCGACGAGCTACGCGAGGCGGGAATCGAGGACTACGAGCGGATCTTCCGCACCGAGGATCTCGCGCCGGGCGAGGTGATCGTCGCCGCGACGGGCGTCTCGAACGGCGATCTCCTGCGCGGCGTCCGCTTCCTCGCCGACAGCGCGCGCACGCACTCGCTCGTCATGTGCACGCGCTGCAACTGGGTGCGGTTCGTCGACGGGATCCACTTCTTCGCCCGCGAGCGCCGCGAGGAAGTGCGGCTGCTCGGCTACTAGCGCGGTCGTCAAGCGAGACGGGGGGCTCGCGCCGTCGAGCAGCCGAGCTTGCAAATCGAGATGGTACTAGCCATACTGGCGCTATGGCCGACGTCGCTCCCCGCCTCCCCTTCGCGCTGGATCCACTCATCGCGGAGGCGAAGCAAGGGATGCGACGCCGTCGGCAGTTCTACATCTCGTTGGCCGCCGTCGCGATTGGAAGTCTCGCCCTCGGCCTCACCGTCGGTCTTCGCCCCTCCTCTGGCCTGCCGCCGACGGTCGTCCCGACGAATGTCAGCGAGATCGAGATCCACGCCCTCGTTGGCCCAGCGACAGCCGCTCACATCCGCTCATGGAGGATCACCAAGCCGATGCAAGTAACGAGGATCGTCGGCTGGTTCAACTCCCTAACCTCGCCGTTGCCGCCACTCGCGCATTGCGCAGGCTCCTACGGCTCAAGTGCCACGTTCAGGTTCCGCTCGGCGAACGGCTCGGAACTGGTGAGGGCTGGCTTCCCGCCCGCAAACGACTTGTGCGGCGAACCCCTTCAACTCGCCATCCGTGGACAACAGGCCCGGTTCTTCGCATCCGACGCCAACGGTCTGGCCTTAATCACCCGTTTGAAGAGACTTCTCGGTCCGCGCTACCAACCGACCATGGGCGGGGCCGGCTAGTCGCCCTTCTGCCGCAGGAACCAGACGGCGAAGACGATGAAGCCGCCGATCGGGACGACGATCGAGGCGAGGATGATCACGTCGATCCACGCGGTGCTGGCGCCGAGGAGCATGGCCCAACCCTAGACTGACTCCATGCCGACGAAAGAACAGGTGCTCGAGCTTCTCCGCACGGTCGAGGATCCCGAGCTCGGGATGGACGTCGTCGACCTCGGGCTCGTGTACGAGGTCGAGATCGAGGACTCGAAGGCGAAGGTGCTCTACAGCCTCACGTCGATGGGCTGCCCGGCCGGCCCGCTCATCGCGCAGGACATGGACGGCGCCATCCGCCAGGTCGAGGGGATCGAGGACGTCGAGCTCGAGCTGACGTTCGACCCCCCGTGGACGCCGGATCGGATGTCCGACGACGCGAAGTTCATCCTCGGCTTCGGTTAGCTCAGCGGGCGCCGGGCGCGACGCGGACTTCGAGCCCGAAGTACTGCGGGGCGCTGTAGTGAGTCCCGCCGATCTCGTAGTCGACGACGAACGCGTGCACAAACCAGTGGCCGCGCTCCGTCGCGGACGCACCGACCATGATCCCCGCGCGGACGTGCGCCGGCACCACGAACCCCCGGAGTGGTTGGAGTCGCCACGCTTTCGGGTGCCAGCCGTTGAAGGTGCCGTCGAGTATTCCCTTCCGGGTCGTGGCGGCGTATCGGAGGGTCAACCCGTCCGCTTCCGCTGCGTGAAGCGGGCGAACGTCGAGGAGCACTGCCCGCTTGTCGAGCGGTTCGAGCGCGAGGTTGATTGCCACGATCTGGCGTGGCTTGACCGGGCGGAACTCGAACCACGACTCTCCGGCGCTTTTCGGCCAGGCGAATGGCCCGGCGCCGGCGCTTTGCGTCAGCACGGCGACGAGGACGGCTGCCGTCGTGAGGACCACCACCGCGGCTAGAGCTCCAAGCGTCCTCCGGCGCACGGCGCGACCCTACACCTAGGCTTGGTCGAATGGAGGTCGGGATCCATTTCTTCAACCAGACGCTATCGGGCGGCCCGAGCGCGCTCGCGACGCACGTGCGTGACACGGCCGAGGCGGCTGAGAACGCCGGCTGCACGATGTTCACGTGCATGGATCACTACTTCCAGATGGAGAGCTTCACCCGGGCGGAGGACCCGATGCTCGAGGGCTACACGACGCTCGGATATGTCGCCGCGCGCACCGAGAAGATGACGCTCGGCCTTCTCGTCACGGGAGTGAGCTACCGCCATCCCGGCCTGCTCGCAAAGATCGTGACGACGCTCGACGTCTTGTCCGGCGGCCGGGCGATGCTCGGCATCGGCGCCGCCTGGTACGAGCGCGAGCATCTCGCTCTCGGCGTCCCCTTCTATCCGATCGCGGAGCGGCTCGAGCGGCTCGAGGAGACGCTGCAGATCTGTCTCCAGATGTGGAGCGACGGCGACGGCCCGTACGAAGGCGAGCACTACCGCCTCGCCGAGACGCTGAATGTTCCGCGGTCGCTCCAGCGGCCCCACCCGCCGATCATGATCGGAGGCGGCGGCGAGCGGAAGCTCCTCCGGCTCGTCGCGAAGTACGCGGACGCGAACAACCTCTTCCCGACCTCGCCCGAGGAGGTGCAGCACAAGCTCGACGTGCTCGCACGCCACTGCGAGGAGATCGGACGCGACCGGTCGGAGATCCGCAACACGACGATCTCCCGTATCTCCGCCGAGACCGACGTCGACGAGTTCGTCGCGAACATGGCGCGCTACGCGGCCCTCGGCTTCGAGCACGTCCAGATCGGCCTTCTCGGGGACGAGCCGGCGCAACTCGTCGAGCGCTCCGTCTCGAAGATCGTGCCACGCCTCGCAGAGCTCTAGTTCGCGGTTTCGGTTAGCGTCACGGCATGACCGTCGTGCACGAGGTGCATGGGCTCGTGATCGCCGATCACGAGTTTTCGCTGCCGCTCGACCACGCGAAGCCGGACGGCGAGAAGATCGGCGTCTTCGCCCGCGAGATCGCGGCGAGCGACGGTCGCGACCGGCCGTTTCTCGTCTTCCTCCAGGGCGGCCCCGGAACCGAGGCGCCGCGGCCGATCGCGCCGAAGATGGTCCCTTGGCTCGAACGCGCCCTGAAGGACTACCGCGTGCTGATGTTCGACCAGCGCGGCACCGGGCGCTCGACGCCCGTCGGGATGCTCGAGGGGATGACGCCGCAGGAGCAATACGAGTACCTCGTCCACTTCCGCGCCGACTCGATCGTGCGCGACGCCGAGGCGGTCCGTCAGGAGCTCGGCGTCGAAAAGTGGAGCGTGCTCGGCCAGAGCTTCGGCGGCTTCTGCGTGACGACGTACCTCTCGTTCTTCCCCGACGGGCTACGCGAGGCGTTCCTCACCGGCGGACTCCCTCCGGTGGCGCGTCCGACCGAGGACGTCTACCGCGCGACGTACGTCACCCTGCGCGAGCGGAACCGGCGCTACTACGAGCGGTATCCCGAGGATCTCCCGAAGGTGAAGGCGCTCCACGAGCGGCTTGCGTCGGAAGCGGTGCGGCTGCCGTCGGGCGACGTCCTGACCTCCCGCCGTTTCCGGCAGCTCGGCATGGGGCTCGGGATGAGCGACGGCGCCGAGCGGCTGCACTACCTGCTCGACCATCCCGCCGGCTCGCCGGCGTTTCTCCACGGTGTCGAGTCGGAGACGACGTTCGGGCGTAACCCGCTCTACGCCGTCGTGCACGAGTCGTGCTACGCCGACGGCTGCGTGACGAACTGGGCGGCGCAGCGCGAGCTGCCGGACGAGTTTGCGTCGCAGCCCGAGCTCTTCACCGGCGAGATGATCTATCCCTGGATGTTCGAGGATCACGGCGCGCTCACGCCGATGCGGGAGACCGCCGAGTTGCTCGCACAGCACGAGTGGCCGGCGCTGTACGACGGGGCGCAGCTCGAGCAGAACGCCGTGCCGGCGGCCGCCGCGATCTACGCAGAGGACATGTACGTCGACCGGCGCTTCTCCGAGGAGACGGCCGCGCGGATCAAGGGTCTCCGCCCCTGGCTGACGAACGAGTACGAGCACGACGGCCTGCGCAACGGCCACGTGTTCTCCCGCCTGATCGACCTCGCCCGCGGCAACGTCTAGCGCTTAAGCCGCCGACGGGTGGAGGAACGGCACGGCGCCGTTCCAACCGCTCTCGAGCACGGGGAGGACGGTAGGCGGGGTCAGGAGCGCTGCGCGGCCGCGGGCGACTCGGCGCTCCGTGTAGCCGCCGGGAGTCCAGCGCAGGAGCTCGTCGCCGAGCACGATCCACGGATCATCTTCCACGAGAACGAATGCGCCATCCGGGAGTGAGCGAACGTCGCGCTCCGGCTTGGGGCCGAGCCGTTCTGCGTGAAGTCGGGCGTCGATGTCCTCCGCGCGCTTCTCGCCGACGAGCTCCATCAAGCGGACATAGTCCTCCCGTCGGCACTCGGCGCACGGCCGGTGCCCCGCCGCGAAGGCAGTCGCCTCGTCGAGGAAGAACAGCCCCGTGTAGCGGTTCGGCGCCATCGGCCCGCCGGCGCGGCGGCGCCCGCGGAACTCGAGGCGGCACGAGATCCAGCGCTTCACCTGCCACGGTCGGCGGATGACTCCGTCGGCGTCGTGCAGCCGCCCGCGGTTGCCGTACACGAGGCCCCGCTCCGGCGTCGCGACCAGCTCGCCGAGCGGCGTGACCCGGTTCTGGAGCGGCATCAGATCGAGAGGACGATCTTGCCGAGCTGCTCGCCGGCCTCCATCCGCTCGTGCGCGGCTCGGATCTCCTCGAGCGGGAAGACCTCGTCGACGACCGGGCGCGCGCGGCCGCTGGCGATGAGCTCGTACGCGCCCGCGAAGTCCTCGGCCGTTCCCATCGTCGAGCCGAGGATCGAGAGCTGCTTCCACCAGACCCGGTGGAGCTGCGCGGGCGGGTTGGGCCCCGTCGTCGCGCCGCAGACGGTGATCCGGGCCTCGCGCGCCGCGAGGTTGAGCGACTGCTTCCACGTCGCCTCGCCGACGTGCTCGACGACGACGTCCGCGCCGTGGCCGCCTGTCACCTCCTTCACCGCCTCGGAGACGTCCTCGGTCGCGTGGTTGACGGCGAGGTCGGCGCCGAGCTCTCGCGCCCGCGCGAGCTTGGCCTCGCTCGACGACGTGACGATGACGCGCGCGCCGAGCGCCTTCGCGATCGCGAGCGCTGCGGTCGAGACGCCGCTGCCGATTCCCCAGGTGAACACCCACTCGCCCTCCTGCAGCCGCGCGCGCGTGACGAGCATCCGGTACGCGGTCTCGAACACGAGCGGAAAGGCCGCCGCCTCCTCGAAGCTCAGATCGCCGGGAATGGGGTGGACGGCGGACTCGGGGACGGCGATCAGTTCGGCGTTCGTCCCGTCGCCGTGCTCGCCGATCACGTGGATCGCGCCGGAGGCGGTCTCGATGCCGGGATTGATGACGACGCGCTCGCCGGTGTCGACGCGGATGCCCGCGCCGTCCGCGCCGAGGATCCGCGGTTTCGGGACGGACGGCAGGCCCTTGCGGATCCAGACGTCGAGATGGTTCAGCGCCGAGGCATGGAGCCGGACGAGCACCTCGCCGGGCGCGGGAACCGGATCGGGCACTTCTTCGAGGACGAGGACCTCGGGGCCGCCGTCCTCGTGGATCCGCACCGCGCGCACCGGGGCAGACTATCCGTGTGAACGCAGCCGAACTCCAGGCCGTCGGTGCGGAGCTCGGGCTCGACGCGATCGGCGCGGCCCGCGCCGAGCCGTACGCCGAGACAGAGCGGCACATCCGCGAGCGCCGCGCGCGCGGCCTCTTCGCCGACATGCGCTTCACGATGGCGCGGCCCGAGGAGTCGTGCCACCCGGAGACGCTCCTCCCGGGCGCGCGCACGGTCGTCTCCGCGGCGCTCTGCTACTGGTTGCCCGAGCCGGAGCGGCCCGCCGGCCACGGCCGCCTGCCGCGCTACACGTGGTTCGACGCGTACGCCGTCCTCCGGGAGAAGCTCGACGAGCTCGGCATGCGCATCGGCGGCAGCTACCGCGTCCTCGTCGACGCGAACCAGCACGTCGACCGCGAGGCGGCCGCGCGCAGCGGGGTCGGCTTCTACGGCAAGAACACGCTGCTCATCACGAGGCGGCACGGTTCGTGGGTCGTGCTCGGGACGCTCGTCAGCGACCAGGAGCTCGAGACGACGCCGCCGTTGGACGCGGACTGCGGCGACTGCCGCCTCTGCATCGACGCGTGCCCGACGAAGGCGCTCGACGAGCCCGGAGTGCTCGACGCGACGCGCTGTCTCTCGTACTGGACGCAGTCGGCCGAGCCGCCGCCGGACGAGTTCCGCGCGCACTTCGGAGCGCAGGTCTACGGGTGCGACATCTGCCAGGACGTCTGCCCCTGGAATCGCGGGGTCGAGAAACGGCGCGCCGACGAGCCGCTGCCGCCCGGCGCCGAGCCGCACGTCTCGCTCGCGGGCTGGCTGAACGCCGAAGCCGACGAGCTACGCCGCCGCTACGCGCGTCTCTACGTGCCGCGCAACGACGGTCGGCTCCTGCAACGGAACGCTCGGATCGTGGCGGCGAACGATGCGTAACTTCCGGCCGGCGCACAGGGACATCGAGACCTGGTTCGCCTGGGTTCGGCTCGGCTTCGAGGGAGGGACCTTCCTCCTCGCGCTGCCGGCGGGGGACGGGTAGCGAGCGTGGATCTCGCGGACGTCAGCCGCATCGCCGCCGAGCTAGACGGCGTCGTCGAACGTCGCCGGGACGGCCTGCTCGACTGGCGCTATCACGGCCGGCTCGTTGCGCGCCAGCTGGACGCTACGAGCGTCGTCATTCGTGCCTCGTTCGAGTTCCGCGACTTTCTCGTCGAGGGCTTCCCCGAGACCTTCACGATCCCTCGCCGCTTCGCGAAGCACCTGATGGTCGTCGCCGACCTCGAGCGAGGGAACGCCGAGGCGATCGAGGACGCGCTCGTCGAGGCCTGGACATTGCAGTCGGGGAGGAGCTAGGCGG
>DATKRA010000010.1:0-15377 GCA_035532455.1 Gaiellaceae bacterium | reverse complement strand
CTCCCGCGAGCAGATCAAGCAACTCCCCGACCTGCCGCACCCTGAAGCCACGGTGGACGGGCAGACGTGGGATCAGGCCCTCGCTGCATCGGAGCGGATATACGCACAGTCGTACCGGTTCTAGGAGGAGGCCCTCGGCTGCGCGAGTGCTACCTCTCCCCTGACTAGCGCTCGAGCGGGAGCTCGTCGTGACGGCTCCACTCGTGCCAGGAGCCGGGGTAGTTGCGTGCTCTGTAGCCGGCTGCGCGCAGGGCGAGCGCGGCGAGGCCGGAGCGCGAGCCGGAGTGGCAGTACGCGACGACCTCGGTTCCCTCCGGCAGGCCGACGAGCTCGCGCACGCGCTCCGGCGCCGCCGGTTCTCCCGGGCCGACGAACAGGTCGCCGAGCTCGACGAGACGCGCGCCGGGGATGTGTCCCTGGCGCGGATCGCACGGGCTACCGCGACGGCCGGTGAACTCGTCCGGCGTGCGGACGTCGAGAAGGATGAGTGACTCGTCGCCGAGCCGATCGGCGATCTCCTGTCGGGTCGGCATCGCGCGCGGGTTCGGCGTGAGATCCGCCTCCCGCACCGGCTCGAGCTCGACGGTTCCCTCCTCCACCGCGCCCGTCCAGCCGGCCATGCCGCCGAGGAGGACCGCGACGTTCGGATGCCCGGCGAGCTCGGCCATCTGGAGCGCCGGCATCGCGCCGACTCCGTCGCCGCGGTCGATGAGCACGAGCCGCTCGCGTCCCGTGATCCCGTGGCGCCGCAGCCGCAGCGCGATCTCCTGCGCGAGCGCGGTCACGGTTGCCTCGTCGGCGCCGGGCGGCGGGGAGCCGAGCACGAGCGGCCGCGAGCCGGGGATGTGGCCGCGCATGTGCGCGTTCGGGCCGCGGACGTCGCCGACGACGAGGTCCTCGTCCCCGAGGTGCTCCTCCAGCCACGCAGCGTCGACGACAGAGTTCACAGGGCGGCGACGATACCCGCTTCGGCCGCGACGGCCGGACGGTCGAGGAGCCGCTCGACCCACGCCGCGAGCGCGGGATACGGCTCGAAGTCGACGCCGAGCATGTCGCGCGCGCGCAAAACCCAGGGGACGAACGCGATGTCGGCAAGCGAGTACTCGGCGCCTCCGAGGTACGGGCGCTCGGCCAGCATCGCGTCGAACCGGCGCAGCGCTTTCTCGAACTCCTCGAAGCCTTCGCCGCGCCGGAACGCGTAGTACGGATCGGTGAACTCGTCGTCGCGGAAGATCAGGCAGCGGACGTGGGCACGGTCGGCGGGATCGGCGGGCAGCAGCGCCGGCTCGGGATACCGCTCGTCGAGGAACTCCATGATCACGGCCGACTCCGGCAGCGGCCGGCCGTCTTCCTCGAGCACCGGCACGCGGCCGGCCGGGTTCTTCTCGTAGAGCCACGCCGGACGGTTCGCGAGGTCGACTTCGACGGTCTCGAACTCGACGCCCTTCTCCGCGAGGGCGATCCGGACTCGCGCGCAGTACGGGCAGCGCGGCGCGTCGTACAGCGTGAGCGTCACGGCTGGACTCCGAGCACGTCCGCGATCTGCGCGTAGAGCTCCTGCGCCGGCGGCAACTCGGAGGGGGACGACGCCGTGCGCGCAACCGCGCGGACCCGCGCCGGGTCGGCGTTCGTGAGGCGCGCGACGACGGTCGGGTTCGCACCGAGCGCGTAGACGTCGCCGGGCGGCAGCTCGCCGAAGTACTCGGGCACGGAGAGGTACTCGTCGACCATCGAGCCGCGGTCGAAGAGGACGTACCGCACGACCGCGCCGGCCTCGAGGCTCAGCGCGACCGAGACGCCGGTCGTGAATGAGAGCTCGCGCGCGAGGTTCCGCAGCTCGTCGGGGTTCGCCTCGACGCGCGACCAGCCGTTGTCGCCGGTCACGACCTCCGGCTCGCGGCGCAGCACCTTCGCGGCGTCGCGGCGCACCTTGTCGGCGTCGTCGTTCTGAACGTGGACGGCGCCGACGGTGGGGACTTCGTCCACGGGGCCGAGGAGAGCTGCGACCGGAGTAGCGAGCGTCCGCTCGACGGTCGCGAAGCCGAGCCGGTCGTAGAGCCGCCTCGCCGCGACGTTCGACTCGAGCACCTCGAGCGCGAGCGTCTCGGCACCCTGACTCTGGACGTACTCCGCCGCCGCCCGAATGAGCTCGACGCCGAGTCCTTTCCCCCGCGCGGCGGGCCGGACGTAGAGGATGTCGAGCAGCCACGCCTTGTCGCTCTTGCGGTCGAGCGTCGCGAAGCCGACGTCGTCCGCGAGGAGGACGTGCGTCCACTCGTAGTCCGCATCGTCGTCGTCCCAGAGCTCGAACGGCACCTCGGCCTCGAACTCGGCGCGCAGCTCCTTCACGAGCGCGCGGTCGTCCTTTGTCGCTGCCCGGATCACGCTGTCACCTTAGACCGCCGCGTGGGACCATCAGCTCGCGAAAGGTCATCGCCACACTGTGAAGCGCAAGACGAAGTGGACGACGATGCCGATGGCGAGGATTACCGAAAAGACGCCGACCGAATGCGCCGCGTAGCCGATCACAAACGCGAGTAGGAGCACGCCCCACATCGAGGCCAGCCGGAGCATGGCCCTCCGCGCCCGGGGATTCACGGAATCAGTCTAGGCAGCGACGGAAACCCGGTCAGGACACTCATTGATGCGTCGCGCAGCGCGGAAGCGCTGCGCTAGAGATGTGACGTAAGCCCGGCGCCGGACGCGTCGTCGTTGTCGTCCGACTCCGCGTTGTCGTACCACGAGCGCCAGTACTTCCCGTCGTCGAGATCGCGCGCGAACGTCGTCAGGCGCAGCGGGTTGAACGTGTCGCACATGACCGCGAGCTCGTGCGTCTCGTGCGTGCCGATCGACTTCTCCGCGAGGCCGGGCTGCGGCCCGTGCGGCAGGCCGGAGGGATGGAGCGTGATCGATCCAACCTCGACGCCCCGTCGCGAGCCGAACTGGCCGGAGACGTAATAGATCATCTCCTCCGACTGGAGATTCGAGTGGTGGTACGGGATCGGCACCGCGTCCGGGTCGAAGTCGAGCTTGCGCGGGCAGAACGAGCAGATCACGAAGTTCGGGCCGGCGAACGTCTGGTGCGACGGCGGCGGCTGGTGGATCCGGCCGGTAATCGGCTCGAAGTCGTGGATCGAGAACGTCCACGGGAAGAGGTAGCCGTCCCAGCCGACGACGTCGAACGGGTGGTAGTCGGTGACGTACGTCTGGTACCCGCCGCGCACGCGCACCTTGACCGGGAACTCGCCCGTCTCCCGCACCGTTTTCAGCTCGGTCGGCGGATGGATGTCGCGGGTGTAGTACGGCGCTCCCTCGATGATCTGGCCGTACTGGTTGCGGTAGCGGCGCGGGATCTCGATCAGGCCCGGCGTCTCGAAGACGAGGTAGCGCTGGGCGCCCTTCGGGTCGAAGCGGTACGTCGTGCCGCGCGGGATGACGATGTAGTCGCCCTCGGAGTAGGGCAGGTCACCGAAGATCGTCTCCAGCGTTCCCGAGCCCTCGTGGACGAAGACGACCTCGTCCCCTTCGCCGTTCCGGAAGAAGTAGTGCATCCGCTGCTGCGGGCGGCAGAGGGAGATCTCGACGTCGTTGTTCCACATCAGGAGCCGGCGGCCGGTGATCTCGTCGCCCTGCTCGTCGATCTCGTACGTCTTCAGGTGGAGGTGGTGGTGCTGCTCGGGCACCCACTCCTCGCGCTCGATCGGCACGAACCCGCCGAGCTTTGCGACCCGGCACGGCGACTGGAGGTGGTAGAGGATCGACTCGTTCCCCGTGAACCCCTCGAGGCCCATGACCTCCTCGGTCAGGAGGTTGCCATCCTCGCGGAACTGGATGTGCCGCTTGCGCGGAACCTCGCCGAGGCGCTGGTAGAAGGGCATGGGAAAACAGTACTCGGTCGCACCACCGAAGGCCGGTGGCAGCCACCGTTACATCTTTGTGACGAGATGCGCGGCTTGGCTGTGCGGGCCGCTCGCGTTTCGTGACGCTTGCGCGAGCCTTTCGTCACGGTGGCTGCCACCGGCCTCAGGCGGTGTTTCTAGTCAGCGAGCGCTAGGTCGGCCAGGCGCTTGCCGACCGCGGGGGCGAACTTGAAGCCATGGCCAGAACACGCCGAGCCGATCACGATCCGGCCCCGGCGCTCAAGGATGAACCGCTCGTCCGGCGTCGTCGTGTAGAGGCACGTCTCCGCGAGGGCCGGGTTCGGGTCGGCGTTCGGGAGGCGTTCGGCTACCCAGGTGCTGATCCGCTCGACGAGGGCGGGATCCGGCTCGGCCGTTTCGTCCGGATTCGAGACCACGCCTGCGTGATGCGCCCCGGCCTTCAAGCCGTACACCGGATCGTGGAGCGCGAACATCGCGTGCGCGCGCTGCTCGTCGAGCTCGACGATCGACGGCGGGACGGTCTCCTGCCGGAAGAACGCGACCGTCTCGCGCGTCACCTTGAGCGGCAGGTCGGGGAAGAAGCGACCGATCCACGAGCCGGCGGTCACGACGACCACGTCCGCGTCGAGCGCCTCGAGGTCGCCGACGCGCGAGCCGTAACGAACGTCGATGCCGTCGAGGAACGCGTGCCGCGCGGCGTCGGCGAGGCCGATCCCACCGCTCGGCTCGTGGAGCGCGACCCAGCCCTCGGGCACGACGACGCCGAGCGCCGCGGCCTCGTCCGGCGAAAGGAACGAGTGCTCGATCCCTTCCGCCTCGAGACCGGCCGCGGAGGTGTGCTCGGGCCGCGACGCGACCTCGACGAGGCCGTGCAGCTCGAGCAGCCGCGTGCCGCTTTCCTGCTCGAGCTCCGCCCAGCCGTCGCGCGCCTCGGCGGCGAACCGCACCCACTCCGGATCGGGATACGCCAGGCGGACGATCCGCGAGCGACCGTGACTCGACCCGCGCGCGTGGTCCGGCTCGAACTGTTCGTGGACGACGACGTCCGCGCCGCGGCGCGCGAGTTGCCACGCCGTCGCCGCGCCCATGATCCCCGCGCCCACCACAGCGACGCGGGTCATGCGGCGATCAGGTCTCCCGGATAGAGCCGCGTGTTCAGCGCCGCGTAGGCGACGAGCTGCTCCCAGTCGTGGTCGGGCGGCGTCCCCTCGTCCGGCGTCGTCACGAACGGCCCGAGCGCGAGCGCGAAGTCACGGGACTTCTCCCCGGGCAGCTGCGGAGCCGTCCACTCGACCAGCGGCGTGAAGCCCCCGATCGCGCCGTCGAGTCCGATCACGGCGGCAACGCGCTCGACCGCAACCGCGTCGGGGATCGGGATCTCGGCGCCGGCCCCGACGATCGCCGCGGGGTTCGCGAAGCGGAAGTTGTCGACGCCGTCGAAGATCCGCACGGACGGCGGATGGAGCACCGGCGCGCGGAAGACGACCTCGGCGACCGGATAGACGGCGTGCTCGCGCGCCTCGCCGCCGCCGGTGAAGAACGCCTGCAGCGTCTGCGCGGCGAGCTGAATCACCGTGTCACCGTCGATCCGGCCCGGCCACCCGCGCTCGAGGTCCATCTCCACGGGACTGAACATGCAGAGCTTCATGGCTCGGTGTGAACTATCACGTCGGCGATGTCCGGCCGTTCGGCGCGGATGCGCTCCTCGATCCGGCTCGCGCGTGCGTGCGCCTCGCCGAGCGTCGTCTCGCCACCGACGGCGAGCGTGAGGAACGCGATGAGCCCGTCGTCGGTGTGGAGGAAGCGCAGCTCGCGCGGCGGGTGGTCGGTCTCGTCGCGGACGATGCGAACGACGAGCTCGTTCTCCTCGCGGACGTCGTGCGCGGCGGACCCCTCCGCCACCTCGGCGAGCGGCTCGAGGTGCGTCTGGACGGACGAGACCTCGGGCACCTCGTCGCGGATCGCGTGCTCGACCTCCTCGGCGATCGCGTGCGCCTCCGCCAGCGAGAGATCGGCGGGGAGCTTGAGGTGGAGGGAGAGCTCGGTTCCGGTGGCGAGCGCGACGGCTGTGACGTTGTGCACCTCCCGCACGCGAGGGACGCCGAGCGCGGCGGCGTGCGCGCGCTCGCGGACCGCGCCGACCGCCTCCTCCGGCTCGACGTGGACGACGACGTCCGCCTCCGGCAGCGCCGCCTGCACGGCGCGCTCGACCGCGTCGGCGGCTGCGTGCCCCTGCCGCAGAGCCGCATCGGCCGAGACGCCGATCACGACGTCGGCGAAGTTGCGGCCCGCCGCCTGGCGCATACGCAGGCGCCGGAGCTCGACCGGAGGATTGACCGCGGCGATCGCCTGACGCGCCGCAGCTTCTGCGTCGGCCGGAGCGCGATCCATGAGCACGTCGATGTTGCGGCGGATGAGGCGCCCCGCGGCGCTGAGGACGAGCACCGCGACGAACAGCGCCGCCACCGCGTCGCCCTTGGGCTGCCCGGCCCGCGCGAGGAGCAGTCCGGCGAGAACGGCGAACGAGCCTGCGAGGTCGCTCGCGAAGTGGAGCGCGTTCGAGGCGAGCGCGGCGCTGTGGTAGCGGCGCGCGCCGCTCATCGACGCCGACGTCCGCCCCACGTCGATGACGATCACGACGCCGACGACGAGCAGCGCCCACCACGCCGCGTGCACCGGCTGCGGATGGGACGACGTCAGCCGCATCACCGCGCGATACGCGATGAGGACGCTCGCGGCGACGAGGAACGCGGCCTCGGCGAGGGCCGCGAGATGCTCCGCCTTGCCGTGCCCGTACTGATGGCCCGGATCCGCCGGACGAACGGCGACTCCGACCGCGAAGAACGTCAGGAGCGCCGCGACGAGATCGGTGCCGGAGTGGATCGCCTCCGACACGAGACCAAGGCTGTTGGTCGCCAACCCCGTCGCGAGCTTGAGCGCGATGAGCGCGCACGCGGCGAAGACGGACATGAGCGCAGTGCGCCGTTGCGGGCTCATCGGCGGAAGCCTAGATCGGGAGCTACGCGCGGACCGGCTCGGGCGGCCAGATGAGCGCGTCCTGCCGGAACGAGAGATGGCACAGCGGCTCGCCGGACAGCTCGAACGGCGCGATCGAGGTCAGCTCGATCTCCGCCTCGGCTGGGCAGAGAAGCCACTGGTCGTGGTGCATCTCGGCCCGCGAGTCCCGCGCGAAGAGCCGGTAGCGCTCCGTCAGGAACCACTCGAGCGAGTCCGGCTCGGCGTGGAAGCCGTCGCCGGCGGCGCGGTAGCTGCCGGAGAAGACGCGTCCTGACTCGCCCATCCGCACGCACTCGACCTCGCTCCAGTCCTCTGCCAGGTCGAGCGTCATCCGCGCGTGGAAGGCCGGCACGTGGTACAGCCGCCGCACGCCGAGGGCGGCGAGCCGGCTCGAGGCGTCGATCGTGAAGAACCACACGCCCGGCAACCCGTCCGGCCCGCGAACGTAGGTGCGGATGTTGAGCTGGAGGAAGGTCGAGATGCCCGGCAACGGCAGCCCACCACGCGGCCGCAGCGCGCGCACGCGGAAGAAGACCATCCCGAGCCACGCCGTCCCGCCGTACTCCTCTATCTCGAGCTCCTCGGGAACAGCCGCGCGCATCTCCTCGACCGGCACCTGCCAGTGCGCCCAGAGCGTGTGCTCCCACGTCTGCCCGAGCGTCCAGCGGCTCGACGGGAGAGGGAACGGTCGGTGCCCGACGCGGCGCAGGGAGCGTGCCTGCCGGCTCGCCGCCCTCGCGTCGTCGAACACAGCGCGACCTTAGATGGTTGACGCCACGATCTCGCGTGTCCGGGACGCGATCTGGCACGCCTGGGCCGCGCAGGCCAGCTCACGTCCCGGAGCAGGCGATCTCATGGCATCAACCATCGCCTAGAGGTTCCCGCGGAGCGCCTGCTCGCGCTCGATCGCCTCGAAGAGGGCCTTGAAGTTCCCCTCGCCGAAGGTCGTCGCACCGTGCCGCTCGATCACTTCGAAGAACACCGTCGGGCGGTCCTGCGCGGTCTTCGTGAAGATCTGGAGGAGATAGCCGTCGTCGTCACGGTCGACGAGGATCTTGTGCTGCTGGAGCACCTCGTAATCCTCCGCGATCTCGCCCACGCGCACCGGCGCCTCCTCGTAGTACGAGTCGGGCGTGTCGAGGAAGAGGAAGCCGCGCTCCTTCATCGCCGTGACGGTCGCGACGATGTCGGAGCTCGCGAGCGCGATGTGCTGCACGCCGGCGCCGCCGTAGAACTCGACGTACTCCTCGATCTGGCTCTTGCGCTTGCCCTCGGCCGGCTCGTTGATCGGGAACTTGATCTTCCCGTTCCCGCTCGACATGACCTTCGACATGAGCGCGGAGTACTCGGTCTGGATCTGGTCGTCGCCGAAGTGGAGGATGTTCGTCATCCCGAAGACGGTCTCGTAGAACTCGACCCAGTGGTTCATCCGGCCGAGCTCGACGTTGCCGACCATGTGGTCGATGTTGAGGAGGCCGACGCCCCGGTCGCGATGACCGTTCTCCGACAGGGACACATAGCCGGGAAGGAACGGGCCGGCGTAGTCGCTGCGGTTGACGAACGTGTGGATCGTGTCGCCGTACGTCGCGATCGCCGCGCGCTCGACGACGCCGAACTCGTCCTCGCTCGTATACGGCTCTGCGACGCTGCGCGCGCCGCGCGAGACGGCCTCGCGATAGGCCTGCGTCGCGTCGGGGACGGTGAGCGCGATGTCGCGGACACCGTCGCCGTGCTTCGCGAGGTGCCGCGTGATCTCGTGCTCCTCGCGCAGCGCCGTCGTGACGACGAAGCGGACGTCGCCCTGCTCGAGGACGTACGACGCGCGGTCGCGTACTCCCGTCTCCGGCCCGGCGTACGCAGTGCGCGTGAAGCCCATCGCGTGCTCGTAGAAGTACGCCGCCTGCTTCGCGTTCCCGACCCAGAACTCGACGTGGTCCCAGGCGTCGAGCGGCATGAAGTCTTCGGCCATGCCGCGATTATGCCTGGGCTAGTCGGTACGCAACACGCGCCACGCGGCGAAAGCGATCAGGAGGAGCGCCACGCCGGCGAAGAGCGCCGTCTCGGTCAGCTGGAGCGGCCAGTAGTGGCTGTTGGGTTGGTAGACGGCGTGGAAGATCGCGTTCTTCAGGCCAGGGGCGGCGCCGACCTTTCCCGTGCCGCCGATGAATCCGCCGCCGCCGCCGCTGAGAACTTCATGACCGTGGATGGTGGCGCGGAGGCTGAGAATTCGAGCGTCGTTGAGGAAGGCCGGCTGCTGCGCCCCCTTCCACGTCGCCGTCAGCGGTGAGACAAGGTGCTCACGAAGCTTGTAGTCCACGAGGATGCGCGTCGCGAAGTAGCCGATGAAAGCGACGACGAGCGAGGCTGCCGAGCGGCGCCACAGCACCCCGAGTGCGATGGCCAGTCCGAGCGCGAAGAGCGTGTAACCGAGCATCACCGTGCCAGTCGAGTCGTAGATGCCGGTGTCGAGGCGACCGTCGAGGTGCGCAGTCGGGCCGCGCCACCAGTCGAAGAGGAGAGTCAGCGCGCCCCCTGCGAGCAACGCTGCGAGGAGCGACAGCCCCAGCTTCGTGAACACCCAGCGACCCCTGGTGATGCTCTGCGTCCAGGCGAGGCGGTACGTGCCGTTTTCGAGGTCGGCGACAAAGGGCGCTGCAAGCAGGACGCCGATGACGCCGGGGACGAGGGTGAACCAGTTGGCGAGGTCGCTGAGAGATTGGAATTGGGCCCGGAAGTTGCCGATCCGGTTGCCACAGCTGAAGCCGGGGTTCGCGCCGAGGCAAGCGCCGAGCCCGCCGTGGTTGTAGGCGTCCCACATGTTGATTCCCGTCGGGACGAGCAACGCGGAGAGCAAGGCGACGATGCCGAGAGCGACGATCGTCTCCGTCCGCTGCAGGCGCCAGCCAAGCCACGTCATGACACGACCGCCTCTCGGCGGCGTGCCGCGTCCTGGCCGAGGTATGCGAGGACAATCTCCTCGAGGTCGAGCTCGTGCACCGTCCACCGCGCGTCGTAGACGTGGCCGTTCGCGCGGACGAGCAGCGTGGTCTGCCTCTCGGCGTGGCTCTCGCGCACGACTTCGTGCACGCGGGCGACGTCCTCCGCCGAATCGCGCGGGCCGGTGAGCAGCCGGTGGGTGGCAACGATCTCGTCGATCGACCCGGCGAGCTGCGTCCGCCCGACGGCGAGGATCACGAGGTGGTCGCAAACCCGCTCGAGGTCGGCGAGGATGTGCGAAGAGAGCACGACCGTCAGCTCGTGCTCCGCGACCGCCTCCGCGACCGTCTGCATGAACTCGCGGCGTGCGAGCGGATCCAAGCTGGCGACAGGCTCGTCGAGGAAGAGCACCTCCGGCCGCTTCGCAAGCGCAAGCGTGAGCGCGACCTGCGCGCGCTGCCCGCCCGAGAGGCTCCGCACCTTCTTCTTCAGCGGCAGGCCGAGCTCGGCTATGCGCGCGCGGGCCGACTCGTCGTCCCAGCCGGGGTTGAGCGAGCGGCCGACGTGGAGCATCTCCGCAACCGTGAAGGCACCGTAGAGCGGGTGCTCCTGTGCGAGGAAGCCGACGCGCGGCAACGTCTCGGCGGCGTCTGCTCGCGGATCGAGCCCCAGCACGCGGACGGATCCCTCGCTCGGCCGCGTCAGCCCGACGGCCATGCGTAGCAATGTCGTTTTGCCGGCGCCGTTCGGGCCGACGAGCGCGGTCACCGAACCGCGCGGGATCTCGAGCGTGCAGTCGCGCAGCGCCCACTGCGAGCCGTAGCGCTTGCCGAGCCCATGCGTCTCGAGAGCGGCGCTCACGCGACCCTCTTCGCGGAGCCCGAACTGTGCTGCTCGGAGAGGAGCGCCTCGATCGCCCGGTCGTCCAGGCCCGCCGCGCGCGCGCGCCCGAACCAGTCGCGCAGGGAGCGGCGCAGATTGCCGAAGTCGTCGCCGAGCGGTGCCGGCGCGGAGCTCTTCACGAACGTCCCCTGACCGCGGCGCCCCTCGGCGATGCCGTCGGTCTCGAGCGTCCCGTACGCCTTGAGCACGGTGTTGGGGTTGATCGCGAGGCCGGAGACGACCTCCTTCACGGTCGGGAGCTGGTCGCCGGGCCGCAGGATCCCGAGCTGGACGGCGTGCCGCACCTGGTTCGCGAGCTGGAGATACGTCGGGACGCCCGAGCGGGAGTCGAGATGGAACTCAATCAACGCCATATATCTAGTGTTATAGATAAACTAGGGCGGCGCGTCAAGAGCAGCTGCTTCGACGGCGGCCTGCTGCCGCAGCCGCCGCTCGAGGAAGATCCCGATGAAGATGAGGACGCCGCCCGCGATCTCGAGCGGATGGAGCGACTCCGAGAGCAGGAGCAGTGCGAAGAGGACGCCGAAGAACGGCTGGAGGTTGTTCACGATCACGGCCCTCGCCGCTCCCACGCGCGAGACGGCCGTGAACCAGAGGAGGTTCGTGAGGAAGAGCGGCCCGACGACGGCGTACGCGAAGCCGAGCCACGTCAGTCCGCCGAAGTGGAACTGCTGGCGCGCGATCTGCGGGATCGAGATGAGCGCGAGCGGCAGCCAGCCGAGCGCGAGCACGACGGCACTGATCCGGTACGGCGTGTACTTCCGCATGAGCGGCGCGATCGCGACCGTGTAACACGCCCACGTCAGGGCGGTGGTGATCGCGATGAGGTTCCCCTTGGTGCTGGAGTTGAAGCCGCCGCCCGCGCCGGCCGCGACGAGCGCGACCCCGGCGAACGTCAGCACCGCGCCGACCCAGAACGCGCGCGTCAGCTTCTCGAGCCGGAAGATGAGCGAGACGATCGCGACGAAGACCGGCGTCGTCCCGAAGAGCAGCGAGACCGTCGACGCCTGCGCGAACTCGAGGCTGTAGACGAACGCGATCTGGTTGCAGAAGATCATCGCCGCCGCGATCGCGACGAGATGCCAGTCCTCCCGCGCGATCCGGAACGAGCCCTCGCGCCGGTACGTGAAGATCCAGAAGAGCGAGATCGCGGCGAAGTAGCGGATCGTCCCGTACGCGAGCGGCTGCCAGCCGTGCTCGAACATGTACTTCGTGACGGTGACATTGAGCGCCCAGAGGAGCACCGCTCCCAGCAACATCGCGTAGACGGGAGACGGACGGCGCATGGGCTCGACGCTACCCAGCATCTACTAGGCTCTGCCCGGATGTCAGAGCCGACCTTCACCGACGTCGACGCCCTCCTCGGGCCCGCGACTCCGCACTTCGCGTACCAGCTCCGCGCGCGCGTGCGCGAGCTCGTCATGGACTTGCCGGAAGGGCATCCCGTTCGCGCGTATGCGGACGAGAAGATCGCGCTCCTCGACCGGCTCGGCTACGCCTCCTCGAAGGCGGCCGACAGCCATCGCGAGCCGCGGACGCGGCCGGGCTGGAGCGAGCTCCCGAGCTCGGCGCCGGCCGACGAGCCGCTCCCGCGCGCATGAGCCTCGACGGCGCGTCGGTCCTCGTGACCGGCGGAACGCGGGGGATCGGAAAGGCAATCGCGCACCGGCTCGTCGCCGACGGCGCAGCGAAAGCGGTGCTCGGCTACATGCGGAACGACACAGCAGCGGAGCAGGCAGCAGAGGAGCTGCGCGGCACCGGCGCGGAAGTCGTCCTCGTGCGCGGCAACGTCTCTGAGCCGAAGACGATCGCCGAGCTCGCGTCGCACGGCCCGTACCGCGTCGTCGTCTCGAACGCCGCCACCGGCGTCGTCCGCCCCGCGCTCGAGACCGAGGACAAGCACTGGGACTGGACGCTCGCCGCGAACGCCCGCTCGCTTCTCGCTCTCGCTCGGGTCTGCGCTCCGTCAATGGAACAGGGCGCCTCGATCGTCGCGATCTCGAGCCTCGGCTCACGCCGCGTCCTCCCGAACTACGTCCTCATCGGTGTCTCGAAAGCGGCGCTCGAGACGGTCGTCGCGTACCTCGGCGTCGAGCTCGCGCCGCGCGGGATTCGCGTCAACTGCGTCTCGGCGGGCGTCGTCGACACCGAGGCGCTCGACTGGTTCCCGAACAAGGAGCAGATGCTCGCCTCGGTGAAGCGGACGCCGGCGGGGCGGCTCGTGGAGCCGGCCGACGTCGCCGCGGTCGTCTCGTTCCTCTGCTCGCCCGACGCCGCGATGATCTGCGGCCAGACGCTCGTCGTCGACGGCGGCTACTCGCTGCCGGCGTAGGGGCCGCGTGGAGCCGACCGAGGAGAACCTCAAGGCTTTCGACGCACTGCACCGCGCACGCCACGAGCCCGACGAGCTGCCCGCGATCGTCGTGCGCACGCTCGGCGATCTGACGAAGAAGAAGGTGCTCCATCTCCTCTGCTCGACGGGAGAGGCGACGGCGGCCCTCGCGGACTTGGGCGCCGTCGTGACCGGAATGGACCCGCGCCACGAGTCGCTCGAAGCCGCGCGCGAGCTGCGGCCGGACATCCTCTGGGTCAACGGCGATCCGCAGGATCTTCGAGGCCAGCTCGGTCGCCGGAAGTTCGACCTCGTCTATTCGGGCGAGGGCGTGCTCGACCGGGTCGGCGACGTAGCCCGGTGGGCCGAGGGGATCGCGTCGGTGCTCAAGCCGGCGGGCGAGCTCCTCGTCTTCGACGACCACCCGGTCGCGGACTGCGTGGACGGGCTGCTCCGCTGGCGCAGCGACTACTTCCGGGATCCGGCCGACCCGAATCGCCTCTGGCGGCTGGGCCAGATCGTGAGCGCGCTCGTGCGTGCGGGGATCCAGGTGCGGGCGCTCGAGGAGTACCCGGGCGGAACCTCGCGCCGCGGGCACGACCGCCGCGTCCCGGCGACGTTCCTTCTCTACGGCCGCCGCTCCGCCTAGCCTCGGAAGGCGTGGCAGTGCCCGAACCCGAGGCGGCGAATTCTCCGCGGCACCCGTGAGTCCCAGCGCTGATCCCGGGGATGCTTGGCCATCGTCCAAGCCGAACCGCTCCACCGGACGAGGAACGTGTCGATCTCGCAGCTGCCCATCGCCCAGGCAGTTCCATCCTGCGTCGCGGCGAGCGAAGGCATGCCGTCCAGAATCTCCGGCGTAGCGCCCGGCGTGATCTGCCAGCTCCGGCCGTCCCAGTGCTCGAAGAGCGCCAAGGGCAACTTCCCATACCGCCTGCTCTGGCCAATGGCCCAGACATCGTCGGGGCCAAG
Source organism: Gaiellaceae bacterium (assembly GCA_035532455.1). Taxonomy (GTDB): domain Bacteria; phylum Actinomycetota; class Thermoleophilia; order Gaiellales; family Gaiellaceae; genus Palsa-739. Next base: position 1,334 of record DATKRA010000010.1, on the reverse strand, counting down.
CGAGACGACATCGTTCAGGCCGGAGTCGGTGCTGCCGGGGTTCGGCGTTGGAGCGATCTGCCAGGACTGGCCGTCCCAATGGGCAGCGAGCGTTCGTGAGCGTCGACCGTGTAGGTAGCTGCCGACCGCCCAGGCGTCGTCGGACGACGTGGCGCTGAATCCCCACATCGGATCGTGCGGCCCGAACGGCGCCGGAACGGCCTCCCAGCTCGCCCCGTCCCAGTGCTCGACTTGCTCGCCGGCGACGCCCCAGACCCAAACGTCGTCCGGCCCGGTAGTCACGACTCTGGGTCCGTCGACAGGGCGTAATGTCCACGGAACCGCGACGACGCTCCAAGCGGATCCATCCCAGTGGAGCAGGAGGTCTCGCGTGAGCCTTTCCGAGAACTTTCCTCGTGCATCCCGGCGGAAGCTCATGCCGACAGCCCATACGTCATCCGGTCCACTGGCCGAAACGGAGAACAGGCTCGATACCCCCGTCCGCGGGAGATGAACGACCGTCCAACGAGAGCCGTCCCAGTGCTCGACGAGCGCATGCACGACCCGATCGTTCCGTGGATCGCCCTGCGCGCCGACGGCCCATGCCTCGCCATCGTCGACTGCTGTGACGGAGGAGAGATCGACCTCGCCCCGGAGAGCCGGGAGCGGGACACTCCGCCATGCGCTGCCGTCCCAGTGCCAGGAAACGCCCCACCCAACCGTCCAGGCGTCGGTCGCCGAGGAGGCGGCTAGGGCCGAGCAGCAGTCCACCGAATAGGGCAAGAGCTTCCCAGCAGCACCACCGGCGGAACCGCCGCCCGGCCGATAGTCGAAGCGGTCGGTGACGAAGCGAGCCGAGGGTCCTTGACCGCGGCTGACGATCCCGAGCAGGACGCCGGCGAGCACCGCCGCCAACGCGACTGCAAAGGCGACCACCCGCAGCGGACGACCGAGTGGTGCCCGCGTCCGCGCCGGAGGCTGGACGTCGTCCGCCACCAGCCGAAGCCCGAGCCGGATCTGGTTCTCGATCGTGTCGCTCATCTCATCGCCTCCATCGGTAGGAACTGCCGTAGCTCGTCGATCGCGCGGTGCAGCCGCGATTTGACTGTCCCTTCGGGCACTGCCATCGCTGCCGCGATCTCCGGAACGGTGAAGTCCGCGTAGAAGCGGAGGACGACCGTTGCGCGGAGCTCCGGCGTGAGCTCGGCGAGGCCGGAACGGATCGCGTCGCGCAGGCCGGTCGGTTCCGCCGCGTCGAGAGCCGCCGCCTGATCTTCGGGAAGGACGCTCTCTTGCCGCTCCGCGCGGCGGTGGACGTCCATCGCGAGATTCGTCGCGACGACGCAAGCCCACGA
>DATKRA010000009.1:0-4331 GCA_035532455.1 Gaiellaceae bacterium | reverse complement strand
CCGCGGCCGCCAAAACGACCCGGCAACGAAACGCCAAAGCCTGCGAGCTCTTCGGACGCCGAGCCCACCGCTCGAGCGTCTCCCGCTCCACCTCATCGAGCACGACCTCCGCACGCTGCGCCATGATCTCCCCAATCCTCGTGGTTAAGGAGGACGTTTCGACGCGAACCCGCGGGGTCCCTGCGAACTAGCGACTCAGGACACTAGATGGTTTGGGCGGCGCCGGCCGCGCTCAGGCCGCGGAGTTCTGAAGAACGTTGCGCAAGTTCTCGAGCTGGCGCTCGACGCTGCCGCAGACGTCGTCGCAGAGCTGCCAGATTCCGTCGTCGACGACGCGGTAGTACACGAAGTTCCCCTGCTTGCGCCGTCCGACGATGCCCGCGGCGGCGAGCGTGCCGAGATGCTTCGAGACGTTTTGCTGCGTCGTGCCGACGGCGACGGCGATCTCCTGCACACTCGCCTCGCCGCCGTGCAGATGGTCGAGCAGCTTGATCCGCGTCGGCTCCGCGAGCAGCTTGAAGCGCGCGGCGATCAGCTCGGCGAGCTCATCCGGTAGTGGGTGGGGAAGGGGCATCGGCGCAGCGTACGCGAGCGACCGGGCGCGGAGGGAGCCGCCGGCTCCGCACCCGGTCGCCGCGATCTCTCAGGCCGGCGTCGGATGCGCGTGATGGTGAAGCTTCAGCGCGCCCTCATGCCAGAGCCCGTAGCCGGAGAGCAGCATCAGCAGGATCCCCGGGATGACGAAGAACCACGTGAACAGCCGGAAGTTCGGCAGGCTGTCGACCGATGCGTAGTCGTTGACGTTCGCCTGCATCGTCGAGACGAGCGGCTTGTAGTGGGCGAGTCCCGCCGGCACCTGCGCGAAGATCGGCATCACCGGCGTCAGCATCGGCATCAACGGCTTGAGCTGCTGCGCCATCTGCGGATCCGTCGCGGCGTTGGTGAACTGCGTCGAGACCGCGCCGAGCGGCGTGAAGACGTTGTTGTAGTAGTCGGCCGTCTTCTGGACGCTCGCCGCCTGCATGAGCGGGTGGAAGTCGTTCAGCATCCGCTGTCCCGCCGCCGTCTTGCCGGGCATCCCCATTGCGAACGGGACGACGACGAGCGCGAGTCCGATCACGAGGATCGGCCACAACACTTTGCGTTCCATCTCTCCTCCTTGGCCTGTGTGTTGCAAGCGTGGTCCCGCGCGGCCGGTTGCCCATCGGAGTCGGACCCGATCGTTGAAGCGGTCAACTACGTAGGAAAGTAGTTGTCCGTAGTCGACTCGCCTCCGACTCCTGATGCGAGGCCCCGCGCTGGAGCGGAGGCTTCGAGCGACGACGAAAAAGAGGAGGAACGAAAGTGACTGCAACGATCGACGAACTCACGAATCTCCAGGCCGACCATGTCGTGGACGCTCGCGGCACGTCGTGCCCGGGCCCGATCCTCGCCGCGAAGAAGGGCATCGTCGACACGCCCGTCGGCGGCTTGATGGAAGTGCTCGCCACCGACTCCGGCACGCTCAGAGACCTGCCGGCCTGGTGCACGAAGGTCGGCCACGACTTCCTCGGCCACATCGAGGTTGCCGGCTACTACCGGCTCTTCATCCGCCGGACGAAGTAACGCGATGGCCGACCGCCAGCCGCGGATCCTCGTCTTCTCCACGACGAACATCTCCGATCCGGGGATCGACCTCGCGGGGAGCCGGCATCTGCACTACCCGACGTCGGTGTCGACGATCACCGTCCCGTGCTCGAGCGGAATCCGGCCGAGCTGGATCGTGCACGCGTTCGAGCGCGGCTTCGACGGCGTCTTCATCGCGGCAGACGGCAACGAATGCAACTACCTGCCCGACTGCACGGACCGGACGGCACGGCTCGCCGCCGAGGCGCAGGAGCTGATGGAGGAGAAGGGCTACGCCGCGGAGCGGCTCAAGATGGCGGCGGTCTGCTCGGTTTGCGCCGAGCCCTTCGTCGCGTACATGAAGGACTTCGCGGAGAAGCTGACCGCCCTCGGGCCGGTCGGCGTCGCCGCGTGACGAAAGGAGCTTCGAGATGACGATCACCCTCGACGAGATCAAGACGGTCGACGAAGCGCCGGCCGAGAAGGCGATGAAGAAGACGATCATCGTCTTCAGCGGTGAGATGGACCGCGTGTTGGCCGCGTTCGTCCTTGCCAACGCGGCCGCCGCGATGGACGACGAGGTGACGATGTTCTTCACCTTCTGGGGGCTGAACGTCCTCCGGAAGGACCATCCGCCGCATCCGCGCAAGACCCTGCTGCAGAAGATGTTCGGCCGGATGATGCCCCGCGGCCCGGAGCATCTCACCCTCTCGCACCTGAATTTCGCGGGGATGGGGCCGGTGCTGATGAAGAAGGCGATGCGCGACGCGCACGTCCTCTCGCTGCAAGACCTGATCGACTCGGCGCGCGAGCAGGGCGTCAAGTTCATCGCCTGCACGATGTCGATGGACGTCATGGGCATCAAGGCGGAGGAGCTCGTCGACGGCGTCGAGTTCGCGGGCGCCGCGGCGTATCTCGGCGAAGCCGACGAGGCGAATGTCAACCTCTTCATCTAACGGAAGTCGCGCCGTCCCGCGCGTTCCTCGGGCGTCGCTGGCAAGCGAGCCAAGCGAGCGAGGCGAGGACAGTACGCCGGGTACGGCCGAGCTGAGCGAGCGCAGGCTCGCGCCGCCAGCGGCGTCAGTCGCCGGCGGAACCGGGCTCCGCCCGGCGGGAGCCGGCGACGGCGAGGGACGCGCGGAGTACGACGCTCTCGTTGTCGGGAGCGGCATCGGCGGCATGGAGTCGGCGCTGAAGCTCGGCGCCATGGGCTACCGCGTGCTCGTCGTCGAGAAGGAGCCGAGCGTCGGCGGCAAGATGATCCTGCTCAGCAAGGTCTTCCCGACGCTCGACTGCGCAAGCTGCATCTCGACCCCGAAGATGGGCGAGACGACGCACCACCCGAACCTCACCGTCCTCACCGACGCGGAGGTTTCCGGGGTCCGGCGCGGCGACGACGGCCGCTTCAGCGTCCGCGTCCTGCAGAAGCCGCGCTTCGTCGACACTGCGCTCTGCACCGGCTGCCGCCTCTGCGAGAGCGCCTGCACCGTCTCGGTGCCCGACCAGTACAACGGCGAGCTCGTCGCGCGCCGGGCGGCGTACATCCCCTTCCCGCAGGCAGTTCCCCAGAAGGCGCTCGTCGAGCGCGCCGGCACGTCGCCGTGCACTTACTCGTGCCCGGCCGGGATCAAGGCGCACGGCTACGTCTCGCTCGCACGGAGCGGGGAGTACGAGAAGGCGTTCCAACTCGTGCTCGAGACGACGCCGCTCGTGGGCAGCCTCGGCCGCGCCTGCTACGCGCCATGCGAGGATGAGTGCACGCGCGGCGAGCTCGAGGGCTCGCTCCCCATCCGCCAGATCAAGCGCTTCCTCGCCGACCGGCACTACGCGAACGCCGACGGGCCCGGTGTCGACGCGGGGGCGGAGACGGACAAGAGTGTTGCGATCGTCGGCTCCGGACCGGCCGGCCTGACCGCCGCCTGGCAGCTCCGGCTGCGCGGCCACCGCGTGAAGATCTTCGAGGCGGCGCCCGAGCCCGGTGGAGCGATGCGCCTCTCGATCCCCAGCTACCGCCTGCCGGCCGAGGTGGTCGAGCGGGACGTCGCGAACGTCACCGCGCTCGGAGTCGAGATCGAGACGAACGCGCGCATCGACGACCTCGAGGCGCTGCGGCGCGACGGCTTCGACGCCGTCCTGCTCGCGACGGGAACGCCGGTGCCGGTGAGCCTCGGTGTCCCCGGCGAGGAGCTGGACGGAGTTTCCCCGGCGCTCGACTTCCTCCGCGGCGTCAAGCTCGGCGACGCCCCGGACTTCTCCGGCAAGCGCGTCGTCGTGATCGGCGGCGGCAACGTTGCGATTGACGCGGCGCGCAGCGCGCTCCGGCTCGGCGCGAGTGAGGTCCACGAGGTCAGTCTCGAGTCGCGGCCGCAGATGCCCGCGTACGAGTTCGAGGTCGCCGAGGCGGTCGCGGAAGGCGTCGTCCTCCACGACTCCTGGGGGATCCGAGGATTCGCCGGCGAGGCCGGCGTGAGCGCCGTCGAGCTGAAGCGCTGCACGACGGTCTTCGGCGCGGACGGGCGCTTCAACCCGCAGTACGACGAGGCGGACACGGACGAGCTCGCGTGCGACGTCGCGATCGTCGCGATCGGGATGCGGCGCGAGCGCGACGTGAAGGTCGATCCGGCGACGACGCAGAGCGCCGAGCAGCCGTGGCTGTTCGCGGCCGGCGACGTCGTCGCGGGCCCGACGAAGATCGTGGACGCGGTCGGCGCCGGCCGGCGCGCCGC
>DATKRA010000008.1:0-4127 GCA_035532455.1 Gaiellaceae bacterium | reverse complement strand
CGCCAAGCCGTTCGCGTGGACCTTCACCCGCACCGACCTCAACCGCCTCCTCGCCCGAATCGACGCCCACGAGCCCGACCTCAAGCTCGCGGCATGAACACCGAACTTCCGGACGCCTGTACTAGCGCACGAACTTGATCTTGCCGGACTCGGCGGTCGCCAGCGCGACAGCCGGCTGGTGATCGAAGACCTCGACCTGGTAATCGAGGTTGGGGAAAGCCATGAGAACGCTCTTCCTGTCCTTGGGCCTGACGTAGACGATGCTGTGGTCGGGTCCGACGACGGCGTTGCTTCCCGCCTGCTTCTTCAGTGCCTCGTACGCACCCGGGAAGGGGTACGTGGCGATGATGAGGAAGTGTCCGCCCTTTGCCCCGGGGCGAATTCCGTGCGGGAGATAGCGGACGTAGAGGTAGCCCCTGTAGTCGCGCGTGAACTCGTAGCTGTTGCCCGACACCGGGCCCGCCCAGAAGAACTTCGTGTGGATGGACGCGGACTCGCGCTTGAGGTTCTTAGCGGTGTAGCCGATCGGGCCGATGGTCTTATACGACTTGGCCTTAGGATTGTGCTTCGCCGAGTGACCTAGCACCAGCCACAGAACAACGCCGACAATGACGGCCAGGACGACCAGCACCGCGATACGGATCTGCTGGCTTCCCATGGGCTGGCGGTTGACCTGCGGTGTGCGCTCGGCGTTCGGTGTGCTCTCGACCGTCACGGGCCACATTGTTAGCACAGGGTCTATGAGTGTCAAGCGAGTACCGTTGCGCGCCGCCGAAGCGTGAGTTCAGTCGCGTACGAGCGGCTTGTATTTGATCCGGTGCGGCTCGAGCGCATCGGGGCCGCGGGTCTCCTTCATCCACTCGACGAAGTCGCCCCACCCGCCCTCGTGCCAGATCGTTTCGCTGTTTCCCTCGAACGCGAGGATGTGCGTCGCGACGCGGTCGAGGAACCAGCGGTCGTGCGTGATCACGACTGCGCAGCCTGCGAACTCGAGCAACGCCTCCTCGAGCGCGCGCAGTGTGTCGACGTCGAGGTCGTTCGTCGGCTCGTCGAGGAGAAGGACGTTGCCGCCCGAGCGCAGGAGCTTCGCGAGGTGGACGCGGTTCCGCTCCCCGCCCGACAGGTCGCCGACGCGCTTCTGCTGGTCGCCGCCCTTGAAGTTGAACCAGCTCGTGTACTGCCGCGAGTTCACCTCGCGCTTGCCGAGGAGGATCGTGTCCTGGCCGCCGGAGATCTCCTTCCAGACCGTGCTCGCCGGGTCGAGGTCGGCGCGCGCCTGGTCGACGTACGCGAGCTGGACGGTGTCGCCGACGCGCAGCGTCCCGCCGTCGGGCTCCTCCTCGCCCGCGATCATCCGGAACAGCGTCGTCTTGCCGGCGCCGTTCGGGCCGACGACGCCGACGATCCCCGCCGGCGGTAGGGAGAAGGTCAGGTCGTCGTACAGGAGCCGGTCGCCGAAGCCCTTTCGCACTCCTTGCGCGTCGATCACGACGTCGCCGAGGCGCGGGCCGGGCGGGATGTGGATCTCGACGCCGTCGAGCTTGACGTTCTGCTCCTCCGCGAGGAGCTTCTCGTACGCGCCGAGGCGCGCCTTCGCCTTCGCGTGCCGCGCTCGCGGGCTCTGGCGCACCCACTCGAGCTCACGCGCGAGCGTGCGGCGCCGTGCCGACTCGGTCTTCTCCTCGACGGCGAGCCGCGCCTGCTTCTGCTCGAGCCACGAGGAGTAATTCCCCTGGAACGGGATGCCTTTGCCGCGGTCGAGCTCGAGGATCCAGCCGGCGACGTTGTCGAGGAAGTAGCGGTCGTGCGTGACCGCGACGACGGTGCCCTTGTAGTCGGCGAGGAAGCGCTCGAGCCAGAGGACGGACTCGGCGTCGAGGTGGTTCGTCGGCTCGTCGAGGAGCAGCAGGTCGGGCGCCGAGAGGAGCAGCCGGCAGAGCGCGACACGGCGCCGCTCGCCGCCCGAGAGCGTCTCGACGTCGCGCTCTGGGTCGGGGCAGCGGAGCGCGTCCATCGCGTGGTCGAGTTTGTCGTCGAGCTCCCAGGCGCCGGTGCGGTCGATCCTGTCCTGCACCTTCGCTTGCTCTGAGAGCAAGACCTCGAAGTCTGCGTCGGGCTCCGCAAAGCGCGCGCTGATCTCGTTGAAGCGGTCGAGGAGGTCGCGCGTCTCGCGGACGCCGTCCTCGACGTTCTCGCGCACCGTCTTCTTCGGGTCGAGCTCGGGCTCCTGCTCGAGGAGGCCCGCGGTCGCACCCGGCGCGAGCTCGGCGACGCCGGAGGACGGCTCCTCCTTCCCCGCCATGATGCGCAGGACCGTCGACTTTCCGGCGCCGTTCGGGCCGAGCACGCCGATCTTCGCTCCCGGCATGAACGAGAGCGAGATGTTCGCGAGCACCTGCCGGTCCGGGCCGTAGAACTTGTCGACCCGGTACATCGTGTAGACGTAGTCGCTGCTCATCGGCGCCCGACGATAGCGAGGTCGGCGATGCTGTCCGGCATGGAGGTCGTCCTCACCCAGGACCGGCCGGATCTCGAGAAGGCGACGGAGGACGCCTTCCGGGAGCGCTGGCCGGAGTTCATCTTCCACGACGCCGTGTCGAAGGAGTACCTGCCGCGCGTGCAGGAGCACTTCCGGCGCTACGACATCCTCCTGCTCGACGAGGGGAGGGTCGCGGCGGGCGGCTGGGGCGTCCCGTTCGCATGGGACGGGACGGTCGAGGACCTGCCGAGCGGCTACGACGACGGGCTCGTCCGCGCAGTCGAGGGACACGAGCAGGGACGGGCCGCCGACACGTTCAGCTTCATGGCGGCGGCCGTGGCGCGCGCCTACGACAAGCAGGGCCTGGCGAAGGCCGTGCTCGACGAGCTGACCGCGCGGGCGCGTGCCGACGGTCTCGAGCGGGTCATCGCGCCGATCCGGCCGACCTGGAAGTCCCGCTACCCGAACGTGCCGATGAGCGAGTACGCGACCTGGGTGCGCGATGACGGGCTGTCGATCGATCCCTGGATCCGCACCCACCAGCGGATGGGCGCGACGATCCTCGCGCCCGCCCCGGAGTCGATGCTGATCGAGGGGACGGTCTCCGAATGGGAGGAGTGGACGGGGATGCTCTTCCCGGCGAGTGGCGACTACGTCGTGCCGGACGCGCTCGGCCTCGTCCACGTCGACCGCGACGCCGACCGGGCGGTGTACCGCGAGGAGAACCTCTGGGTCGAGCACTGCGCGTCATAGGCTGCGGGCATGAGCTGTCCCTGCTGTCCGCCTCCCGCGTCCGAGTACCGCCGCCTCTTCGGCCGCAAGTTCGCCGGCCACGACCTGCGGCGCTACCGTCGAAAGGGGCTGCCGAAGACGGCGCGCGCGCTCGCCGCGGCGGTCGACGGGGACACCGTCCTCGACATCGGCGGCGGCGTCGGCGACCTCTCGCTCGAGCTGCTCGAGCGCGGCGCCTCGCGCGCGACGGTCGTCGAGCTCTCCGACGGCTACGAGGACGCCGCGGCGGAGCTGCTCGCCGAGCACCGCCTCGGCGACCGCGTCGAGCGGCGGACCGGCGACTTCGTCGCGGAGGCGGGCCTCGTCGAGGCGCACGACGTCGTCGTCATGCACCGCGTCGTCTGCTGCTACCCCGACGCCGACAGGCTCGTCTCCACCGCTGCGACACACGCCCGCCGCACGCTCGCCCTGACGTATCCGCGCGAGCGCGCGCTGACGCGGATCGGCTTCCGCGGGATCAACCTGTGGCTGGCGGCGACGCGCTGCGGCTTCCGCACGTTCGTCCATCCCTTCGCAGTGCTGGAGGCGGCGGCGCGACGCGAAGGGCTCAGGCTCGCGCACCGCGAGACGCAAGGGCCGATCTGGGAGAACGCCGTCTGGTTACGCGACGACGAGCTCGAAGACGAGGGCTAGATGGTTGATGCCATGAGATCGTCTGCTCCGGGGCGTGCCAGATCGCGACCCGGGCACGCGAGATCGTGGCATCAACCATCTACTAGGACTTCAGCGCCCAGACGCCGCTCGTCCCACCGCCCGCCACGACGATCTCGTTGCCGAGCGTCGTCGCGGTTGCGTCCGAGAGGGAGACCGGAAGGCGGGCTGCGACCGTGACCTTGCCGGTCGACGGGTCGATGGC
>DATKRA010000007.1:0-5435 GCA_035532455.1 Gaiellaceae bacterium | reverse complement strand
TGGAGCTAGCCGGGCTCGAACCGGCGACCTCCTGATTGCGAACCAGGCGCTCTCCCAACTGAGCTATAGCCCCGCTACGGAGAATTCTAGCCACGCTTCGAGTCGAGCTGGCCGGCGCGAATCGTCCGCTCCATGTCCTTCGACTGCTCTCGGTACCACGTCCCGTCCTCGAACTGGATGTCGGGATAGAGACGCTGGCCCGTCCCCTCGAAGACGGCGTCGCGCTTGGCCTTGGAGTGCGGCCCCGGGACGCGCTCGTACTCGACGCCCATGTCCATGAGCGCCTTCTCGACGCGCCAGCACGGATGCCCCTTGATCTTCACCCACTGGATCGAACAGCGGTGCAACTTGACGGCCATGCGGTGCCTCCTCTCAGGCGGCGAAGAGCGTGAGGTCGGGCTCGCGCTCGCCGCGCAGGACGTGTAGGTCGACTGTCGCACATCGGATCCCACGCGAGTCGGCGAGCGCCACCGCCTGCGGCTTCAGTTGCTGGGCCGCGAGGATGCCGCGGCAGCCGGCCTTCGCAGGGTCCTCGCGGATGAAGGCGAGGTAGCGCGTCAGCTGCTCGACCGCGTCGATCGTCCCGACGCGCTTGATCTCGACCGCCACCCACTCGCCGGCTTCGTCCTTGCACATGAGGTCGACGGGGCCGATCTCCGTCGCCCACTCCCGCTTCACGAGAGTGAGCGGCTCGCCGAGCGCCTCGGGCGCGTCGGCGAGGGCGAGCTGGAGATCACGCTCCACGCCGTCCTTCTGGAGCGCGGCCGATTCGCCCATGTCGTGCTGGACGTCGCTCAGCACCTCGACGAGCCGGATCTCGAGCTGGTCCTCGGTCTTCGGCTTCGTCACGACGAGCCTGTCGCCCTCGTCGGCGACGAAGGTGGGCGCGGTCATCCAGTTGAGCGGCTTGAACCCGCCGGCGTCGTCGTGGACGAGCACCGAGCCGTCGGCCTTGAGGATCAGCAGGCGCACCGCCTCCGGCAGCGTGGCGTTCAGACGGCCGGAGTAGACGACTTCGCAGCGGGCGACGATGAGACGCACGCGCGGAACCTACTGTCCCTTTCGGACACGACGGGGTCTGACCCCGGACATGGCTGTTTCGGACACGACGGGGTCTGACCCCGGACATGGCCGTTGCGGACACGACGGGGTCTGACCCCGGACATGGCCGTTTTAGATGCGTTCGACCCGCGAGCCGCCGATGATCGCCTCACTGCCGTCGGCGAACCGCACCCACGCCTTGCCGTTGCCGTCGTAGTCCGGCGACCAGACGAGGAGCGTCGCGTCGCGTCCGCCGACGCGCACCGGCTCGGTTCCCTCCGGCTCGGCGCCGCTCCAGACGCGGACGAAGGGATTCGCCTCGCGCTCGCGGCCGATCGTCGTCTCGTCGGTGTGGCCGGGCAGGACGAGCGTCTCGTCGGGCAGTGCGAGGAGGACGTCCATCACCGAGCGCCGCACCTGCTCGACGTCCCCGCCGCCGACCGCGTCGCGGAACAACACGTCGCCGGTCGCGACCGCCTCGCCGCCGACCACGAACGCCACATGGTCGTCGGCGTGGCCGGGCGTCGCGAGTCCGCGCACCGCCAGCCCCTCCCACTCCCACTCGCCGGGCTCGGCAACGACCGGAATCTCAAACCGCCGGGCGAGCTCCGCCTCGTTCACGACGTGGTCGGGGTGCGAATGCGTGCGCAGGAGCGCCACGGGCCGCACACCCCACTCCTCCACCGCTCTGACGAGTGGCCCAACATCGGCGCCGGAGTCGACGAAAACGGCCGCCCCACCTTCCTCCGCGGCGAGGAGATAGGAGTTCGAAAGCCACTCCGGGTGCATGCTTCTCGCGACGAGCATCGCCAGCTAGGCTAACCCGCATGGCCGGACTCATGGGACGCACAGCGCTCGTCATCAAGTCGAAGTACTCGAAGCTTCTCAACCGGGCCGAGAACCCGACCGAGACGCTCGACTACTCGTACGAGCAGATGCTCGAACAGCTCCAGAACATGAAGCGCGGCGTCGCAGACGTCGTCACCGCGAAGAAGCGGATCGAGCTCCAGCAGCAGAAGCTCGAGCAGAACGTCGTCACGCTCGAGACGCAGGCGAAGCAGGCCGTCGCCGCTAACCGGGACGATCTCGCGACCCAAGCGCTCCAGCGCAAGGTGGTCGCGCAGCAGCAGCTGCAGGAGATGGACGCGCAGGTCAAGCAGCTCGAGGACCAGCAGCAGAAGCTCATCGACGCCGAACAGGCGCTCCAGACGAAGATCGAGTCGTTCCGCACGCAGAAGGAAGTCCTCAAGGCGCAGTACTCCGCGGCCGAGGCGCAGGTCAAGGTCGGCGAGGCCGCAACCGGGATCGGGCGCGGCATGCAGGACACCGGCCTCGCGATCCAGCGCGCGAAGGACAAGACAGAGGAGATGCAGGCGCGCGCATCCGCGATCGACGAGCTCACGTCGACCGGCGCGCTCGACGACCTCTCCGCCGGCGACCAGGATCAGCTCACGAAGGAGCTCTCGCAGATCTCCTCATCGAGCCAGGTCGACGACGAGCTCGCGAAGCTCAAGGCCGAGGTCGGCAGCGGTGACGCGCCGAAGGAGATTCCGGCCGCGAGCGACGAGACCGCGAGCGACGAGACCCCCGCGGCATCCTGAGCCCGCTCGGCGACATCCTCTTCGGGCGGAAGAAGCTCAAGGAGCCGGCCGCGGAGAAGCTCTTCGCGCTCTCGACGGCGGCGGTGACACTCCAGACCGAGTGCTCGCTCAAGACGGCCGGCGACTCGGCGCTCATCTTCAAGCCGCTCTCCGCGGGCGAGTTCACGTCGACGGAGAACGACGCCGAGGAGCTCCTGCGCAGTGTCGCGAAGGGCCAGGGCTCGGAGATCGACCGCAAGACCGACTCGTTCGGCTTCGAGTGGGTGATCGTCCGCGACCCCGATCTCGACGACCAGGTCGCCGGGGTGCACGCGCTCGCGTCGGAGCTCGAGGAGCACGGCTTCGGCGGACAACTGCTCGCCGCCGCGTTCCGCTTCGACGGCAGCGCGTTCGGCAACGGCCATCCCGTCTACTGGATCTACGGCTTCAAGACCGGCACGTGGTGGCCGTTCGTCCCGACCGGCTCCAAGCAGGAGCGCGACAACGCGCAGGAGCTCGAGCTGAAGGCGAAGCTCGAGCGCGAGCTGCCGGTCGAGCCGGACCTGAGCAAGTGGCTTGCCCTGTTCGACGCGCCGATCTAGCGGCACTCGCGCTCGAGATTCACCGTCGCCCTACGGAGCGGTCACCGCCCACGAGCCGCCGACATAGGCGTCGTCTGCCGTCGTTTCCCAGTAGAGCATGACGCCGTACTTGCCCATGCTCGCCGGGAAGTTGTCTCCGTCGCTCGAGTAGAAGTACGGGGCGCCGACATCTTGCACATCCACGTTGTAGAGGCAGAGATACCCCCGGGCGGCGTGGCCTGCGCCGGAACAATGCGTGGCGCTGTTGGCCGGGGACTGGACGTCGATGATGTGGCTGTCCCGGATCGGAGCGGCCAGCGGCCGCGGATACATGATCGTCAGCCCGATCCAGCCGTGGGTGTTGTACGAGCCACCGCCCGTGAACAGGCCCGTCTCCGTCTTCCCCGACGGAAGCCGAGTGGCCGCGGCCGCGCTCTTCACGCTCAGCGTCGGCGCGACGCCCTTGACGATCTTGATGATCTGAGCCTTCGACGGCGACGACAGGATGATGTTGCGGGCTGCGTAGCCCGTGCCCCCGAGGGCAACGAACAGCGCGATCAGCGCGACGACCATTGCCGGGCTTGGTGCCTTCAACCGACGCATGTGACCTCCCCTTGGAATTCGACCCCGATTCCGCGAGCATCCTCACCCGCGCCGGGGATGTCAAGCGCTCGAAGGAGTTACTGCGTCAGCTGACGGGCTTGCCCATGTCGCGGGCGATCTCCGCGAGGGCGGCGAGGCGCTTCTCGAGCGGCGGGTGATCCATCATCCACTCGCTCATGTTCGACTTCCAGTTCGTCGGGATGATGAAGAAGGCGTTCATCCCCTGCACCTCGCGCAGGTCCTGCTGCGGGATCTGCGTGATCCCGCTCGAGATCTTCTGGAGCGCGCTCATGAGATTCTCCGGCGCGCCCGTGATCAGCGCCGAGCCGCGGTCGGCGGCGAACTCGCGATAGCGCGAGATCGTCCGGATGAGAATGAAGCTGATCGCGTAGACGACGATCGAGACGAGCATGACGATCAGCCAGACCGGCACCTGGTTGTTGTTGTTGCTGTTCCTGTTTCCGCCGCCGAAGCCGCCGAACATCCCGGCGTACATGCCGAAACGGGTGAGCATCGCGGCGAGCATCGCAAAGAAGCTCGCGATCGTCATGACGAGGACGTCGCGGTTGGCGATGTGAGACAGCTCGTGGGCGAGAACCGCCTCGACCTCGTTCGGTTCGAGCCGGCTCCAGAGCCCCTGGGTCACGGCGACGGCCGCGTGCTTCGGGTTCCGGCCGGTCGCGAACGCGTTGGGGACGTCGCTCGGGACGACGGCGATGCGCGGCTTCGGAAGGTCGGCCATCGCGCAGAGCCGCTCGACCATCGCGTGCAGCTCGGGCGCCTCCTCGGCCGAGACGATCTTCGCGCCGGACGCGGCGAGCGCGAGCTTGTCCGACGTGTAGTACTGGAAGAAGGCGATGCCGACGACGATCAGGAGCATCGGCGCCAGGCCGACCTTGAGGACGCTGAAGAGGACGACGGCGAAGATGACGTACAGCAGCCCGAGCAGCGAGCTCGTGAAGAGCATCCGCAGCGAAAGCCCTCTATCGCGACCGAACGACCGGCGGTTCACGTGACCGATGGTACTCGCGCGCACCGAACTACCGGTCCTGCCGCGGTCGGTCTTAGCGCTTCATTAGAGTCTCGCCCGGTGCGCCGGTCAGCAGTCATCGCCGCAGGTCTCCTCGCCGCGGGCGTGCTCGCGGGTTGTGGCGCCCAGGGAGTTGCCTCGCCGACGCCGCTGACGGTGATCGGCACTGTCACGACGCCGACGGTCACGTTCCCGATCGTCCCCGCCTTCCACGTAAAGGGAGTCGCGGCGAATGGCAGGTCGATCTTCCTGACGAACTGCGGCAGCTGCCACACGCTCTCGGCGGCGGGGACGAGCGGAGCCGTCGGTCCGAACCTCGACCAGCTGAAGCCGAACTATCAGGCGGTTACGGCACAGGTGACGAACGGCGGCGCGATCATGTCGCCGTTCAAAGGCACGCTCTCCACGCAACAGATCGCGGACGTCGCGGCCTACGTCGTGACATCCACCGGCGGCACGGTTCCGTAGACCTCCCGGCGGACTTCCCGCGGCATGTCGCCGCCTTCGCCTTCGACCTCGACCGGACGCTGATCGCGGAGGACGGTGTGCTGCGGCCGCGCACGCGCGCCGCTCTCGGCGCCGTTCGCGACGCCGGCTCGC
>DATKRA010000006.1:0-6895 GCA_035532455.1 Gaiellaceae bacterium | reverse complement strand
AGTCGAACGTGATCCGGTACCGGACTTCGGCGACCGTCACGCCGAGGAACTCCTCGTCGCGGCGGCCGCCGTCGAGGCTCCAGCCTTCGCGCTCGTAGAAGCGGCGCGCGCGCGGGTTGTCCTCCAGCACCCAGAGCGTCGCGGACGAATAGCTCCGCAGCGCCTCGAGCGCACTCGCCATCAGTGCGGAGCCGGCGCCGGAGCCCCAGGCTTCAGGCACCACGTAGATCGCGAACAGCTCTCCCTTGCCGGGCTCGTCGCGGCTGTCACCGGTCCAGGCGAAGCCCACGACGACTCCACCTTCCTCGGCGACGAGGATCCGCCAGTCCGGCGGAGGGTCGTCGAGTCGCTCCTCCCACTGAGCGCGCCGCCGGTCGCCGACCCCTCCCAGGCGGTCGGCGCCGAAGACGTGCTCGTACGCCGCCTGCCAGGTGCGCGTGTGGACGTCGGCGATCGGCCCGGCGTCCTCCGCGCGCGCCCGCCGGATCTCCAGCGCTACTTCCCGGCGACCGAGATGACGTACTGCGCGACCGCCTGGATCTGCGCCGCGGAGAGTCTGCCCTTGAACGCGGGCATGATCGCGCCGCCGTCCGTCACCTGCTTGACGACGATCGAGAGCGTCAGCGCGCTCGCGAGCTGGTCGAGATTCGGGCCGATCGTTCCGGTCGAGCCCGCCGCCTTGAGTGTGTGGCAACCGGTGCAGCCCGCACCCTTGAAGATCGAGGAGCCGCTCGTGAGCGTCGCGAGGTTCACCGGCGTCGTGTACCCGCCGGTGCCGGCGACCGACGCGACATAGGCGGCGACGTCGATCGCGTTCTGGCCGGTGACGAGGTTCGCCGGCATCTGCGTCTGCGGCGTCAGTCCCTTCACCCCGTGCTCGGCGTTCGTGTACGTCGCGATCGGGCCGGAGCCTTGGCGGATCTGGTCGAGGACGACGTTCTCGATAGAGCTGTCCGCGTAGCCCTGCATCCGGTCGCCCGCGAACGCGTTGTCGAGGTTCGGGCCGACCGTCCCGCTCGTACCGGCCGCCTGCAATGTATGGCAGGCGCCGCACGTCGAGGAGAAGAGCGTCTGGCCGTTCTGAACGTCGGGATGGTCGCCGGCCGTCGCGACGCCGCCGTAGCCGCAGCCGGACGCGAGCAGGACGACGACCGCGATCGCCGCCAGTCCTGCGCCCCCGATTGTAACCCGGCCCGTCCGCCTCAACCTTGCGGAACCCCCATCGACGACACTGCGTCGTCGCGTGTGGCGTAGATCTCGAACACCTTGTCGAGCCCGGTGATCTCGAAGATCTTCGTGATGTTGCCGTCACTGCAGACGAGCGAGAGCCGCCCGTCGTTCGTGCGGAGCCGCTTGACCCCGCCGACAAGCACGCCGAGCGTCGTCGAGTCGATGAAGGTCGTGTTCGTGAAGTCGACGACGACCTCCTTGCCGCCCTGTCCGATCACTTCGAGCAGCTGCTGCTTGAACTCGGGCGCGGTGTAGAGATCGACCTCGCCGCTGAGCGAGATGACGTACGCCTCGGAGCTGAGTTGCTCGGTCTTGATGTCGAAATTCATGCGCGGATCGTCCCCCCGGAAGTCGCTCGCGGCCCCGGTCGGGCCGCCTGCCCGGGAGTTTATCCGCGCGGCTCGCGCGGCAATCGCACTACTTCTTCTTGTGCTTCGGCGCGCAGGAACCGCCGAGCTGCTTGCACAAGGATTCGATCTGCTGGAGCTGCGGCGAGTTGGGGACGAGCTCGACGTAGCGCTGGAGCGCCTTGAGCGCGACCTTCGGGTTGCCGGCTGCCTGCGCGGCGCTTGCAACCAGTTGCTCCGCGTCCGGAAGGTTGGCGCGCGTCGCGTACTTCGCGGCCTTCTGGAAGTCTGAGAGGGATGCGTTGTAGCCGGCGACCGCCTTCCGGAAGAGCGGCTGGCTCACCGCCGAATTCTGCTGGGAGAAGTACTGCTCGATGGGGTTCGTCCCGAGTACAGTCGCCAGCGTGCCGGTGGGCTGGAAGATCGAGCCGGGCGACTGGAGCTGCGACGTCAGCAGCACCTGCTGGTACTGCGACGCGTAGGTGTCCGCCTGCTGCTTCTCGTACCCGCCGAGCTGCGTCCAGGCAGCCGAGTCCGTCTTCTTGATCGCGAGGTACGAATTGAGAGCAGTGATCGCGCTCGGCAGGTCGTTGTTCGTGACGTAGGCGTTGGCGAGATCCTTGTAGCCCTTCGCCGGATTCGTCTTGATCTCGGCCTGCGCCTTCGCGACGGGGTCGCCCCCGCTGCCGAGGATGCCGCTGAAGACCTGTTCGAGGCCGCCGCCGGTCCCCGAGCCGACGCCGAGCGCGGCGAACGAGACCGCGAAGAGGACTGCGAGCACGAGGAAGACCCACTTCTGCCTGCGCCGGATGCGCGAGAAAAAGAGGTCCTGGTTGGGGTTGCCGCCTGAGGCGTGCTTGCGCTGCTTCCGCGAGGGCTTCGCCGCCGCCTGTGCCTGGGCCCGTTGTGCCTGCTTCGCCTTTACCGCTGCTCTGGCCATCTCAGGCGCCCAGGGTAGCCGAGCTAGGAGCGAGCTTCCGGCGGCGCCGCTCGAAGAACACGGCCAGCCAGATCGACCCCTCGAACAGCGCCCACATCGGCAGCAGCTCGAGGGCTGTCGTCACGAGATCGGGACCGGGAAGGGCGAGCGCGACCGCCGCGGTGATGACGTAGCCGACGCGCCTCTGCTTCCGCAACACCCGCGAGCTGAGAATGCGGAGCGCGACGAGAGCGAGCACGGCGAGCGGCGTCTGGAAGACGACGACGATCCCGACGAGGATCGTGACGACGAAGTTGTAGTACGGGCTCGCCTGGATCAGATGGTGGTAGTGAGCCTTGTCGTAGTTCGTGAGGAAGTCGATCGCGCGCGGCAGCAGAACCTCGTAGCCGAACGCGACCCCCGCCGCGCCGAGCGCCACCGAGCACGCGACGAGCACGATGACCTTCCGCTCGAACCCGGGGTCGATGGCGGGAGCGAGGAAGGCCCAGAGCTGCCAGAGCAGGACCGGAAGGGCCACGACGAGACCAGCCCAGAGGCAGACGGTGATCGTGATCGTGAACGGCTCCGCGACGCCGAGTGTGACCGGGCGGAGATGCGGGGGCAGTGGCCGGTCGAGCCAGTCGAGGATGTGGTCGTGGAAGACGTAGGCGACCGCGGTCGTCACGGCGACGGCGCCGATCATCACGATGAGCCGGTTGCGCAGCTCTTCGAGGTGCTCTTCGAGCGTCGCCTCCTCTCCGTGGCCGAGGCGGCGCGGAAGCCTCGCCATGCGCTCTAGGCCGACGGGTCGCGCTCAGACGGCGTCTCGGCGGGCGGAAGCTCGGCGGGCGCGTCGGCATGCGAGTTGCCGCTCACCGCGTCCTTGAACTCGCGCATTCCGGAACCGAGGGCGCGTCCGAACTCCGGCAGCTTCGTCGCGCCGCCGAACAGGAGCACGATGAGGGCGATCAGGATGATGAGATGTGATGGCTGCGTGAGTCCCACGCTGGGAGAGTAGCGCGTCTAGCTACCCTGGGCCCATGGCGCTACTGAAACTCGAGAACCTCCACGTCGCGCTCGAGGACGGCACCGAGATCGTCAAGGGCGTCGACCTCGAGGTGGACACGAACGAAGTGCACGCGATCATGGGGCCGAACGGCTCCGGCAAGTCGACCCTCGCCTACGCGCTGATGGGTCATCCCGCCTACGAGATCACCGACGGGAAGATCCTGCTCGACGGCGAGGACGTGACCGAGCTCGGCGCCGACGAGCGCGCGCAGCGCGGCCTCTTCCTCGCGTTCCAGTACCCGCACGCGATTCCCGGCGTGACCGTCACGAGCTTCCTCCGCAGCGCTATCAACGCCGTGCGCAAGGCACGCAACGGCGGCGTCGACGATCCGATCGCCATCCCCGACTTCCGCAAGGAGCTCCTCGCGCAGATGGACCGCCTCAAGGTCAGCCGCGAGCTCGCCTCGCGCTACCTCAACGACGGCTTCTCGGGCGGCGAGAAGAAGCGGGTGGAGATCCTCCAGATGGCGATGCTGAAGCCGCGGATGGCGGTGCTCGACGAGACCGACTCCGGCCTCGACATCGACGCACTTCGCGTCGTCGCGGGCGGCGTGAAGGAACTCGTCGGCCCCGGCATGGGGGCGCTCGTGATCACGCACTACCAACGGATCCTCGACTACATCACGCCCGACCGGGTACACGTCTTCGTCGACGGCAAGATCGTCGAGGAAGGCGGTGCCGAGCTGGCGAAGAAGCTCGAAAGCGGCGGCTACGCACCCTACGAGGAAAAGGTGACCGCCTGATGGCTTCCACCAAGACGACACAGTCAGAGACCGAGATCGTCTCTGGGATCGGCAGCGAGTACAAGTACGGCTTCTCGAACCCCGACGAGGCGAAGGACTACTTCTTCAAGTCCGGTCGCGGCCTCTCGCACGAGCTCGTCGAGGCGATCGCCGAGCACAAGAACGAGCCCGACTGGATGCGCAAGTTCCGGCACAAGTCGCTCGACTACTTCTACGCGCGCCCGATCCCGCAGTGGGGCGGCAACCTGAACGACATCGACTTCGAGAACATCTTCTACTACATCAAGCCGACCGAGAATCAGGCGAAGTCCTGGGAGGATCTGCCCGCCGACATCCTCGACACGTGGGACAAGCTCGGCATTCCGGAGGCCGAGAAGAAGTACCTCGCCGGCGTCGGCGCGCAGTACGAGTCGGAGGTCGTCTACCACAAGCTTCAGGAGGATCTCGAGAAGAAGGGCGTGATCTTCCTCGACACCGACTCGGCGCTCCGCGAGCACGAGGATCTCTTCAAGCAGTACTTCGGGACGATCATCCCGCAGAACGACAACAAGTTCGCGGCGCTCAACTCGGCCGTCTGGTCGGGAGGCTCCTTCATCTACGTGCCGCCGGGCGTGCACATCGACATGCCGCTGCAGGCGTACTTCCGCATCAACGCCGAGAACATGGGCCAGTTCGAGCGGACGCTGATCCTCGTCGACGAGGGCGCGTACGTCCATTACGTCGAGGGCTGCACCGCGCCGATCTACTCGACCGACTCGCTCCACTCGGCGGTCGTCGAGATCCTCGTGAAGAAGGGCGGACGCTGCCGCTACACGACGATCCAGAACTGGTCGAACAACGTCTACAACCTCGTCACGAAGCGCGCGGTCGCCGAGGAGGACGCGACCATGGAGTGGGTCGACGGGAACCTCGGCTCGAAGCTCACGATGAAGTATCCAGCCATCTGGCTGATGGGCGACCGCGCCCACGGCGAGGTTCTCTCCATCGCCTTCGCGGGCGCGGGTCAGCACCAGGACGCGGGCGGCAAGTGCGTCCACGTCGCGCCGAACACGACGTCCGTCATCACGTCGAAGTCGATCTCGAAGAACGGCGGGCGCGCCGGCTACCGCGGCCTGCTCCAGGTCGACAAAGGTGCGCACGGCGCGAAATCGAAGGTCGTGTGCGACGCGCTCATCCTCGACGACGAGTCGCGCTCCGACACGTACCCGTACATCAAGGTGGACGCCGACGACGTCGACCTCGGGCACGAGGCGACCGTCTCGAAGATCGGCGAGGAGCAGCTCTTCTATCTCATGTCGCGCGGCATGAGCGAGACGGAGGCGAGCGCGATGATCGTTTCCGGCTTCGTCGAGCCGATCACGAAGGAGCTGCCGCTCGAGTACGCCGTCGAGATGAACCGGCTGATCCAGCTGCAGATGGAAGGCTCGGTCGGTTGATCGTCGAGCGCACGGACTTCATCTCGGTGCCCGTCACCGACATGGAGCGGGCGACGAAGTTCTACGGGGAAACACTCGGCCTGCCGCGGATTCCGCATCCGGAGCAGAACTTCCCCGAGTTCCAACTCGGCGAGAACCTCAGCCTCTATCTCCTGCAGATGGAGAACATCGGCGGCAAGTTTGAGGGCCCGCACACGGCGTCGATAGCGATCCGCGTGCCCGATGTCCACGAGGCACAGAAGGAGCTCGAGGCGAAGGGCGTCGAGTTCACCCAGGAGGACTCGCCGTTCGACACCGGCGTCTGCCACATGGCGATCTTCAAGGACCCCGACGGGAACTCGCTCATGCTCCATCGCAGGTACGCGCCTCGTGAGTCGTAAGGACGCGCTCGCCGCCTACGAGAAGCTGCCGCTCCCGGACACGACCGAGGAGCACTGGCGCTTCACCGACCTGCGCGGCTTCGACCCTGACGCTTTCGGCCATGTCCGGGGTCAGACCCCGTCACGTCCCGAAGGGACGATGGTCGATCTGGACGTCGCCGGCTTCGCGACCGTCACCGCCGACGGCATCGAGATCGAGAAGGCGCCGGAGGGCATCACGTTCGAGCCGCTCACCGACGACAACGAGCGCCTCTACTCCCTCGTCGGCTGGGACGAGAAGTTCGCGGCGCACAACGCGGCGATGTGGCAGCACGGCCTCCTCGTCGTCGTCCCGAAGAACGTCGTCCTCGAGAAGCCGCTGTACGTCCGCATCTCGGCGACCGGCCAGACGTTCTGGCGGCTCGTCGTCGTCGCGGAGGAGGGCGCGCGCGCAAGCCTGATCGAGGAGTACGCGTCGCCGTCGCCCGACACCGTGGCGTACTCGAATGCGGTGACCGAGCTCTTCGTCGAGCCGGCCGCGAAGCTCGAGTACGTCTCCCTCCAGAATCTCTCCCAGGAGACGTGGCACTTCGCGAGCCATCACGCGCGCGTCGAGCGCGACGCGGAGCTCGACTGGGTCGCCGGCGGCTTCGGCTCGAAGCGGGGCAAGACGCGGATCCAGAACGACCTCTCGGGCCGCGGCGCCACCTCGCGCGTGACGGGCGCGTACTTCGCCGACGGGACGCAGCACCTCGACTACGACACGTTCCAGGAGCACATCGCGCCCGACTGC
>DATKRA010000005.1:0-11728 GCA_035532455.1 Gaiellaceae bacterium | reverse complement strand
CAAGGGCGGAACGACGCCGATTCTCGAAATCACGCTCTCTCCGGGCGACGAGGTCATCGCCGAGTCGGGCGAGCTCGCCTGGATGCGCGGCCCGGTGCAGCTCGCGACGAGCATGGGCGCCGGCCAGCAGAAGAGCGGCTTTCTCGGCGCCGCGAAGCGCGCGGTCAGCGGCGGCACGTTCTTCATGACGAGCTACAAGGTCGAGACGGGAACGGGCTCCGTCGTCTTCGCGGCGAAGGCCCCGGGCGAGATCAAGCCCGTCCAGGTCGGCGGCGGCCAGGAGTACGTCGTCCACCGGCACGGCTTCGTCTGCTCCGAGCCGGGCGTCGAGCTCAACGTCCACATGCAGCAGAAGATCGGCGCCGGGATCTTCGGCGGCGCGGGCTTCATCCTCCAGCGCCTCTCGGGCCAGGGCCTCGCCTTCGTCGAGATGACGGGCGACGTCGTCGAGATCGACCTCGCCGTCGGCGACGAGCTGCGCGTGCATCCGGGTCACGTCGCGCTCTTCGACGCGTCGATCAGCGTCGAGCTGACGACGGTGCCCGGGATCAAGAACAAGGTCTTCGGCGGCGACGGCCTCTTCCTCGCGCGGCTGACCGGACAGGGCAAGGTCTGGCTCCAGTCGATCTCGATGGCGGCGCTCGCGGCCGCGATCCAGCCCTATCTCGAGACGAACACCTCGGGCGAGGCGGCGGGGGTCGGCGGCGCGGCCGGGATGCTCGGCTCGCTGCTCAAGAGCTAGAGGGTTGATGTGAAATCGAGCCCGTTCGGGGCCGTTTCGGGCCAAGCGAGGGTGGTTCGGTGTTCGCAGCGCAGGCCGGCGGCCTGCGCAAGAGCGACGAGCTGGCCTCGCGCCGCGCCTGCAGCGGCATCCGGACGCCGCTCCTATTTCGCATCAAGCCTCTAGCTGCGGGTCGTCCGTAGGGCCTTTAGGCCCATCCGCTGATTCGTGCGCCCGAGTTCGGACGGATGCTGCGGGTGAAGACCATCCGCGCGGAAGGAGACACGATGACGACTTCCCTGAAGGAAGCCGATCTTGCCGGCCCAGGGATCGGCGACTACGCCGAGGTGGAGAAGATCCTCCCCGACGACTACGAGCCGCTCCTCGATCCGAAGGAGACGATGCGGGCGCTCTACGCCGCGAAACGCGTGATCGAGGACGGGTTGAGCCGGGAGCTCAACCTCACACTCGTCCAGGTGCCGCTCATCGTCGACCGCGAGAGCGGCGTCAACGACTATCTCGATCGCGACGGCTCACGCACGCCGGTCACGCTCCACGTCGCGAACGACCACGAGAAGAATCCGATCGACGCCGAGGTCGTGCAGGCCGCGACGAAGTGGAAGAGGATGGCGCTCCGGCAGTTCGGCATGGAGCCGGGCGAGGGGCTCCTCACCGACATGCGCGCGGTGCGCAAGGACTACTTCCTCGACCATGACCACAGCGCGTACGTCGACCAGTGGGACTGGGAGAAGGCGATTCGGCCCGAGGACCGCACGCTCGACTACCTGACCGACACGGTGAAGCGGATCTGGAAGGTGCTCAAGGAGGCCGAGGACGTTCTCCACGGCCGCTATCCGGCGCTCGCCGACGCGTACCCGCCGCTGCCGGACGAGCTCGAGTTCTTCCACGCCGAGGACGTGCTCGCGATGTATCCCGAGCTGCCGCGGAAGCAGCGCGAGACGGCGTTGCTCCAGGAGCATCCGGCCGTCTTCATCTACGGCATCGGCTGGCCGCTCGCCGACGGCCTTCCGCACGAGTTGCGGGCGGCCGACTACGACGACTGGTCGACCGAGACCGTCTCGGCGGACGGGCGTCCGATGCACGGCCTGAACGGCGACATCCTCGTCTGGAACCCGGTCACGCACCGGCGGCACGAGCTCATGTCCGGCGGGATCCGGGTGACGAAGGACTCGCTCCACCGCCAGCTCGAGCTCTCCGGGCAGCTCGACTTCCTCGAACTGCCGTACCACCAGGCGATCATGCGGGACGAGATCCCGCTCTCGATCGGCTCG
Organism: Gaiellaceae bacterium; assembly: GCA_035532455.1. GTDB lineage: Bacteria > Actinomycetota > Thermoleophilia > Gaiellales > Gaiellaceae > Palsa-739. The sequence goes on along the minus strand of DATKRA010000005.1, from coordinate 9,715 downwards.
GGGATCGGCCAGTCCCGCACGATGATGCTGCTCTTGCGCAAGGCGCATCTCGGCGAGGTCAGCGTCAGCATCTGGCCCGACGTCCTCAAGCGCATGTGCGCCGAGCGGCACATCAACGTGCTCGAGTGAACGACAGAGCCGGCGCGCTACCCTCGGGCGGTGCGCCGGCTCACCCTTCTCTCCGTGCTTGCGCTCGGCCTCGCTGCTTGCGGTGGATCTGCGGCGCAGAGGAATCTGAAGATCACGCTCGGCCGGAGCGGCGGCACGATGGTTCCGTGGTCGGTCACGATCGCCCCCGACGGTTCTTTGACGACTCAGGGCAGTCCGCCCGCGAAGCCCAAGTCGCTGACGAGCGCGAAGGACGCGGAGCTCTCCCGCCTCGTGCGAAGCGACTTCGCCAAGCTCAAGAGTGAGCAGTGCGCCGGGACATTCCCCGACGAGTCGGGAATGTTCATCACAGCTCTCGGCAAGACAGTCAGCGTGCGCGGTGACTGTGAGAACGGCTTCAACAACGTCTGGAACGAGCTCGCGTTCACGCTCGGAGAGAGCGGCGGCCACATTTCCACGAACTAATCGATCTTCACCGCGACGTGCTTGAGCTGCGTGTACTCCTCCATGGAGTAGATCGACATGTCCTTGCCGTAGCCGGACTGCTTGTAGCCGCCGTGCGGTAGCTCCGACGAGAGCGGCAGGAGGTGGTCGTTGATCCAGACGCAGCCGAACTGGAGCTTGCGCGCCGCGTTCATCGCGCGGCCGACGTCGCGCGTCCAGACGGACGCGGCGAGGCCGTAGCGGACGTCGTTCGCCCAGCGAATCGCCTCGTCGTCGTCGGCGAAACGCTGGACGGTGACGACCGGCCCGAACACCTCGTTCTGGACGATCTCGTCGGTCTGCTCGACGTCGGTGACGAGGGTCGGCTGGACGTAGTAGCCGCGATCGGAGCCGGTGCCGCCGCCGGTGAGGATCGTCGCCTTCGAGGCGCGCTCGAGGAAGCCGAGGATCCGCGTCTGCTGGTCCGCCGAGATGACCGAGCCCATCTCCGTCTCGTCGTCGAGCGGGTCGCCGACCTTCAGCGACTCGACCTGCGGCACGAGCCCCTCGAGCAGCTTGTCGTAGATGCGCGGCCCAGCGATGACGCGCGAGCCCGCGGTGCAATCCTGGCCGGAGTTCCAGTAGCCGGCGAGGCGAATGCCCTCGGCGACGGCCTTCGGGTCGGCGTCGTCGAACACGACCATCGGCGCCTTGCCGCCGAGCTCGAGATGCACGCGCTTGACCGTGTCGGCCGCGGTGCGGGCGATGATCTTCCCCGTCTCGACGTCGCCGGTGATCGAAACCATCCCGACGGCAGGATGCTCGACGATCCGCTGACCGACGGGGACGCCGTCGCCGGTCACGACCTGGAGCACTCCCGCGGGGATCACGTCCTGAGCAAGTTGGACGAAACGCAAAATAGATAGAGGAGTTTGCTCGGACGGCTTGAGGATCTGGCAGTTGCCGGCGGCGAGCGCGGGGCCCATCTTCCAGACGGCCATCATGAGCGGGTAGTTCCACGGGCAGATGCCACCGACGATGCCGATCGGCTCGCGCCGGATCATCGACGTGTAGCCCTCGATGTACTCGCCGGCCGACTTGCCCTCGAGATTGCGGGCGGCGCCCGCGAAGAAGCGGAGGTTGTCCGCCGAGAACGGCATCTCGTCGCGCGACGCCATCAGCGGCTTCCCGACGTTGGCGGACTCGAGCTGCGCGAGCTCCTCCGCGTTGTCCTCGAGCACGCCGGCGAGCGCGTGGAGAAGCTCGGAGCGCTCCTTCGGCGTCTTCTCGAGCCACTCGGTCGCGGCGGCCTGCGCGGCCTCGACCGCGCGGTCGACGTCCTCCGCGTCGCAGCGCGGCACCGTCGCGATCGTTTCGCCGGTCGCCGGCGCAATCACGTCCATCGTCTCGCCGGACGCCGCATCGACGAGCTCGCCGCCGATGAGGATCTTGTAGTCGGTCGTCGTCGTAGCCATGCTCGAATTCTTTCAGACGGACTCGAATGTGCCGAAGCGCAACTCGCTGTCGTAGAGGAAGCGCGTCTCGTCGACGCGGCGCATGTACTCCTCGCGGTTCGCCGCGACGAAGTCGTTGTACGCCTGCGCCGTCTCCCAGCGGTCGATCACGAGGTAGCGGCCGGGAGCCTCGACGTCGCGGATCAGCTCGGTGCCGATGTACCCGCGGCCCGGGCCGAAGAACTCCGCCCAGTCGCCGCCCATCCCGTACGCGCGCTCGAACTCCTCGGCGTCGTGAACCTCGTAGCTGAAGACGAGCGCGATCACGCTCCGAGGATAAGGTCCAGCGCGTGAGCGCCGAGCCAGTCACCACCGCGGCCGAAGAGCGCCCCGAGTACGCGGCCGTTCTCCGCTTCTACCACCTCGCCAAGCACCAGGAGTGGCAGGTGGACGACGTGCCGTGGGGCGAGATCCCGTTCGTGCCGGAGGGAAAGGGCGCGCCCGAGCGGCAGGCGCGACGCCGTGACATCTGGCGGTCGGTGATCATGCAGCAGCTCCAGGCCGACGTCTTCGCGTGCGCGATGGCGTCGCAACTCCTCAACGCCGCGCCCGATCCGGAGGCGCGCCTCTACTACTCGACGATGGTGCAGGACGAGTCGCGGCACACCGAAGCGTGGCTGCGGCTGATCGGCCAGGTCGGCGGGGAGGGGGAGCGCGATCCATACCTCGACCGGCTCGCGCATATGTTCCTCGAGGCGGATCTCCTCGAGGAGAAGGTCTTCCTCATGCAGGTCTTCTTCGAGCGGCTGATCATCCCGCGCTTCCGGCTCATCGCGAAGTCGTCACGCGGCACCGTGCTCGAGGATCTCTGCAACCGGCTCGCGATCGACGACGGCATCCACCACGGCGCCGGGATGGCATACGAGCGGGTGCTCCTCGAGTCGGCCGGCAAGAAGGTGCGCACCCGCCTCGTCGAAGCGGCGAACACGATGCTGCCGATCTTCGCGCAGCACGTCCTCTGGCGGCCGAAGGCCCGCGAGGTGATCGGGACGTTGATGGAGTCGCGCGACCGCGAGCGCCTCCGCGAGGAGCTCAACCACGGCGTGCGCCTCGCGAACTCGCTCGGGCTCGACGTCTCCGACGTCCGGATGCCGGCGGGATGACGGTCGAGGATCTCGCTCGGAGCTACACCGACGCGTGGTGCAGCCGAGACGCCGCCGCGGTCGCCGCCCACTACGTTCCCGGCGGGACGATCGCCATCAACGGCGGAGAGCCCGCCGGGATCGAGGAGGTCGCGGCCTCCTTCATCGCAGCCTTCCCCGACATCACCGTGTATCTCGACGAGCTCGTCGTGGGCGACGAGGCTGTCGAGTACCGCTGGACGTTCACCGGTACGAGCTCCGAGACGGGGAAGTGGGTACGCATCCCCGGCTTCGAGGTCTGGACGATTGGGGCGAATGGGCTCATCGAGACCTCGACGGGCACGTTCGACGAGGCCGAGTACGAGCGTCAGCTGCGCGACGGCGCTTGACATATTCCGATATAGGAATATATTGAGCGCATGGCCCGCTCCTCCACCACGGCGGACGTCTTCAACGCCGTGGCCGAAGTGCACCGGCGCGACATCCTCGACTCGCTGATCGGAGGCGAGAAGTCGGTCGGGACGATCGTCGGCGACCTCTCCCTCTCCCAGCCGCAGGTCTCGAAGCACCTGCGCGTGCTCAGCGAGGTCGGTCTTGTCACCCACCGCGCGCAGGGGCGCCACCGGCTCTACCGCCTCCAGCCCGGGCAGCTGCAGCCGCTGCAGGAATGGCTCGCGAACTACGAGCAGGCGCTGAACGAGCGGCTCGACCGGATGGGCGACTACCTCGACGAACTACGACGACAAGGAGATCCGCAGTGACCGCGAACCGCCACAACTCGTCGGTGATCGAGCTCCCGAGCGAGCTCGAGATCGTCACGACGCGCAAGTTCGACGCCCCCGTAGAGCTCGTCTTCGACGTCCTGACGAAGCCCGAGCACGTGCAGCACTGGTTCGCTCCGTTCGAGGACACGCTGACCGTCTGCGAGATCGACCTGCGCGTCGGCGGCGAGTACCACATCGTCTTCGTCACTCCCGACGGCAAGGAGTGCTCGTTCCGCGGCACCTACCTCGAGCTCGACCGGCCGTCCCGGATCGTCGATACGTGGTGGTTCGAGGGGTGGGGCCCCGACACGGACGCGGTCGAGACCGTCGACCTGAGCGAGGAGGACGGCGTCACGACCCTGACGATGACGATGGCGTTCCGCAACGCGCACGGCCGCTCCCACATGACGATGACCGGCCCCGACGGGCACGGCGACAGCTTCAACAAGATGGAGGACTACATCCGCTCGCTGCTGGCGCAGTAGTTCCCGATCGCCCTTACTGCGTACGAAAAGCGGCCAACGGGTTGAGCCGTGGCACGGACGGGCGCGGCAGCCGCCACCGTCGCCGCGGCTTCGTTGCCCGCGCGGCCTTCAGCTGGTTCCACAGCTGTTGTTGCGCCAGCGCCACCGAGACACGCTCGGCGTGATCGATCGCTCAGCTGTGGTACGTCGGGATGGAGAGGCGCGCCATTACCGGAAGCGTACGCTCAGCGCATCCCGCCGCGCTCGAAATGGGCGCGGAAGAAGTTCTCGCTGCCCGCAGTCGCCATCGCCGCCGAGGCGCTGATCTCGAGCGCGAGCGCCGTCGCCGCGACGAGCTGCGCGAGGCGGTAGACCTTGCCCGGGCCGGCGCAATCCATCAGCGCGAGCCAGCGGCCGGGATCGGGCAGAGTCGTCCCGCCGCCCACCGTCCCGACCTCGATTCCCGGAAAGCGGACGGCGACGTGGAGACCGCCTTCGACGCGCTGCTCGGTGCCGTGGCACATCGAGCTCGTGCCGACGAGTCCGAGATCCTGGCCGGTCGCGGCAAAGACGGCGGCGATCGCGGATGCCGGCGTGAATGCGACCGACTGCATCCCCGACGCGACGGCGCCGTGCGTCCCGGCCCACGCGAGATCCTCGAGATCCGCGACGCTCGTCCGCAGGACCCGCTCGATCGCGGCCTCGGTGAGCGTCACCTCGGCGATGACCGTCTTCCCGTGCCCCTCCTGGAAGTACTCGAACGACGGCTTCTTGTCGCCGCCCATGTTCGCCTCGAGGATGACGCGCTCGATCGGCACCGGCGCCTGCGGCTTCACGTACGCCATGTTGAGCGCGTACGCGTTGCGGGTCATCATGTTCGCGCCGAACGCGTCGCCGGTCGTGAAGCGCCAGAGGACGTGGCACATCGGCCCGACGACGTGCGTCTTCACCTCGCGGAGGACGGCGAAGCGCGAGAGCTCCGGGATGTCCGAGCTCGTGAGGAAGTCGCGCATCGCGGGCAGCTGCTCCTCGACCCAGCGGGCGAGGGTCAGCGCATCGCCGCTCGACTTGCAGATGAAGCACGACGCTCTGGTGATTCTGTCGGACACGACATATGTTCGGCATCCGCCCGACTCGGCGATCGCCTTCGCGCCGCGCTGCACCGACGCGGTCAGGCCGCCTTCGGTATGCGCGAGCGGGACGGTGACCGCCTCCTCGGCGCGCCCGGTCTCGACGACGTCGCCGTCCTCCGAGAGCGCGTACTCGCCGAGCGCGACCTGCAGTTGCGCGACGGAGACCGGGATCTGGACGAGCCCGGTCACCGACTCCGCAGCCTTCACCCACGGCGCGAGATCGACCTCGGGCAGGCCGAGCGCCTCCTGGCGAGCGCGGACCGAGTCCGGATCGTTCTTACGCGGAAGCCGTGCCACCGCTCCATTCTCTAGGACTAGGCTGATGACGTGGCAGCGACCCTCCTCGACGGCAAGGCGCTCGGCGCCAAAGTGCGCGAGGAAGTCGCCGCTTCGGTCGCCGACGTCGGCCATGTCGGGCTCGCGACGGTCCTCGTCGGAGACGACCCCGCCTCGCACGTCTACATCGACCTGAAGCAGAAGGCGGCGACGGCCGCGGGCATGGAGGCGCGCGACATCAAGCTCCCGGCAGACACGTCCGAGGAGGACGTCCTCGCGACGATCGCGGCGCTCAACGCCGACGACGCGATCGACGGCCTGCTCGTGCAGTTGCCGCTCCCCGGCCACCTCGACGAGAACCGGATCATCGAGGCGATCGCGCCGGAGAAGGACATCGACGGGATCCATCCCATGAACGCGGGGCGGCTCTACCTCGGCCGGCCGGAGCTCGTCCCGGGAACGCCGCTCGGGATCATGCGGATGCTCGACGAGTACGAGATCCCGCTCGAAGGGGCGCGCGCGGTCGTGATCGGCCGCTCGGCGATCGTCGGCAAGCCGATCGCGCATCTGCTCCTCCAGCGCAACGCCACGGTGACGATCTGCCACTCGCGCACGCGCGACCTCGCGAGCTACACGCTCGCCGCCGACGTCCTCGTAGCCGCCGTCGGCCGCACGCACCTCGTCTCGGCCGACATGGTCAAGGTGGGGGCCACCGTCGTCGACGTCGGGATGAACCGCGTTCCCGACAGCAAGAAGCTTCTCGGCGACGTCGATCCGGACGCGATGGAACGGGCGGCGTACATGACCCCCGTGCCGGGCGGGGTCGGCCCGATGACGATCGCGATGGTGCTCCAGAACACGGTTACGGCCGCCAGGTTGCGGCGCGCCCGGGCTGTTGTTTCGGCCGAAAACTGATTAGACTCCCGCGCGATTCATCAATGGTCGGCGGCTCGGTGCCCGGGCCGTCGTTTTTCGCAAGGAGGAAGGGTTTGGCTGAGGGCACCGTCAAATGGTTCTCGAACGAGAAGGGGTTCGGCTTCATCGAGCGCGAGGGCGGCGACGACGTCTTCGTGCACTTCTCCGCGATCACGATGGACGGCTACAAGTCGCTGACCGAGGGTCAGCGCGTGTCGTTCGATGTCGTTCAGGGCGACAAGGGCGCGCAGGCCGCGAACGTCCAGGCGATCTAGGGAACCTCAAGGAGCCACGTTGTGAGAGGGCCCCGGCTGGGGCCTTCTCCATTTCTGGAAGGATCATTGGCATGGCCGAGATCGACCGCGAGCAGCTGCTGAAAGTCGCGCACCTCGCGCGCCTCGAGCTGCGCGACGACGAGGTCGAGCGGCTCGGGCACCAGCTCAACGACATCCTCGCCGCGGTCTCGAAGGTCTCCGAGCTCGATCTCGCCGACGTGCCGGCGACGTCGCACCCGCTCGAGGTCGTCAACGTCTGGGACGAGGACGAGCCGCGCGACTGCCTGCCCGTCGACGAGGCGCTCGCGAACGCGCCCGAGCGCGAGGGCGGCTTCTTCAAGGTGCCGCCGGGAGGCGCGACGTGACGATCGACACGCTGCGGCTCACGGCCGAGGGCGCGAAGGACCTGCTCGAGCGGAGGGAGATCTCGGGTGCCGAGCTCTTCGCCGCGTACCTCTCCGCGATCGGCGAGCGCGACGAGGAGCTCCACTGCTACCTCCACACCTGCGACGACCCCGGCGGCGACGGCCTGCCGATCGCGGTCAAAGACGTGATCGGGACGAAGGGGATCCCGACGACGGCCGGCTCGAAGATCCTCGAGGGCTACGTCCCCGTCTACGACGCGACCGTGGTCGAGCGGCTCAAGTCGCACGGCCTGCGGATCCTCGGGAAGACGAACACCGACGAGTTCGCGATGGGCTCGTCGACGGAGAACTCGGCGTACGGGCCGTCGCGCAACCCGTGGGACCCCTCGCGCGTGCCGGGCGGGTCCGGCGGCGGCTCGGCGGCCGCCGTGAGCGCCGGGCTCGCGCCGTGGGCGCTCGGCTCCGACACCGGCGGCTCGATCAAGCAGCCGTCTGCCCTCTGCGGCAACGTCGGCCTCCGCCCGACGTACGGAACCGTCTCGCGGTACGGCGTCGTCGCCTTCGCGTCGAGCCTCGACCAGGTCGGCCCGGTCGCGAAGAACGTCCGCGACTGCGCCTACCTCTACTCGATCCTCGCCGGCCGCGACCCGCGCGACTCGACCACCGTAGAGCTGCCGCATCCCGTCGAGCTCCCGGGCGCCGAGGACGTCAAGGGGCTGCGCATCGGCGTCCCGAAGGAACTCAACGAGGCGGAGGGGATCGAGCCGGGCGTCGCAGCCGCAGTGCAGGCAGCGATAGAAAAGCTCACTGCGCTCGGCGCCGAGGTCGCCGAGTGCTCGCTGCCGCTCTCGGTCGAGTACGGGATGCCGTGCTACTACCTCATCGCCCCGGCCGAGGCGTCCTCCAACCTCGCCCGCTACGACGGTGTCCGCTACGGCTTCCGCGCGGACGCCGAGGAACGGCTCGAGATGTACGAGCGCACGCGCGACGAGGGCTTCGGAGACGAGCCGAAGCGGCGAATCATGGTCGGGACGTACGCGCTCTCGGCCGGCTACTACGACGCGTTCTACGGGCAGGCCCAGAAGGTGCGGACGGTGATCAAGCGCGAGCACGACGCGCTGTTCGAGACGTTCGACGCGCTCGTCTCGCCGACCTCGCCGACCGTCGCGTTCCCGCTTGGCGCGCGCACCGCCGACCCGATCGCGATGTACCTCTCCGACCTGCTGACGATCCCGTCGTGCATGGCCGGTTTGCCCGGTCTCAACATCCCGTGCGGGCTGTCGGAGGGGCTGCCGGTCGGCCTGCAGCTGATCGGGCCGCAGTTCGGCGAGAACACGCTCTTCCGCATCGGCCGCGCGCTCGAGCGCGCCATCGGGTTCGACACCGTCCCGGAGCGGCTCCGATGACCCTAGGCGAGTTTCTCGGATCGTCGGGGCCGCGCTGGCAAAGGAGCCAAGCGCGTGCCGCGCAGGGCAGTACACCCAGGTACGACCAAGCGGCCCGCGCGCTGGATCCTGCCGCCAGCGCGGTCAACCTTCGGCGGAGCGCGGCTCCGCCGCGCGGGAGCCGAAGGTGACCGACGATTCGAGATGGGAGCTCGTCTGCGGCCTCGAGGTGCACTGCCACCTCAAGACGCGCACGAAGATGTTCTGCCGCTGCGCGCTCGAGTACGGCGCCGCCGAGAACACCCACACGTGCCCGGTCTGCCTCGCGCATCCCGGCGCGCTGCCCGTGCCGAACGGCCGCGCGATCGAGATGACGATCCTCCTCGGCCTCGCGCTCGACTGCGAGATCGCCGAGAGCGCCGTCTTCGCGCGCAAGAACTACTTCTATCCCGACCTGCCGAAGGGCTACCAGATCAGCCAGTACGAGGCGCCTCTCTGCGGCCCTGGCCGGTTCGTCCTGCCGACCGCGGACGGCGACCGCGAGATCGGGATCGTCCGCGCGCATCTCGAGGAGGACGCGGCGAAGACCGTCCACGCCGGCGGCGCCACCGGCCGCTCGGTCGGAGCCGACTACTCGCTCGTCGACTTCAACCGCGGCGGTACGCCGCTCCTCGAGATCGTCTCCGCGCCCGACCTCCGCTCCGCCGACGAGGCGATGTCGTTCCTCCGCCTGCTCCGCCAGACGATCGCCGAGCTCGGCGTGTCCGACGCGGAGATGGAGAAGGGCACGCTGCGCGCCGACGTCAACGTCTCGGTGCGCCTGCGCGGCGAGGAGGGCTTCCGGCCGCGCTGGGAGATCAAGAACATGAACTCGTTCACGTTCATCGGGCGCGCGATCGAGGCGGCATTCCGCCAGCAGGTCGAGGCGCACGAGCGCGGGGAGGAGCTCGTCCAGTCGACGTACGACTACGAGCCCGACACCGACCGGCTCACCGTCCACCGCTCGAAGGA
>DATKRA010000004.1:0-41761 GCA_035532455.1 Gaiellaceae bacterium | reverse complement strand
CCGCGGCCGCCAAAACGACCCGGCAACGAAACGCCAAAGCCTGCGAGCTCTTCGGACGCCGAGCCCACCGCTCGAGCGTCTCCCGCTCCACCTCATCGAGCACGACCTCCGCACGCTGCGCCATGATCTCCCCAATCCTCGCGGTTAAGGAGGACGCTTCGACGCGAACCCGCGGGTCCCTGCGAACTAGCGACTCAGGACACTAGATGATTGATGCCACAAGATCGTCTGCTCCGGGGCGTGAGCTGGTGCGTCTGGGGCGGCGCGGCGGACGCTTCTCGCTGCTGGTAGCAGGGAGAAGCGGCCGACGTGGCGAAGTGCGCGCCAACGGGGGCCGGCTCCGCCGGGCGCAGCTAGGCCCGCGCGGCCCAGGCGTGCCAGATCGCGACCCGGACACGCGAGATGGTGGCATCAGTCATCTGGCCCCCGCAGCGGGAGCGGTTGGCCGTGAGGAACCGTGACGGTGGTCGCAGGCCTCTGAGTACGCTCACCCAACACTGTGAACGAGGGAGAAGAGCATGGAATTTGACGTCGCCGTCCTCGGGGGCGGCCCGGGCGGGTACACCGCCGCCATCCGCGCCGCGCAGCTCGGCGCGAAGGTCGCCTGCATCGAGATGGAGCCGGAGCTCGGCGGCACCTGCCTGCGCGTCGGCTGCATCCCCACGAAGGCGTGGGCGCAGACCGCGTTCGCGCTGAAGGAGGCCGAGGAGAGCTTCGCGAAGTTCGGCGTCAACGTCGGCGAGGCGACGCTCGACTTCGCCGCGTCGAACGCGTGGAAGGCCGGCGTCGTCAAGCAGATGACGACCGGCGTCGCGGGCCTCCTGAAGGCGAACGGCGTCGAGTGGGTCAAGGGCAAGGGCACCTTCACGGACGCGAACACTCTTCAGGTCGAGGGCGGGGAGGACGTCAAGTTCAAGTCGGCGATCATTGCGACGGGCTCGTTCCCGCTGCGCCCGCCGATCGAGGGGCTCGACTCGCCGCGGTGCGTCGACTCCACCGGCCTGCTCGCGCAGGAGTCCGTCCCGAAGCGGCTCGTCATCCTCGGCGGCGGCATCATCGGGTGCGAGTTCGCCTCGATCTTCAGCCGCTTCGGCAGCGAGGTGACGATCGTCGAGATGCTCGACACGCTCATCCCGCAGGAGGACGCCGACGCCGCGAAGGAGCTCGCGAAGCAGTTCTCCAAGCGCGGCATCTCTCTTCAGCTCGGCAAGCAGTGCACGAAGGTCGAAGACGACGGCTCGCAGCTGACCGTCCACTTCGGCGAGGGCGAGTCCGTTCAGACCGATCTGATGCTCGTCTCGGTCGGGCGCGCGCCGCTCGTCGAGGGGCTCGGGCTCGAAGCGGCCGGCGTCGAGTTCGACCGGCGCGCCGGGATCGCAACGGACGCGCACCGCCGCACGAGCGTCCCGCACATCTACGCGGTCGGGGACTGCGCCGGCTACTGGCAGCTCGCGCACACCGCGTTCCGCGAGGGCGAGGTCGCCGCGGAGAACGCGTTCGGCCACGAGGCGACCGTCGACGCACGCGCGGTGCCGCGGCCGATCTACACCGATCCGGAGATTGCCGGCGTCGGCCTCACGGAGGCGCAGGCTCGCGAGCAGTACGGCGACGACGTCGCAGTCGGGCAGTTCCCGTGGGTCGCGAACGCGCGCGCCGTGATGCAGGACGAGACCGTCGGCTGGGTCAAGTCCATCCACGAGACGAAGTACGGCGAGTTGCTCGGCCTGATCATGGTCGGGCCGCACGTGACGGACATGATCGAGGCCGGAGTCGTCGCGATCGACGCCGAGTCGACCGTCGAGACGGTCGCCGACGGCATCGCGCCGCATCCGACGCTCTCCGAGGCGATCAAGGAAGCCGGCCTCGTCGCGCTTGGCCGGGCGATCCACGTCCCGAACCGCAAGCCGCGCGCGAAGTCTCCGGCGTAAGCCCTGCGTAAAGCGCGAGTCGCGGCAGGGAGAGAACGGCTTCGCACGGACACCTCCTTGGTGGACATCCTCGTCCACAGTCCCGGATCGGGCTGCCGCCCGCGGACGATCCGGGACGCCTTCTTCAGGGAGAGAGCCGCCAACCGCAGGGCGGCTCTTTCCTGCCCGCGGAGCTGCGCCGTCCGAAAGCATCGCTGTGCCGGTAGAAACCGTCGGCCGAGCAGCGTAAGCTCGCCGCATGAGAGGGGTCGCGATCGCGGCCGGGCTGTTGCTTCTCGCGGCATCGAGCGGCTGTGGGTCAAGCTCGGCGCCTTATCGCAGCGGCGACGGCGTCGTGGAGTCGATCTCGTGTGGTGCGCCCGGCGACTGCGCTGCCGGTGGCTCGTATCACCGCCGCCTTTACAACGAGGCTTTCGTCGTCAGCGAGACAAAGGGCAAGTGGGGCATTCCGATCAAGGTTCCTAACACGGGAACGCTCAGCGGGGGCGGCGGTTCCCGCGTTCTCTCGGTTTCGTGTGCGGCGGCGGGGGACTGCGCTGCCGGCGGCTACTACAGCTACTACACCGGAAGTGGTCGGCTGGCCGCCGGGCTTCGCTTCTATCACCGCCAGGCGTTCGTCGTCACCGAGAGGGACGGCAGCTGGGGGAATGCGATCGAGGTGCCCGGGACGGCGGACCTCAACTCCGGCTGGCACGCCGAGGTGAACTCGATCTCGTGCGCCGCGCCCGGCGATTGCGCCGCCGGCGGCTACTACCGCGACAGCCACGGTCGGTATCAAGGTTTCGTGGTTGACGAGACGAACGGCCGCTGGGGCAAGGCGATCAAGGTTGCAAACACGACGGTCCCCCGCGGATATGTTGTCTTCGACATCCCCGGCGTGGACTCGATCTCGTGTGCCGCGCCCGGCGAATGCGCCGCAGGCGGCTACTACTACGACCGCGAGGACAACCTACGGGACTTCGTGGTGAGCGAGACGAACGGCAGCTGGGGTGACGCCATGCAGGTGCCGGGCACGGCGGCGCACCCCCGCTACTCAGGCCCTGACGCCGCCGTGCTCTCCGTTTCGTGCGCGGCGGCCGGCCAATGCGCGGCCGGCGGCTACTACGCCGGCCAGGCCTTCCTGGTCAGCCAGACGAACGGAACCTGGGGCACGGCGATCAAAGTGCCCGACACGGCGAAGCTCAACACGGGCGACAACGCCAAGGTCGATTCGATCTCATGCGTCGCGGCAGGCGAGTGCACTGCCGGCGGTTCCTACGAGCGCGTCTACTACCTCGACAAGCAACACCTCCTCACCAACCCCTCCTTCCAGACGTTCGTCGTGACCGAGACGAACGGCACGTGGGGCAACGCGATCCAGGCGCCGGGCACGGGGGCGCTCATCAGGGACAACGACGGCGTGGTCGACTCCGTTTCGTGTGTCGCGGCCGGCGAGTGTGCCGCCGCCGGTTTCTACAGCGACCACCATTCCCGACGCCAACCGTTTGTGGTCAGCGAGACGAAGAGCAGCTGGGGTACGGCGATCGACGTGCCCGGCATGGCGAAGACACTCGACGTAGGCGACGGCCTTCCGATCTCGATCTCGTGTGCCGCCGCAGGCGAATGCGCCGCGGGCGGCGACGCCGGCTACCACTCCGAGGCCTTCGTGGTCAGCGAATGGAACGGCAGATGGCGCACAGCGATCCAGTTCCGCAGTTTCCCTGGCTCGTGAGTCGGCCCGGCACCGCCCGCGGATCGGTTAGCCTCAGGCGCATGACCATCGTGAACAGACGCAACGCGGTCGTCGGCTTTCTCGTGCTGAAGGTCGGGAAGGTCGTCGCGCGGAAGAAGGCGAAGAAGCTCGCCCAAAAGCTGCCGTCGCGGCGCAAGCCTTGAGCCTCTTCCGGGCGTCGATCGCCGATCTCGTCCCGTACGAACCGGGCAAGCCGGTCGATGCGGTGCAGCGCGAGCTCGGCTTAGAGCGCGTCGTCAAGCTCGCCTCGAACGAGGGGCCGTTCCCGCCGTTTCCCGCCGCGCTCGAGGCGATGGAACGCGGCGAGCGTGACCTGAACCGCTATCCCGACGGCGGCGTCTGGGCGCTGCGTTCGGCCCTCGCCGAGCGCGCGGGCGTTCCGTTCGAGGAGGTGATCGTGGGCTCGGGAGCCGACGGGATCATCGACCTCCTCTCGCAGGCGACGCTCGACCCGGGAGACGACATCGTCTGCGGCTGGCCGTCATTCCCGAGTTACGTCCTCGACGCCGCGAAGCTCGGCGCGGAGGCACGGCGCGTCCCGCTCCGCGATCACACGTACGACCTCGACGCGATGCTCGCGGCGATCGGCCCGCGGACGAAGCTCGTCTACGTCTGCCACCCGAACAATCCGACCGGCACGGCGAACGGCCGGGACGAGCTGCATGCCTTCCTCGACAAGCTGCCGGAGCACGTCCTCTGCGTCCTCGACCAGGCGTACTTCGAGTACATCGACGACCCGGACTACGCCGACGGCATCGAGCTCTTCCGCGAAGGCCGGCGGCTCGTGGTGCTGCGGACGTTCTCGAAGATCTACGGCCTGGCGGGAGTGCGGGTCGGGTGGGCCGTCGCGCCCGCCGACGTCGTGACGGCAACCGCGAAGGTGCGGCGCGCTTTCGACGTGACGGCGACCGCGCAGGTGGCGGCGCTCGCGAGTCTCGACGAACCGGAGGAGCTCGCGCGGCGGAGGGAACTCAACGCGGTGGGTCGCGCGCGACTCGCCGAGATCCTCCGCGAGCACGGCCTCGAGCCGGTCGAGCCGTCGCTGGGCAACTTCCTCTTCGTCGCCGTCGGCGGAGGACGCCCGCTCTTCGGGCGCCTGCAACGCGAGGGCGTGATCGTGCGGCCGCTCGACGGCTTCGGCGCGCCCGAGGCGATCCGGGTCAGCGTCGGCACGCCCGAGGAGAACGAGTTCTTCTCGGTCGCTCTGGGACACGTCCTTTCTAGCGTCTCGTAACTTCGCCGCGAGGCTGTTAGCTTCTCGCGGACGCCGTTGACCACCTTCACCTCTCAGCTCGAGCCGCTCCGGCTGCCGGCGTTCCGGAAGCTGTTCCTCGCCACACTCGGCTCGAGCGTGGGGACGCTCATGGCCGCTGTTGCCCTGACGCTCGACGTCCAGGAGCGGACGAAGCATTCCCCGCACACCGGACTCTGGGTCGGCGCGGTTCTCGTCGTCGAGTTCCTGCCGACCGTCGTTGTGGGGCTGTTCCTCGGGCCGCTGCTCGACCGGCTGCAGCGGCGCGCGTTGATGATCGCGGCGGACGCAATCCGCGTCGGCGTCTTCGTGGCGCTGCCGTTCGCACCGAGCGCCGGTGCCGTCGTCGGGCTCGCGCTCGTCGCCGGACTCGCGACCGGCTTCTTCCGGCCGGCCGTGTACGCCGGTGTGCCGAACCTCGTGGACGAGGAGCTTCTGCCGAAGGCGAACGGGCTCCTCCAGACGGTCGAGAACCTCAGCTGGATGCTCGGCCCGCTCCTCGGCGCCGTCGCCGGTCCGACGATCGCGTATGCCGTCAACGCCGCGTCGTTCGTCGTCTCGATCGCGCTCGTCGTCGGGATCCCCGCAAAGCTCCTGCAGAGCGAGCGGGCTCTCACCCGCGGCTACTGGCGCGACCTCGCGGACGGCTTCGTCGTGACCCTCCGCTCGCGATCGATGGTCGCCGTCGTCGTCGCGTGGGGCATCGCCTCGTTTGGGCTCGGCGCTGCGAACGTCTCCCAGATCTTCCTCGCGAAGCACACGTTCTCGTCAGGACGGCTTGGCTACGGATTCCTCTCCGCCGCAATCGGCGCGGGGCTCGTGCTCGGCGCGTTCTTCAGCTCGCAGCTGCTGGAGCGATTGGGAGTGGCGGTCTCGTACGGCGCAGGACTCACGGTGATGGGTCTCGGCCTGGTGGCTGCCGCGGTGAGCCCGAACGTCTGGGTTGCGGGCGCATGCTGCGTCGTGCTCGGCGTCGGGAACGGCACGGCGGTCGGGTGCAACGCGCTCCTCGTCCAACGCGGCACGTTCGACGTGATGCGCGGCCGCGCGCTCACGTTCGTCATGAGCTCGACGTATCTCGCGGTTGCGATCGGCGAGTTCGCGGGCGGCTCGTTCGTCCACACGGGCGGCGCGGCCGACGTGCCGCGCTGGGAGTGGGGCATCGCGGGGGTCGCGCTCGGCGTCGCGGCGCTCGCGGGCTGGGCGATTGCACGGAAGCTCGCCGGCGAGACGGCGGCGGAGGGCGAGCACGCTCCGTCCGCTGTCGCAGCAGCCAACTAGATTTGCCCGGTGCCGACCCGCCGCGAGTGGACACGGGAGGATCTCGCCGCCGGCGTCCGCTCCGGCGACCGCCGTGCGCTCGCGCGCGCGATCTCGCTTGTCGAGGACGGCGACCCGCTCGCGTACGGCGTCGTCGCCGACGTCTATCCCCAGACGGGATCCGCGTACTCGGTGGGCATCACCGGGCCGCCCGGCGTCGGCAAGTCGACCCTCGCGTCGGCGCTCATCCGCCACGTCCGCGGGCGCGCCCAGACGGTCGGCGTCATCTCCGTCGACCCGTCGAGCCCGTTCACGCACGGCGCGCTCCTCGGCGACCGGATCCGGCTGACCGACCACTTCCTCGACCCCGGCGTCTTCATCCGCTCTATGGGCACACGCGGGCATCTCGGCGGCCTCGCGGAGGCGACGCTGCAGGCGCTGCTCGTGCTCGACGCCGCG
The DNA here is from genome assembly GCA_035532455.1 of Gaiellaceae bacterium. Lineage (GTDB taxonomy): Bacteria > Actinomycetota > Thermoleophilia > Gaiellales > Gaiellaceae > Palsa-739. The sequence continues at coordinate 35,130 of DATKRA010000004.1, read as the reverse complement.
GGGAAGGATCTCGTCCTCCTCGAGACGGTCGGCGCGGGGCAGAGCGAGGTCGAGGTGATCGGGATCGCCGACACCGTCCTGCTCGTGCTCATGCCCGGCTCCGGCGACGCGGTGCAGGCGCTCAAGGCCGGGATCATGGAGATTCCCGACGTGATCGCGATCAACAAGATGGACAGCCCTGCCGCGAAGACGATGCTCAACGAGGTCAGATCGATCCTCGCGCTCGGCCACGCGCATGAGCAGGGGGAACGCGAGTGGCGCCCGCCGATCGTCCTCACCGAGGCCGTGCGCGGCGAGAACATCGCCGAGCTGTGGGAGAAGATCGAGGAGCACCGCGCGTTCCTCGAGCAGAGCGGGCAGCTCGAAGAGCGGCGTCGTGCGAATCTCGCGCGCGAGGTGTTCGCGGTCGCCGCGAGCCGCGCCGGCCGGCATCTCGAGCGTGCCGTCACGGACGATCCCGAGCTGAGGCGCCTGCTCGCGGAGGTTCAGGCGCGCGAGCTCGACCCGCTCACCGCGGTGCGAGAGATACTCGAGAAGGTCTTCCATATCCACGATGACGACAGTGACCGCACCCGGACTTCCTGAGATCGAGCGCGCGCGCGAGGTGATCGCGGGTGTCGCGCGCGTGACGCCGGTCTATCCGACCGAGACGTTCTCCCGGCTCGTCGGCCGCCCCGTCCTCCTCAAGGTCGAAGCGTTGCAAAGAACGGGCTCGTTCAAGGTGCGCGGCGCGTTCACGAAGCTCTCCTCGCTCGAGCCGGAGGTGCGCGCGGCGGGAGTCGTGGCCGCGAGCGCGGGCAACCACGGCCAGGCCGTCGCGTGGGCGGCACGCGAGCTCGGCGCGCCGGCGCGCGTCTTCATGCCGCAGGACTCGCCGATGGCGAAGGTCGACGCCACGCGGAGCTACGGCGCGGAGGTCGAGCTCGGCGGGCAGGCCATCGAGGACTCGATCGAGGCTGCGATGGCGTACGTGGACGAGACCGGCGGCACGTTCATCCACCCGTTCGAGGATCCGGTGGTCATCTCCGGCCAGGGCACGATCGGCTTGGAGATCGCCGAGCAGGTCGAGGAGCTCGAGACCGTGCTCATCCCCGTCGGCGGCGGCGGCCTCGCCTCGGGCATCTCGCTCGCGCTGCGCGCGGTGCGGCCCGGCCTGCGGATCGTCGGCGTGCAGGCGGCGGGGACGCGACCGGGCGGGACAGGCTTCACGATCGCCGACGGCATCGCGGTGAAGAAGCCCGGCGAGCTGACGATGGGGATCCTCTCCGAGACGCTCGACGAGATCGTCCACGTCGAGGACGAGCAGATCGCGCAGGCGATGGTGCTGCTCGCCGAGCGGACGAAGTTCGTCGTCGAGGGAGCCGGAGCCGTCGGCGTCGCGGCGCTCCTCAGCGGCGCGATCGCAGGCTCGGGGCCGGCGCTCGCGCTCCTCTCCGGCGGCAACATCGACGCGTCGCTCATGGTGCAGGTGATGCGGCGCGGGCTGGCGCTCAGCGGCCGCTACCTCGTTCTGCGCTCGCAGTTCCCCGACCAGCCCGGCGAGCTCGCGAAGCTCCTGGGCCTCCTCGCGGCGGAGCGAGTCAACGTCGTCGAGGTCGAGCACAAGCGCGAGGCGGCCGGCATCCCCGTCGGGTACACCGGCGTCGAGTTGACTCTCCTCACGCGCGATCCCACGCACTGCGAGCAACTCGTCGCGCAGATGGGCGAGTGGGGCTATCCCGTGGAGCGGCTGGACTGAGATGAAGCGGCTCGTCGTCGTTGCTGCCCTGGTCGGCAGCCTCGTTGCGTGTGGAGGCAGTGGCTCGACGAAGGTCGTCCTGCAGCCGTCGAATCCCGCCCTTACGGGCGTCTATCTCCAGGTGAGCGGCTCGTCCGAGGCGGCGACGAGCGTCGCGAGCATGCTCGAGCAGGGCAGCGGCGGCGGGCTCAGGCGTGCTTCGGCTCTGCAGGGGAAGCAGACCTGCTCGAAGACGATCCAGATCGTCACCTATCCGGTCACGACTCCCAGCCTGCGAACGCTCGCCGGCCAGAAGGTCACGTTGGCGTTCTACGGCAACGGCCAGGCGGCGCCGGCCGCGTGCCAGGAGCTCGCGAGCCAGTTCCCCGGCGGGATTCCGCTCGTCGGCGGGAATCGAAGGATCTACCGCATGCCGTCGTCGGGGATGGAGCCGACGCTCCACTGTCAGAAGCCGGCTGCGGGTTGCCTGGGGAGCGCGCAGGACGTTCTCGTCACGCGTCTGACCGGGGCGAATGGCCTGGCGCGGTTCGCCATCGTCGTCTTCACGCCGCCGCAGCAGGCCTTCACGGAGTGCGGACTGGCCCCCGGCACGTTCGTGAAACGGGTGATCGGCCTACCCGGCGAGACCGTGAAAGAGGACGCCAAGGGCTTCATCTGGGTTCGCGGCCCCGGCGCGAAGGTCTGGCAGAAGCTCGACGAGCCGTACGTCTCGGCGCGCGCCCGCGCGCTCGACACCGATCACTACAACCGGCAGTGGAACGTCCCCGCCGGGGAGTACTTCACGATCGGCGATAACCGGAGCCAGTCCTGCGACTCCCGCCAGTGGGGCCCGGTTCCGGCCGCGAGCATCATCGGGCCGGTCGTTCAGATCGTCCGCGGCGGGTCGGTGCTGAAGCCGGCCGGGATTCCGGGCTAGCTGCCGCAGCGGCGGAAGCCGCACGTCTCGCCGCTCCACGTCGCCGTGCCGCCGTCGAGCACGGGACGCGCGTCGACACCTGCGGCCTGGAGGACGCTGGCGGCGATCGCGGCACGCGGGCCCGACTCGCAGATCGTCACGACCGGCTTGCCGTTGAACAGGCCCGCTTCGGCCGCGGCACGCGCCGTGCGATACGGCAGATGGCGGGAGCCGGGAATGTATCCCTCGTCGCGCTCGTCGGTTTCGCGGACGTCGAGGAGCTCGACGGCGTTGTCCGCGAGCAACTGCTCGAGCTCGTCGAGGGAAACGGGAGCGAGGCGCTCGCCGCCGCCGCCTTCCTGCCAGCCGGCGACATCGAAGATCGCCACCGCCGCGAGCGAGCGCGCTGCACGAAGCGCCTCGGCCTCGTCGGCCGCGTGGATGACGATCGGCCGCTCCGGCAGGACGAACGCCGCCTTCGTAGCGAAGCTCGAGCCGCCGACCGGGATCCCGACGGCGCCGGGCCGGTGCCCGGCCGCGAACTCCGCGGTCGGTCTGACGTCGAGCATGACCGCGTTGCCCGGCGCCTCGCCGACGCGCGCGAACGGCGCAGGCGCGCCGACGAACGCTCCGCGGTTCAGCTCGACGATCCGCTCCATGTTCGGCGGCCGCGGCGGCTGCGCGCCGAGCGCGCCCGCGAGGAAGTCGGCGAGCTCGCCCTGGAGCGCGTGGTTGAAGCGCCGCTCGAAGCCGATCGTCGTCGACGCCTTCGAGCTCATCGCGGCGCCGCACAACGAGCCCGCGACGTGGCCGGGGTAGACCTCGACGCCGTCGCCGAGCTCCACGAGGCGGCGCAGGCTGTGGAACTGCCCCTCGGCTCCCTCCTGCGCCTCGACGGCGAGGTCCGGCCGTCCCGCGTCGCCGACGAAGAGGCAGTCGCCGGTCAGGACGAGCCAGGGCTCGTCGCCGCGCGCGCGGTCGGTGACCGAGAAGCAGCAGTGCTCGGGCCGGTGTCCGGGGGTATGGATCGCGCGAATGACGACGTCGCCGACCTCGATCTCCGTCCCGTCCTCGAGCGGCTCGTGCTCGAAGCTCGCGCCCGCGAGCGAGTGGACGCGGACGGGCACGCCGTGCTCGAGGGCCAGCCGCCCGTGTCCGGAGATGTGGTCGGCATGCGTGTGCGTCTCGAGCACGCAGACGAGCCGGACGCCCCGGCGCGCGACCTCATCCAGCAGCGGCTCGATTGCGTAAGGAGGATCGACGGCAACCGCGCATCCGGCGTGCTCGTCGCCGACGATGTACGAGGCACAGCCGAGATCGTCGTCGACGTACTGGCGGAAAAGCACCGGCGGAACCTACCACCCGACACGGCTATGACACTCGAGATCAAGCGTGTTCTTCCTGCGGTCGTCCTCGTCGCGCTTGTGCTGCCGGTGGCTGCGTCGGCGCACGCCAATCTCGTGCGCACCGTTCCGGCGTCGGGCGCGGTCGTCGCGCACGAACCGGCCGCCGTGAAGGTCGTCTTCGACGACACCGTGCGCGTGGGGCCGGGGATCGATGCGGTACGGAACGGGGGACGCTCGGCGCTGGGCGGTTCTCCGAGCGCGACGGGGGACACGCTGACCATCCCCCTGCGCGCGCACTTGTGGGACGGCGACTACTCCGTCCGCTGGTCGATCATCTCCGACGACGGCCATCTCGAGTCCGGCGTCCTTGCCTTCGCGATCGGGGCCGGACAGACGCGGCCGACTGCGGTGCTGCAGGCGGAGGCGACAGGGCCGGCAGCGGGAACGACGTTCGCACGCTCGTTGTTCCTCGCGGGCGTCCTCGCCGCGGTCGGCATCGCGCTCTACGTGTTGCTCGTCCTACGCCGGACGGAGAAGCGGGTGGCCGTCGTGCTCGGAACGGCCGCGGTGCTCGCCGTCGTCGGTGCCGGGGTCGAGGCGCACCGGGTCGGCCTCGCGACGAGATACGGAGAGACGATGGGCGCGGGCTTCGCGGTTGCGTGCGTCGTGGCGCTCGGGGCGATCGTCGCCTTGCGACCGGCTCTCTGGCTCGCGCTCGCGCTCGCGGTCGTGCCGTCCCTGTCCGGCCACGCTCTCGATCCGGGGCTTCCGCTCGTCAACGTCGTCGCCGACGTCCTCCACGTCCTGGCGGCGTCGGCCTGGGTGGGAGTCCTCGTCGGCCTCGTCGTGGTTCCCGGAGGAGACCGCCGTCGCGCCGGCGTGCTCGCGGCCGGCGGCGTCGTCCTCCTCGCGATCACGGGAGCCGTCCGCGCGGGCTTCGAGCTCACGGCCGTGTCCCAGCTGTGGGACACGTCGTACGGGCAGGCGGTTCTCGTGAAGACCGGCGTCGCGCTCGGCGCGCTGGCGCTCGGCTGGCTCCTCCGCTCCCGCGTGCGCCGGCGCGCGGCCGTGGAGCTGGCACTCGTGGCGGGCCTCGTCGTCGCCGTCGCGGTGCTCGTGCAGCTGCGGCCGGGGCGCAACTACGTCACCGTCGCCGCGGCACCGTCGGCGCCCGGGGCGAACTCGGATCCCCCGCCGCCCCCGCGGGACGCGATCGTGCTCGCGCGGGAGGTGGGTCCGCTCGCGGTTGCGGTCGAGGCCGAGCCGCCGCACCGGCTCACCGCAATCGTCATCTCGCCCGCGGGCGGGGGGCTGAACGGCCTGCATGTCCGTTTCCTCCCGCTCGGCGCTGCGGCGAGCCCGTGCGGCAGCGGTTGCTACACGGCGGCGATCCCGGCGGCGGGCCGAGTCCGGGTGGCGATCGCGGGATCCGGCTCGCCCAAGGTCGCGACGTTCACCGTGCCGCGGCACGCGCCGTCGGCGACCGCGACCGTGGCGCGGCTGCGACGCGCGTTTCGGGCGCTTACGGGCGTGACGTACGAGGAGCGGTTCGCCTCCAGTCCGACGGAGGTGATCGTCGCGCGCTGGCGGCTGGAGTCCCCCGACCGCCTCGCCTACTCGGTGCAGGGCGCCGAAGCCGCGATCGTGGTCGGGACGCGCCGCTGGGACCGGGGCTCGCCGGCGGGCAGGTGGCAGCGGTCCACGCAGGATCCGAGACTGCCGGAGCCGACCACCCTGTGGGAGCACGCGACGAACGCGCACGTCCTCGCGGTGCACGGCTCCATCGAGACGGTGTCCTTCTTCGATCCGACCATCGGCGCCTTCTTCACCGCGACCTTCGACCGCCGGACGCTTCGGCCCCGCGTCGTCCGGATGACCGCGGCCGCGCACTTCATGACCGACCGCTACATCGGCTTCAGCTCTGCGCGGACGATCCGTCCGCCCCGCTGACCTGCTCCTCGTCGAGCAGCCGCATGACGAAGTACCCGATCGCGAGAAGGAAGACGAGCGTCTGCTCGCCGTTCATGAGGATCCCGCCGAGGCTCTGATCGCGCGTCGCCGACAGTCCCCAGAGCCGCGGCACGTGCTCGTAGTACGAGTAGTAGGGATGGCTCGAGAAGATGTAGGCGAGTCCGAGGAACGCCGAACCGACGAACGCGGCGGCGAGGTATGCGAGTCCCGTCGCCGGAGTGAGGCGGCCCGTCACGATCGGCCACCAGAAGAGCAGGCCGACCGCGATGAGGATCGCGTGCTCGATGTTGAGGCCCCAGCCGGTGCGCAGCGCCCAGTTGTAGAACGGCGCGATGTGCGTCAGGTACCACCCGAGGAGCCACACCGGCAGGATCCAGCGCGACCGCAGGCGGCCCGCGCCGTGGCGGATCAGCGCTTCCCGCATCCGCGGCGTCAGGCCGAGCATCACGAGGAGCGGCGCCACGTCGGCGATGAGCGCGTTCTGGAGCAGGTGCATGAGCAGGAGGTAGTGCGCCGCGAGGTTCTCGAGCGGCGAGTTGAGCGAGGCCGCGATGAGGAAGAGACCTGCCGCGAAGGAGGCGGCGCGCCAGCGTGGCGGCGGGTCGCGGCGCGCGGCGCGCCAGTAAAGCGCCGCGGCTGCGAGGGCGAGAGCGAGGAAGAGCGGCTCGAAGCCGAACGCGTACGGCCTCATGCGGTGGCGACTCTGGACCGCGGCAGCCAGCGCGGGCGCAGCAGCAGCGCTACGCACGTCCCGAGCGTGAGCAGCTGCTCGACCATCATCACGAGCCCGGACACCTGCTGATCGGCGAGCGCCGAGATCCCGTACGCGCCGTGATACCACGGGTAGAGCGGCGTGAAGGAGAAGACGAGGACGTCGGTGAGGATCTGCCCGGCCGCGAACATCGCCGCTGCGAGCGCGACCCGGCCGCCGACCGTGAGCCGCTTGTGCGAGCCGGGATCGACGAGCAGCGTCCACACGAGCACTCCGCAGACCGTCCAACACAGGTGCTCGAAGTCGTGGAGGTCCTGGTGCTCGAGCGCGGCGTCGTAGAGATACGGCACGTGCCAGACCGCGAGGTTCGCCGCCCAGAGCCCGAACGCGACCCGCGGTCGCAGCAGTGCGCCGAGCACCGCGCGCACGCGTGCGTTGCGGGCGATGGGCGCGAGTACCGGAGCGGGGAGGAGGAAGACGAGCAGCGGTCCGCGGAGCGCGACGATCATCAGCGCCGGACCGAGGTCTCCAATCAACAGGTGCTGGCCCATGTGCGCCGAGAGGAGCTTGGTGTCGGCGAGGCGGTCGAGCGGCCCGACGAGCGCGAAGAGCGTCACGCCGAGGCCGAGGGCGAAGAGAGCGATGCGGTCCCATCCGGCGAGATCGGCCCGCCCGCGGCGGCGCAGGCGCACGACGGCTTGGAGAAACAACAGCGCGGCGACAGCGGCGAAGACGATCGGCAGCACGCGCGGATTGTGCCGCTCAGTCCGCCATGTCTGTTCCAGACGTGTCCGGAACCAGGTTCCGGACACGTCTCGGCAGGCCTTGTCTTAGGCGGACCTTCCCGCTGCTGACCGCACGCTTCGCGTCCGAACCGGTGCCGTCGAAAACGGACATGTCCGGAACCAGGTTCCGGACGTGTCCCTAAAGGCCGAGGTGCTTTGCGATGACCATGCGCTGCACTTCGTTCGTGCCTTCGCCGATCTCGAGGATCTTCTGGTCGCGGTAGAGGCGGGAGATCGCGAACTCCTCCATGAAGCCGTAGCCGCCGTGGATCTGGAGGGCCGAGTTGACGACTTTGTTCGAGAGGATGCCGGTGAAGAGCTTCGCCTGCGCCGCGGCGAGCGCGAAGTCGCGGCCCTGATCCTTCAGCCACGCGGCGCGGTAGACGAGCTGGCGGCCGGCGTCGATCTCCGTCGCCATGTCGGCGAGCTGGAACTGAATCGCCTGGAACTCCGCGATCGCCTTCCCGAACTGGCGCCGTTCCTTCGCGTACGCGAGCGCGAGGTCGTACGCGCCCTGCGCGAGGCCGACGCCCATCGACGCGACCGAGATGCGCCCGCCGTCGAGGATCTTCATGAACTGCCGGAAGCCGCGCCCTCGCTCGCCGAGCAGATTGCCCTCGGGCACGCGGCACCCGTTGAAGGAGAGCTCGCGCGTGTCGGAGGCGTGCCAGCCCAGTTTCTTCATCGGAGCTGAGATTTCATAACCAGCAGTGCCGTTCGGGACGATGATGTTCGAGATCTCGCCGTCGCCCGTGACCGCGGTGATCGTGACGCACGCGCTGATGTCGGTGCCCGCGTTCGTGATGAAGATCTTCGAGCCGTCGATCACCCACTCGCCGTCGATCAGCGAAGCCTTCGTCCGCGTTGCGCCCGCGTCAGAGCCCGCGTCCGGCTCGGTCAGACCGAACGCCGCGAGCCCTTCTCCCGACGCGAGCCGCGGCAACCACTCGCGCTTCTGCTCCTCGCTCCCGAAGAGGTAGATCGGCATCGTCCCGAGCGACGTGTGCGCCGCGACGGTGATCGCAACCGACGAGTCGATGCGCGTCAGCTCCTCGATCGTGATCGCGTACGAGACGGTGTCGCCGCCCGCTCCGCCGTACTCCTCCGGGATCGGCAGGCCCATCAGCCCGAGCTCTGCGAGCTCCGCCACAAGCTCGTACGGGAAGCGCGCCTCGCGGTCGAGCTCCTCCGCGACCGGCGCCACGCGCGACTCGGCGAAGTCGCGGACGGTGCGCCGGATGAGTTCCTGCTCGTCCGTCAGCCCGAAGTTCACGCCAAGGACTCGCCGAGCTCGGCGATGAGCCGCACGCCCCAGCCCGTTCCGCCGGCGACGCGGAGATAGTCGCCGCGGCTCCGGTCGATGAACGCCGGGCCGGCGCAGTCGATGTGCGCCCACGGGCCGTCGCCGGCGAACTCGTGGAGGAACTCCGCCGCGAGAGCGGGTGAGCCCTCACGCAGTGTCGAGCCGTTCTTCATGTCTGCGAAGTCGGAGTCGATGTAGCGGCGGTAGCGCGGGTGAAGCGGGAACGGCCAAACGAGGTCGCCGCTGCGATTCCCTGCGGCGACGATTCGCTCGAGCCACGCGTCGTCGTTCGCGAAGACGCCGGAGTAGAGGTCGCCGAGCGCGAGCGACATCGCTCCGGTCAGCGTGGCCATGTCGACGACGTGCGTGGCTCCCTCGCGCCGCGCGTACCAGAGCGCGTCCGCGAGTACGAGGCGTCCCTCGGCGTCCGTGTTGATGACCTCGATCGTCTTGCCGTTCGCGGCGCGGAGAATGTCGCCCGGCCGGAAGGCGCCGCCGCCGGGCATGTTCTCCGCGGCGGCGAGAATCGCGATCGCGCGGACGGGAGTGCCGAGCGCGGCAAGCGCGCCGATCCCGTGCAGCGTGCCGGCGCCACCCGACATGTCGCCTTTCATCGCCTGCATGCCCGAGCTCGGCTTGATCGAGATCCCGCCCGTGTCGAAGGTTATGGACTTCCCGACGAGGCCGAGGACGACGTCGGGAGTCGCGTTCGGCGGGTCGTAGCGGAGAACGACGAGGCGCGGCTCGTTGCGGCTGCCCTGGCCGACGGCGAGGAGCGCACCCATCCCGAGCTTCTCCATCTCCTTCGGACCGAGCGATTCAGCGGTCAGGTGCTCGTGCTCGGCGGCGAGCTCCGCAGCGCGCTCGGCGAGTGTCGCCGGAGTCAGCTCGTTCGGAGGCTCGTTTGCGAGATCGCGCGCGCGGTTCGCGCGGTCGGCGAGGAGTGCGGCGCGCTCGACGGCCGACCGCAGCTCGGGCGTCTCCTCGGCGGCGATCACGATCCGCTCGAACGGTCTCACCTCTTGTTTCGACTTCCAGCGGCCGGGTGAGTACGCACCGAGGATCGTGCCCTCGACGAGCGCAGCCGCCTGCTCGGGCAGCGGAACCGGCAGCGACGGGTCGAGCTGCCACGCGAGTGTGCCGCCGACGCGGGAGAGAGCCTGCGCAGCCGCACCGCCCGCCGTTCGCAATGCGTCGGCATCGACCTCGTCACGCTTTCCGACGCCGGCCGCCACGAGCCGCGGTTCGTGCAAGAGGATGGCCTCACCGCGCTTGCCGCGCAGTTCGCCGCTCTCGGTCAGCGAAGCGAGCCGCGCATCGAGACTTTCGAACGGGTGCGCGACCGGTAGCGCTACGGCATCCGCCTCCACCTGTCCGAATTCCACGATGGTCATCGCGCCGCGATGCTATCGGTGCGCGGCATAGACTCGCGCCAGCCAACCGATTGAGCCAACCGAGAAGGAGCTTCGATGGGACACACGACGCAGGAGTTCTTCGACGGCCTCGCGGCCAAGGCCGACACCAGCCAGACGGCCGGGATGAACAACTCGTACGCCTTCGACATCGAGGGCGCGGGGCAGTGGACGGTGAAGGTCACCGACGGCAACGTCGCGGTCGAGGGCGGCATGTCCGACGGGGTCGACTGCACGATCAGCACGTCGCAGGAGGTCTTCGAGAAGATCGTCGCGGGCGAGCAGAACCCGACGAGCGCCTACATGACCGGCAAGTTGAAGCTCAAGGGCGACATGGGCGCCGCGATGAAGCTCCAGAAACTCTTCCCGAGCTAAACGCTCGCGAGTGCTGCGCACTCGCTCGCGGAGCTGCGGAACTACGGCGCGGAAGAGCGCGGTCTTCCGCGCCTTCGTGCTGAGACATTCGTTTTTTGGCTACGCGAAAGAGAACTCGGCCGACTCGCACACGCGGCGGTAGCCGATTCGCTCGTAGATCGCGTTCGACGTCGGGTTCGCGAGGTCGGTGTAGAGGAAGCAGAAGCGATTGCCGCTCGCGAGCAGCCGCCGCGACAGCTCGGCGGTCGCGGCCGTCGCGTAGCCACGGCCGCGAAGCTCCGGCGGCGTGTACACCGGGCCGACACGGATGCCGCTCGGGGTACGACCTCCCCAGCCGGCGAGCGAGACCGTCTCGCCTCCGTCCTCCCACAGGAGGAGCCCGGTCCCCGGCGAGGAGAGCCGGTGGTCGACGGACACCGCGGCACGGTCGCGCCCCGGGCCTCCCTCGTGCAGCACCTCCTCGCCGAACGCGATCCACCAGCGGAGAACGAGCTCCCGGTCTGCCATCGTCGCGACGCGAGGCTCGCCGGGCACCGAGGGCAGGGGCGCGATCTCCTCGAGCGCGTAGACGCCCTGGCGCATGCCGACGGTGGGCTTCGCGCCGGTGCGCGCCGCCCAGAGATCCGCGAAGGCCCCGGCTTCGGGTGTCGCGCCGACGAGGCCGGGCAGCTCCTGGCCGGCGACGGCGTCGGCGAGCTCCGCCAGCGCCGTCTCCGACTCCGGCCGCCCGACGATGAGGTTGTACGGCGGCGTGCGGAGCGCAGCCGCGACGGGACGGCCGCCGTCACTCACGAGCCACATGTGGCGCTCGGGGTAGAGGTCGGGCGTGTCGCGGATCGTCCCGGCGAGGCCGAGGATGAGGTTGTGCCGAGCTTCGTCGGCGAGCAGCAGTGGCTCGGCCTGCGCGAGGAAGTCGTCCGCCTCGGTGAAATGCTCGATGCTCACTCGTCCAATTCCACCAGTACGGCGCCTCCCGCGACTCGGTCACCCTCGGTCACGTGCACGGCCCGCACCGTCGCGGCGTACGGGGAGACGAGCGGCGTCTCCATCTTCATCGCCTCGATCACGACGAGCGGCTGCCGTGCCGCGACCTCGGAACCCGGCTCGACGAGGACGCGGATCACGGTGCCGGGCATAGGCGCCGTCACGCTCGACTGCTCGTGCGTGCCCGCCAGGCCCGCGCCACCCGCGGAGTCGACGTCCGGTGCTGGGCGGGACGGGGGCGAGGGGAGGTTGAGCCGCCACGGTGCGCTCCAGACGGCGGCCGGTGCGTGGCGCGGCCGCTCCGAGAGAGGCGGGTTCTCGGTGAGAAACGCGGTCGTGACGCGTCCTGCGCGCACGAGCGGATGGCCGACGAGCCAGCGGAGGAACGGGAGGTTCGTCGTCACGCCGCCGACCTCGGTCTCGCGGAGCGCGGCGGCGAGGCGATCGAACGCCTCCTCTCGCGTGTCTCCGGACGCGATGAGCTTCGCGATCATCGGGTCGTACGCCGTGCCGATCTCGTCGCCCTCGCGCACGCCGGAGTCGACGCGGATCCCCTCCGGCAGCCGCAGCCGCTCGATCCGCCCGGCCTGCGGCAAGAACGTGCGCGGATCCTCTGCGTACAGCCGCACCTCTACCGCGCAACCACGCAAGTGACAACTTGTCACTAAGTCCGAAAGAGCTTCGCCAGACGCGATTCGGAGTTGCTCGCGCACGAGGTCGACGCCGGTCACGAGCTCCGTCACCGGATGCTCGACCTGGATCCGGGCGTTGAGCTCGAGGAAGTAGAAGTCCCGGCCGTCGAGGACGAACTCCGCGGTGCCGGCGCTCTCGTAGCCGATCGCGCGCGCGAACGCGACCGCTGCGTCGCTCATCCGCTCGCGCAGCTCTGGGTCGAGCGCCGGGGAGGGCGACTCCTCGAGCACCTTCTGATGGCGGCGCTGGATCGAGCAGTCGCGCTCGCCGAGGGCGACGACGTGGCCGTGACCGTCGGCGAGGATCTGGATCTCGACGTGGCGGGGGCGCTCGAGGTAGCGCTCGCAGAAGACCGTGTCGTCGCCGAACGCCGCGGCGGCCTCGCGTCGCGCTGCGTCCATAGCATCGCCGAGCTCGGCCTCCGTCCGCACGATACGCATCCCGCGTCCGCCGCCTCCCGCCGCCGCCTTCACGAGGAGTGGAAAGCCGATCTCCTCCGGCGTGCCGCTCGGGAGGACGGGAACGCCCGCGGCAACCGCTGTCACCTTCGCAGCGAGCTTGTCGCCGCCGGCCCGAAGCGCCGCGGGCGGCGGGCCGATCCACGTGAGGCCCGCTGCGATCACCGCCTCCGCGAACTCGGCGCTCTCCGAAAGGAAGCCGTAGCCGGGATGAACGGCGTCGGCGCCCGACTCGCGCGCCGCACGCACATGCTCGGCGGGATCGAGATACGACGCAATCTCGACGAGGGCGTCCGCCGACTCGGCGTGGAGCGAGCCGCGGTCGTCGGGCGCGGCGACGGCGACCGTCTCCAGCCCCTCTGCGCGGCAGGCGCGGAAGACGCGCAGCGCGATCTCGCCGCGGTTGGCTACAAGCACTCGGCGCATGGCGACGGAGTTTATGCAGGCGTGGTTGCGACGACTTCTTGCGGAGCGCTTTACCTTTCGCGAGATGAGGGTGAAGATCGCCGCCGCGACCGCCGTGCTCGCTGTCGCCGCTGCAGGCACTGCGCGCGCCTCGACGACGCTGATCGTCACCGGCCATGGCTGGGGACACGGGGTCGGGATGAGCCAGTGGGGCGCATACGGATACGCGCTCCACGGCTGGAAGTACAAGCGGATCCTCTACCACTACTACCCCGGCACGACCCTGAAGAAGGAGGGCGAGCCGACTGTCCGCGTGCTCCTCGTCCAGGGCGCGAGCGTCGTGGTCATCGGCTGCGCGAAGCGGATCACGGTGAGCAACGGACGCGGCTTCAAGGCGCACCTTCCGGCGACGACGTACGGCCTCGGGCCGCGGCTTGCGCTGCCGGTACACCACCGCGCACACGTTCGCCCGTTCGCGCGCGGCTTCGCCGAGTTCACCTGCACGCGTGCGCCGCTCACGCTCGGCGGTCGTCCGTACCGTGGCCGCCTCGTCGTCCGCAGCAACGGGAGGACGCTCTCCGTCGTGAACGCGCTCGAGCTCGACGAGTACGTGCGCGGGGTCGTGCCGTCGGAGTCGCCCTCGCGCTGGCCGCTCGCGGAGCTCGAAGCGCAGGCCGTCGCCGCCCGCTCGTACGCCGTCACGCAGCTGAAGCCGGCCGCGCAGTACGACCTCGTGCCCGACGCGCGAAACCAGGTCTACGGCGGGATCAGTGCCGAACGCCCGCGCAGCGACAAGGCCGTGTGGAAGACGAAGGCGCAGGTCCTCACGTTCGACGGGCAGGTCGCCCGGACGTACTACTCCTCGAGCTCCGGCGGCCGCACCGAGGCGGTGCAGGATGCGTGGCCGGGCTCGGCTCCGATCCCGTATCTCCGCTCGGTCTCCGATCCGTGGGACACGTACTCGCCCAACCACGACTGGGGGCCGTACGCGTACTCCGCGAGCCGGCTCGGCGCGTTGCTCGGCGTCGGCGGGTCGATCAGGTCGGTGAGGGTGGAGCGGGACTCGAGCCTTCGCGCCTCGGCTGTGCGGCTGCGCCTTGCGTCGGGGAGGGTCGCAAGCGTTGGCGCGAGCCAGGTGACGAGCGCTCTCGGCCTTCGCTCGACGTGGTTCTCGATCGGTGAGCTCTCAGTCTCGACGAGCGCGCGGTCCGTCCTCTATGGCCGCTCGGTCCGCGTTGTTGCGCGGGCTCTCGAGGCGAAGTACGCGGTGCTCCAGGAGCAGCGCCGGGATGGCATCTGGCAGACGCTGCGCCACGTCCACGGCAGATCCGTTCTCTCCGTCGATCCCCGTGCGAGCACCGCGTTCCGCCTGCGCATCCCGGGCGCGAGTGGCACTGACGTGGACGTCGCGGTCCGGCCGCAGCTCAGGGTCGAGGCGCTCGGGCCGCACCTGCTTGGCGGCGAGGTGCTTCCGCGCATCGCCGGCCCCGTCGAGGTGTGGCGTCACGAGCGCGGCGCGTGGCGCGTCGTTGCCCACCCGTGGATCCTCCCGAGCGGGCAGTTCAGGACGCGGTTGCGTCTTCGCCCGACGGTCTACCGCATCACGGCGGGCGACGGCGCTTTCGCTCCGGCGCTGCGGCGCCTCGTGGTCACGCGGCGGATGCTCTCCAGCCTGAGCCGGTGAGCGGCGGTCCCGTCTGAGGAGCGGCAAGCAAGGATCTCAACGCGAGGCACAGGAGTTCGCCGCGGCGGTGTCGAGATCACCCGGCGAAGTGGATTGCGAGCCAGATGACGGCCGCCCCGGCGATGTTCATCACGCCGGTGAGCGCCTTCGGGTGGCGGTGATGGCTCTCGGGCAGTAGGTCGCTCGCACCGATATAGAGGAAGAAGCCGCAGAAGAGCGCGAGGAGGATGCCGAGCCCGACGTCCGAGAGCGTGAAGAGGTAGGTCGAGGCGACGCCCGCCAGGGGCGCGAGCGCATCGACCGCGAGCCACCGCAGCGCGTTCAGTCCACGCCCGCGGCTCCTGAGCACGACCGTCACCGTGTTGATGCCGTCCGAGAAGTCGTGGGCGAGGACGGCTGCCGCGACGACGGCGCCGACGGCGGTGGAGACCTTGAACGCGAGCCCGATGCCGACGCCGTCGAGGAAGCTGTGCAACGAGAGGCTTGCCGCTCCGAGGGCCCCGCTGCGTCTCGGGGCGTCGGTGTCTTCGTGATCCTCCGGATGCAGGAGGAGGATCCGGTTCAGGAACATGAAGCTGAAGAAACCGACTGCGACGAAGAGCGTGACGGTCGCTGGCGAGTAGCGCGGCGTGGCGAGGTTGAAAGCCTCCGGCAGCAGGTCGAAGAGCGCGACGCCGAGAACGGCACCGGCGCTGAAACCGAGGATGAGGTGGAGGCGGTCACGCCGGAAGAGCGCGAACGTGCCGCCGAGCATCGTCGCGGCGAACGCCGCTCCACCGAGAACGAAGGCCACGCGTCAGGCGATCCGCGCGGGACTGATAACGGGAACGGTTCTCATCCTCATCAACGGCTACTCTAGTGCGCATGGCGACCGCGTCGCAAGATCTCGCCGAACTGCTGCAACGCCACGGCATTCGAGTCACGACGAACCGGCTTCTCGTGCTCCAGGAACTCGCGCGCGAGCCTGACGATGCGACCGCGCAGGAGATCTGGGGCCGGCTGCGCGAGGGCCGCGCCACGACCGGGCTCGCCACCGTCTACCGAACTCTCGGCCTCCTGTACGACGCCGGACTGGTGGACACGCTCTCCCATCACGCCGGCGGCGAGCAGTGCTACCGGCTCTGCAGCGAAACACATCACCATCACCTCGTCTGTGACCGCTGTCATCGCGTCGTCGAGGTCGACCGCTGCGATCTCGAAGGCTGGGTGAACAAGGCTGCGAAGCGCCACGGCTTCATCGCGACCGATCATCGCGTCGAGATCACCGGCGTCTGCGCCGACTGCCGCCGCTCGCATTAGTTCGTCCGACTGGGAGCGCAAAGTTGCGCCGTGAGCTCTGCTGGGGACCCCATGCGGATTGCTGCGCGCGCGGCCATCGGCGTGATCGTGGTCGCTGCGGTCACGTTCGGCCTCTGGCAGGTGCGCGACGTCGTGATCCTGCTCGTCCTCTCACTGTCGATCGCCGCCGCGGTGCGCCCGGGCGTCGACCTGCTCAAGCGGTACCGCGTTCCCGAGGTGCTCGCGATCGGCGCCTTCGTGCTCGCCGGCGTCGGCTCGGTCGTGCTGTTCTTCTGGTTCGCGGTCCCGCCGGCGATCCATCAGCTGTCCGACGCGCTCTCACAGCCCACCGTCGGAGGGACAGGGCTTCGCCACAACGTCCTCGCGTGGCTGCAGCATGAGGTCCACAAGCTCCCGTCCGGCGCCTCGGCCATCCACCCGATTGCGACGTACGGCAAGCAGGCCACCAAGATCGTCGCCGCCGTCTTCTTCCTGCTCGCCGCGACGTGGTACTGGATCGCGGACGCCGAACGAATGCTCGATGCGGTCGTCGCGCGCGCGTCGTCCGGCAATCGCGAGCGCGTGCGGCGGACGGTGCTCGCGATCGAGGCGCGCCTGGGCAACTCCATGCGGCTCACATTCCTGATGCTCATCTTCGTCGCCGTCCTCCTCTCGATCGGGTTCTACGCGGTCGGCCTCCACTACTGGCTGCTCGTCGCCGGCAGCGTGGCGGTGCTGGGAATCATCCCCGTGGTCGGCCCGGTACTCGGAGTGGCTCTCGTCGGAGTCGTCGGGTTCTCCCAGTCGACGCACGTGATGGTGCTCGCGCTGATCGTCGTCGTCGGCTTCCGGCAGCTGCAGGACTACGTGATCAACCCGCACGTGATGGGGAAGTCGGTCGGGTTTTCGCCGCTCGTGACGCTCACGACGGTCTCGGTGGTCGGCTTGCTCTTCGGAGCGTTCGCGGTGATCCTCGCCATCCCGTTCACGTCGGCGGTGGCTACGCTCATCGACGTGTTCGTGCTTGGCCATGAGCCACCGCCGGAGGTGGAAGGAGCGCCGCGCCATGCTGCAGCTGCAGCGACTTAGCTTCCTCGCTGCCGCCCTCGGCGTTGCGCTCGCGGTGAGCGGTTGCGCGATCGGCGGCTCGAAGACGACGACCGTCACCGTGACGCGGACGGTGACGTCGCCCGCCGGGCCGAAGAAGCCTCCGGCTGCCGAGGCGGAGACCGCGAGCGTGAAGTACTTCGGGATCCCCGTCAAGGCCACGAAGCTCGACGCGAAGCGCTACGCGCTCAAGCTCAAGCCCGAGTTCTTCCTCGTCGGCGTGACGGCGAACGTCGCCTTCGCCGCGGGCCAGCAGAACACGTGCCAGCCGCTCGATTGCAAACCGGTGGAGGACGATCGCTGGGTGATCCCGGCCGGGACGCAGGACCTGCTGTTCGTCCTTCCCGCGAAGGCGACCGGGACGGTGCTCACGCTCAGCGGTCCGGAGCGGCAGATGCAGACGGCGAAGATCACCGCCGCCCAGTTGTCAGCGCTCGTCGGCGGAGCGAAGAAGCCGAAACTGATGGAGCCGCTCGACTCGGGGCTCTGGGTCACGGTGAACGTCGACACCGTGACGACGTTCGCGCAGCAGTTCCAGCCTTAGAACGTCAGCGACGGGTGGTCACGCGCTGGCTCGCTTTGCGGGATGAGACCTTGTTGTTGTTCGCGTCGCCGTTGTAGGTAACGACCCAGTAGTACTTGCCGGGCGCCTTCGGCTTGTACCGAGCCGAGGTCGCGCCGCCATGCCGGAGCGGCTTTGTGCTCGTGAACAGTGGTTTGCCGGTCGCGCGCCGGTTCTTGTACAGCCGGAAGGTGACCTTCCCCGACGGGTGGTAGCCACCCGAGACCGTGGCCTTGTCCGCGATCTTCGCGCCCACCTTCGCGGAGGACGGAAGGCGCTTGGTCGAGAGAGACGGCGTGACCTTGGTCACGGTTACCGGCTCGTCTGCAGCGCCGGAAGGGGCCGGGCTGTTGTTGGCGTCGCCGTTGTAGGTGGCGACCCAGTAGTAGGTGCCGGCACGGGTCGTGATGTACGAAGCGGAGGTTGCGCTGCCGTTCGCGAGCGGCTCGGTGTCGGCGAACAGCGCGGTGCCGGTGCCGTCGGGGTTGGCGTAGAGATCTAAGGTGACCGTCCCGGTCGGGTTTTCTCCTCCGGTGACGGTTGCCTGGTCGGCGATCGATGACCCGACCTTGACGGACGCCGGTTGCTGCGTGGTCGAGATCGACGGCGTCGCCGTGGTCACGGTCACCGGTTCGTCGGCGGGGCCGGAGGCGGCGGTGCCGTTGTCCGTGTCGCCGTTGTAGGTGGCGACCCAGTAGTACGTGGCAGTCGCGGTGGTCGCGTACCCGGCGGAGGTCGCGCTGCCGGCCGAGAGTGGCTCGGTGTCGGTGTAGAGCGGCGAGCCGGTCGCGGTCGAGTTGTCGTACAGCCGGAAGGTGACTGTCCCGGTCGGGTTGTAGCCGCCGGTGACCTTCGCCTGGTCGGCGATCGAGGAGCCGACCGCTGCGGACGCAGGTTGCTGGGTGGTCGAGATCGACGGCGTCGCCGTGGTCACGGTCACCGGTTCGTCGGCGGGGCCGGAGGCGGCGGTGCCGTTGTCCGTGTCGCCGTTGTAGGTGGCGACCCAGTAGTACGTGCCGAGCGCGGTTGTCGCGTAACCGCTGGAGTTGGCGCTGCCGTTCGAGAGTGGCTCGGTGTCGGTGTAGAGCGGCGAGCCGGTCGCGGTCGAGTTGTCGTACAGCCGGAAGGTGACTGTCCCGGTCGGGTTGTAGCCGCCCGTGACGGTCGCGTGGTCGGCGATCGAGGAGCCGATCCCGGCCGACGCAGGTTGCTGGGTGGTCGAGATCGACGGCGTCGCCGTGGTCACGGTTACCGGTTCGTCGGCGGGGCCGGAGGAGGCGCTGAAGTTGTTGGCGTCGCCGTTGTAGGTCGCGACCCAGTAGTACGTACCGGTCACGGTCGTCCCGTACGTGCCCGATGTTGCGCTCCCGTTCGAGAGCGGCTCGGTATCGGTGTAGAGCGGTGAGCCGGTCGCGGTCGAGTTGTTGTACAGCCGGAAGATGACTGTCCCGCCTGGGTTGTCCCCGCCGGTGACGGTTGCCTTGTCCGCGATCGAAGCTCCGACTGTGGCTGACGCCGGTTGTTGCGTGGTCGAGATCGACGGCAACGCCTTGACGTCTACCGGCTCGTCCGCGGCCCCGGACGAAAGCGAGGGGTTGTTGGCGTCACCGTTGTAGGTCGCGACCCAGTAGTCCGTGCCGGGCGCGGACGTCGTGTATCCGGCGGAGGTTGCGGTGCCGGACACGAGCGGCTCCGTGTCGGTGAAGAGTGTCGTGCCGGTCGCGGTCGGGTTGTCGTACAACCGGAAGGTCACCGTCCCGGTTGGGTTGTCGCCGCCGGACACGGTCGCCTGGTCGGCGATTGCCGACCCGACCGTGGCGGACGCAGGTTGCTGCGTGGTCGAGATCGACAGCCCCGAAGAGAACACGTAGAGCACCCCTTTGCTGAGCGAGCGGCGCGGGGCGCCGGCGGCGATCGTCGACCCGCTGACCGCGACGCTCGCGCCGAGGTTGTCGTATGCGGCGCCGTCCGAGGCTGTCAGCTCGGTGGTCTGGGTGCCGTTCGTCCAGCCGCCGCCCGGCTTCTCCCACACGTACACCGCCCCCTGCGCTGAATGCTGGTTGACGGTGCGTTGGGGGGCGCCGGCGGTGATCGTGTCACTGCTCACGCTGACGCTCGAGCCGAGCTGGTCGGATGCGGCTCCGTCGGAGGCGGTGAGCTCGGCGGTCTGGGTGGCGTCTGTCCAGCCGGTGTTCGGCTTCGTGTACACGTACACCGCCCCTTGCGCTCCGTTGCTGCCGGGCGCGCCGGCCGCGATCGTGTCGCCGCTTACGGCGACGGTCCAGCCGAGAGCGTCGTATTCGGCGCCGTCGGAGGCGGTGAGCTCGGCGGTTTGGGTGGCGTCCGTCCAGCCGGCGCCGGGCTTCGCGAACACGTACACGGCCCCTTGGTCGATGTTGCCGCCGACGGCGCGTTGCTGGGAACCGGCGACGATCGTGTCGGCGCTGATCGCGACGCTCGACCCGAGCTGGTCGTCTGCGGCGCCGTCGGAGGCAGTGAGCTCGGCGGATTGGGTGGCGTTTGTCCAGCCGCCGGCCGGCTTGGTGTACACGTACACCGCCCCTTGCGCGGCGTTGTCGCCGACGGCGTGGGAAGGCGCGCCCGCGGTGATCGTGGGACCGTTTACCGCGACGCTCAGGCCGAGCTTGTCGTTTGACGCACCGTCGGAGGCGGTCAGTTCGGCGGTTTGGGTGGCGTCAGTCCAGCCGGCGCTCGGCTTCGTGAAGACGTACACCGCCCCTTGGCCGGAGTGACTGTTGATGAGGATGGCGCCGGCGACAATCGTGTCACCGCTCACCGCGACGCTCGATCCGAGATTGTCGTTTGCCGCGCCGTCGGAGGCGGTCAGTTCGGCGGTTTGGGTGGCAGTTGACCAGCCGCCGTTCGGCTCCGTGAACACGTACACAGCTCCCTGGCCGGAGTTGGCGCCAACTGCGTGGAATGGGGTGCCGGCGACGATCGTGTTGCCGCTTACCGCGACGCTCGCCCCGAGGTTGTCGCCGGCGAGGCGGTCGGAGGCGATGAGCTCGGCACTCTGGACGAACGGGTCGACCCGGACGGGGTAGCGGGCTCGCCGGTCGGCGATCCTGATCAGCAGCCGGCCGCGGAGGAGCTGCAGGTGCGCCGGCAGCGTGCGCCCGCGCGCGTCCGTCACGACGAGGCCGCGATATGTCAGCGAGCCGAACGACACCGTCCGGCCGTGCTGGATTGCCGTAGCGGCCAGCGAGCCGGCCAGTCCGACCGTGAACGTCAACTCGCCGTGGCCCGCCGGACGCCGGCGGAGCGTGAACCCTTGCTCGAGACCGAGCGGGCCGTTCGCGTACCACTCCGACAGTCCCGGCCGCCTGTACACGGTCCGGTTCGGGGCCACCACGCGCGGGTCGACCGCGCCGAGCCGCCGCGCGACCGTGCCTCGACCCACCGCCTGCAGAGTGAGCCGCAACTGGCCGGCCCCCGCCGAGACGCCGACGCCCGCCGCCGAGAACCGCAGGCGCAGTCTCTGAGCCGGATTGCGCGCAGTCAAGCCACTCGACGAAGGAGAGACACGGTAGGCCGGGTCGTGGCTCGCGATCGCCGCTGCGACCGGCCCGCGCGCCGCGAGCGGCAGCTTCGACCAGCCCGAAGACTGCGCGGCCGGCGCCGCCCGCCCGCTGAGACCGCCACCGGAGGCGGCCAACACCCCGACGAGGCACACGAACACCCCGGACCGCACGAGCGAACCGGGGCGCACCCGACGAAGACGTGGAACCGGGACCTGGAGCGCGACCGAAGCCATCATGTGGCTTTCTCTATCGGCGCTTGCTCGGCACTACAAAAGCCCCCGAAACGCGTCTAGACGCGCCAGCTCGGCGAGCGCTTCTCGAGGAAGGCTCGTAGACCTTCCTGGCCCTCCTGGCTCGTGCGGCGCTCGGCAATCCAGCGGGCGGTCTCGGGGCCGTCGGGGCGTTCACGCACGAGCCGCTTCGCCCACCGTGCCGCGAGCGGGCCGGCGCTCAGCAACTCGCCGACGACGCGCTCGACGGCGACATCGAGGTCGTCCGCGACCTCGTGCACGAGCCCGATCCGCAGCGCGACCTCGGCGTCGAACCGCTCGCCGGTGAGGAAGTAGCGGCGCGCGGCGCTCGGACCGATCTTGCCGAGCGCGAAAGGGGAGATGACCGCCGGGATGATCCCGAGCTTCACCTCCGAGAAGGAGAAGAGCGCATCGGGCGCGGCGATTGCAATGTCCGACGTCGCGACGAGGCCTGCGCCGCCGCCGAGGGCGTGTCCCTGCACGCGCGCGACGACGGGCGCGGGGCACGAGTCGATCGCCTCGAGCATCGCGCGCAGGGCGTTAGCGTCGGCGACGTTCTCGTCGTAGGAAAGCTCGGCGGACGCGCGCATCCACTCGACATCGGCGCCGGCGGAAAAGCTCGGCCCGTCGCCCGCGAGAACGACCGCGCGGACGCGGCCGACGTCGACGAACGCCGCCGCGAGCTCGGAGATGACCGCGGCGTCGAACGCGTTGCGGCGGTCGGGGCGCGCCAGGGTGATGCGGAGGACGTCGCCGTCGCGCTCGGTACGAAGGTTCTTCGCCACGGCGAGGAGCTTAAAGCTCCTGACGCAATGAAGCACGGGCCGCCTGGCCGCGCTGGGCGGCGCGCTGCCGCGTCCGCGGTCGCGAGAATAGCTCTGCTATTCGCGCTCCCTGTGTCCTTGCATCGCACTCGCCCATCACGCCCAGTCAGCGCGTGGTCATCGCGTCAGGAGCTTAGAGTGGCGGCGATGCTGAAGGGAGCCGTCGCCGCTGCAGTCACGCCGCTCCAGGGCGGCGCCTTCGATGCCGCGGCGGTTGGCCCGTACGTCGACTTCCTCATCGCGCACGGCGTCGACGGGGTGCTCCCGCTCGGTACGACCGGCGAGGGTGTGCTCTTCTCCCGGGACGAGCGGAAGGAGATCGCCGCCGCGTTCGTCGAGGCGGGACGCGGACGGCTGCAGGTCGCCGTGCATTGCGGCGCGCAGACGACCGCCGACACGGTCGCGCTTGTCGAGCACGCGGCCGAGGCCGGTGCCGACGCCGTCGCGGTGATCGCGCCGCCGTACTTCCCACTCGACGGCGACGAGCTCGCCGCGCACTTCGAGGCCGCCGCACGCGCATGCGCGCCGCTGCCCTTCTACCTCTACGAGTTCGCGGCGCGCAGCGGCTACGCGATTCCGCTGCCGGTGGTCGAGCGGCTGCGCGAGAGCATCCCGAATCTCGCCGGGATGAAGGTCTCCGACAGTCCCTGGGAGAAGCTCGAGCCGTACCTCCTCGACGGCTTGGATGTCTTCGTCGGTGCGGAGGGCCTGCTCGTGGAGGGCCTTGCGGCGGGCGCGGCCGGTGCGGTCTCCGGCCTCGCCTCGAGCTTCCCCGACGCGGTCGTCGCGCTCGTTCGCGAACCGACGAAGGCGAACGGTGCCCGGGCGTCGGCGCTGCGCGCCTCGTTGCAGGCGATGCCCTTCCACGCGGCCTCGAAGACGGCGCTCGGGCTCCGCGGCGTGCCGCTCACACCGGAGGTCCGGCCGCCGTTGCGCGGGCTCAGCGCTCCGGAGCAGAGCGAGATCGAGCGGATCGTTCGGGCCTGGGGCGCATGAGCCTCTCCCGCCGGCTCTTCCTCGCCGCCGCGGACAGCAAGGGCCTGCAGCGCTTCGTGCAGCGGTACGGCTTCCGACTCGGCGCGTCGCGCTTCGTGGCGGGGGAGAGCCTAGACGCCGCCGTGCCCGTCCTCCGCGGCCTGAACGACAAGGGCCTGCTGACGAACACGACGCTGCTCGGCGAGGGCGTCACGACCGAGGCCGAGACAGCCGCGGTCGTCGCCGCGTACAGCGACCTGCTCGACCGGATCGCCGCGGAGGGCCTGCGCACGAACGTCGCGCTCAAGCTCACGCACCTCGGCCTCGCCTTCGACGAGGAGCTCGCGCACCGGAACGTCGCGGCGCTCGTCGAGCACGCGGCGCGGCACGGCAACTTCATCCGCATCGACATGGAGGAGTCGGAGCGGGTCGAGCCGACACTCCGCATCTTCCGCCGGCTCCGCGAGGGCGGGCACGGCAACGTCGGCACCGTCCTCCAGTCGTACCTCTACCGCAGCGAGGACGACCTCGCCGCGCTCCTGCCGCTCGCGCCGAACCTCCGCCTCGTAAAGGGCGCGTACCTCGAGCCGGCCGAGGTCGCGTACCCGGAGAAGAGCGACGTCGACGCGGCCTACGTCCGCCTCCTCGAAACGGCGCTCACCGGCGCTGGCTTCACCGCGATCGCAACGCACGACGAAACCCTCATCGAGCACGCGATCGCGTTCACACAGGAGCACGCAGTCCCGCGGGAGCGGTTCCAGTTCCAGATGCTCTACGGCGTCCGCCCGAAGCTCCAGCTCGAACTCGTGCGCCGTGGCTATGCCGTGCTCGTCGCGACGCCGTACGGGCCGGACTGGTACCGCTACCTCATGCGGAGGCTCGCCGAGCGGCCCGCGAACGTGCTTTTCCTTCTGCGGAATCTCATCCGCGGCTGAAGCCCCGCGAGCACGGCGGCGAGCGCCACGAGCGCGAGGTCGCGCGCGAGGAGGTACCAGACCCAGGGCGACTCGTGGCCGGTCGCGAGGTTCCAGTAGCTCCACGGGAACCACGTCTGCGTCAGCGTGAGGGCGAGCAGCATGAGCGCGGCCGCGGCTACGCCGCGCAGTCCCCGGACGAGCGGAACGAAGGGCACGAGCCAGATGAGGTACTGCGGCGAGAGCACCTTGTCGAAGGCGACGAGCGCGGCGACGGTCGCAGCGGCCGCGATGAGCACTGCCTCGCTGTCGGGCGCGCGCCGGCGTGCGTAGGCGAGCCAGACGCCGACGACCGCAAGCAGCTCGAGGATTGTCGAGAGGTCGGCCGCGAGACCGGCGCCGCGGCCGACAAGGGCCTGCCCGCCGTGGGAAGTCACCGTGGCCAGCGGTCGCATCCCCAGATGCTCGGCCGCCATCAGCACCGCCGCGCCCAGGCTCTCGATCTGCAGCGGCCGGTCGAACTGCCCGGAGAGACTCGCCCAGAGCCCGTGCGGCTCGAGGATCGCGAAGGGGAGGAAGCATGCCGCCGCCACGACGGCGAACGACGCGACCGCTGCACCCGCCGAGCTCCCGCCGCGGCGGCGCCAGAGGTGGATGACTGCGAGAGGGAGCAGGACTCCCGGCCAGAGCTTCGCGGCGAAGCCGAGCCCCAGGAGCGCGCCGCTGAGGAACGGTCGCTCGCGCACGAGAGCGGCGAGACCGGCGAGCGCGAGCAGTGTCGGCCAGAGGTCGAAGCGCGTGTCGAAGAGGGAGCCGAGCGCGAGCGGCGAGACGGCGAAGAGGAGGAGCGCCGCCCAGATCCGCACGCGGCTCGCCCCGACCTCCCGCAGCGTCGTCGCGAGCAGCGCGATGCAACCGGCGCCGCAGAGTCCCATGAGGATCGTGAACGACGTCGTGTAGCTCCAGCTCATGTACGAGGCGAGCAGGAACGGGACGAGCGCGGCGGGCGGATAGGCGAGCGGCGTCGTCGCCTGCTGGCTGTACGGGACGTGCCCGGCGCGGACGAACTCCGCGTACCCGTGATAGCCGCCGACGTCCGACAGCTGGCCTTGCTCAAGCCAGTGCCGTAGCGCGTAGAACGTGAGCGCGAACAGGAGCGTCGCCGCAAGGCCGGCGGGCCAGGACGAGCCGCGCCTCACTCGACGACGTCGTACTCTTCCGCGACGACCGGCTCCTCGCCGATCAGGTCCGGCACGCTCCCGAGGTCGGGCGGGTCGTCGCCGACGGAGAAGACGCCGAAGCGATCCGCCGCGGGGTTCGAGATCCAGTGCGCGCCCTCGGGCAGCATCGGAAGGTGCTCGAGCAGTTCCTCGAGCGTCGTCTTCGACTCGAACAGGTTCCAGATGAGGACGCGGGCGATCACATCCGGAAGATGCCGAAGGTCGTGTCGGGGATCGGGGCGTTGCGTGCGGCCGCGAGCCCGAGCGCGAGGACGCGGCGGGTGTCGAGCGGGTCGATGATCCCGTCGTCCCAGAGCCGCGCGGTCGAGTAGTACGGGTTGCCCTCGGCCTCGTACTTCGCGCGGATCGCATCCTCGTCGACGTCGCCGACCATCGAGAGCACGGTCGCCGCCTGCTCGCCGCCCATGACGGAGATGCGCGCGTTCGGCCACATCCACAGCTGGCGCGGCTCGTACGCGCGCCCGCACATCGCGTAGTTGCCGGCGCCGAACGAGCCGCCCGTGACGACGGTGAACTTCGGCACCTGCGCGTTCGCGACCGCCATCACGAGCTTCGCGCCGTCGCGCGCGATTCCGCCGGCCTCGTACTCGGTGCCGACCATGAAGCCGGTGATGTTCTGGAGGAAGACGAGCGGGATGCGCCGCTTGCAGCAGAGCTCGATGAAGTGCGCGCCCTTCTGCGCGGACTCCGCGAAGAGGACGCCGTGGTTCGCGAGCAATCCGACGTGGGAGCCCTCGATGCGGGCGAAGCCGGTGACGAGCGTCTCGCCGTAGAGCTCCTTGAACTCCTGGAAGTGCGAGCCGTCGACGATGCGTGCGATGAGCTCGCGCGGGTCGACCTGGTGGCGGAAGTCCTCGGGGATCAGGCCGTACAGGTCGGCGGGGTCGAGCGCGGGATCCTCCGGGTCGGCGCCGTCCCACGTCGCGTCACCGCGCGGTGCGTCGAGGTTGCGGACGATGCCGCGGGCGATCGCGAGCGCGTGCTCGTCGGAGGTGGCGTAGTGGTCGGCGACGCCGGAGCGGCGCGCGTGGACGTCCGCGCCGCCGAGCTCCTCGGCGGTCACGTCCTGTCCGGTCGCCGCCTTCACGAGCGGCGGCCCGCCGATGAAGATCGTCCCTGTCCCGCGGACGATCACGGTCTCGTCGCTCATCGCCGGGACGTACGCGCCGCCCGCCGTGCACGAGCCCATCACGACCGCGATCTGCGGGATCCCCTTCGCCGACATCTGGGCCTGGTTGAAGAAGATCCGGCCGAAATGGTCACGGTCGGGAAAGACATCGGCCTGGAGAGGTAGGAAGGCGCCGCCCGAGTCGACGAGGTAGAGGCACGGAAGGCGGTTCTGTTCCGCGACCTCCTGCGCCCGGAGGTGCTTCTTCACCGTGAGGGGGAAGTACGAGCCGCCCTTGACGGTCGCGTCGTTCGCGACGATCACGCACTCGCGGCCCTCGACGACGCCGATGCCCGTGACGATGCCCGCGCTCGGCGCGCCGCCGTCGTACAGATCCCAGGCGGCCAGCGCATTGAGCTCGAGGAACGCGGTGCCGGGATCGACGAGCCGGTCGATCCGCTCGCGCGCGGGCAGCTTGCCGCGCGAGGTGTGGCGCTCCATCGATTTCTCGCCGCCGCCGAGCGCAACTTGCGCGCTCCGCTCTCGAAGCTCGCCGACGAGATCGTCCATCCGCGCACGCCGCCGCGCGAACTCGTCGCCGGCGCGATCGATCTGCGAGGTGAGAACAGCCACGCCCGGAGCCTAACGAGCCAGGTCCCCGGCGGACACGTCCGGAACCCGGTTCCGGACTGGTCCTGTCAGGCCATGGGCGTACGCTTGTTCGTATGGCCGTTCCCGGCATCGTTGCTCACCTGGATCTCGACGCGTTCTACGCCGCCGTCGAGGAGCTCGAGAACCCGGAGCTCCGCTCCCAGCCGCTCGTCGTCGGCGGCGACCCGCGCGGTCGCGGCGTCGTGGCGACGGCGAACTACAACGCGCGGAAGTTCGGGATCCACTCGGCGATGAGCTGCGCCGAGGCGATCCGCCGCTGCCCACACGCCGTCTTCGTCCGGCCGCGCCACTCGCTCTACCGCGAGTACTCGCGCAGCGTCTGGGAGACAGTGCGCGGCATCGTCCCGACCGTCGAGCAGACCGGGATGGACGAGGGCTACCTCGACATCGGCGACGTGGTGCCGGACTTCCTCGCCGCGCGCGGCATCGCCGAGGCCGTGCGGACGGCCGTGCGCGCGGCGACGAGCCTCACGTGCTCGCTTGGCGTCGCGCCGTGCAAGGTCGTCGCGAAGATCGCGAGCGATGCGCGCAAGCCCGGCGGTCTCGTCGTCGTCCCGGCGGGGAAGGAGAGGGCGTTCCTCGCGCCGCTCGCGGTGCGACGCCTGCCCGGAGTCGGGCCGAAGGCCGAGCAGCGGCTCCTCGCGGCGGGCATCGAGACGATCGGCCAGCTCGCCGCGCTCTCCGACGACGAGCTTCGTCGCGTCCTCGCCGGCAACGTCGGAACTCTGCTCCGCGACCGCGCCCGGGGCATCGACCCGCGCGGCCTCGAGCTCGGCGCCGAGCGGATCTCGATCAGCGTCGAGAACACGTTCGAGCGCGACATCTCCGACCGTGAGCGCCTCCACGACGAGCTGCGCGGTATGGCCGCCGAGGTGGCGGAGGCGCTGCAGCGCCGCAACCAGGTCGCGCGCACGGTGACGACGAAGCTCCGCTACGCCGACTTCTCGATCCGCAGCCGCTCGACGTCGCTCGACACCGGGATCGACGACGTCGCGACGATCGGCGATCTGGCGTGCCACCTCCTCGACCGCGGCCTCCGCGACCGCCCGGGAGCCTTGCGCCTCGTCGGCGTCGGTGTCTCCGGTCTCGGCGACTTTCGCCAGCTCGCGCTCGAGGCCGTTTAGAACGCGAAACATAGGAGGAAATCAGCCTTGCGAAGGAAGAACGAACGAAATCTGCACCATCACCGACTACACGACCGCCGACAACAAGGCAATACTCAAGCCAACGAGTGCCACGACCTTCACGCTCACGACCCAGGGCGCGGCGGCGAAGAACGACGTGATCGGCTTCATCTGCATCGGCAACTAGAGCACGTCCGAGAAGTCCACGTTCGTCCGGGAGGCCCCATCAAGGGGCCTCCCGCCTTTCGGCCCGAACGCCGCCGCGCCCGACATGCGCGGGCGCGGCGTAGCTCTGTCGGACCCGAAGCTGAAGAAGGGGGCCCGCGGGGGAAACACGGTTTCCCCCGCGCGCTACAGGGGCGACAGGACTCGAACCTGCGACCTACGGGTTTGGAGACCGCCGCTCTACCAACTGAGCTACGCCCCTGTGACGGGTCCAGTGTATTCCGCGTCTATGGTCGCGGGATGGCCATGACCGCGCTCTTCGCCGTCCTCACCGCAGCGCTCGCGGCCGTCTCCGCATACGCCTTCGCGAGCGGCACGGGCGCGCCGCATCTGCTCGTCGGAGCCGCCGCCGCGGCGGTCGCGCTCTGGCTCGCGAGCGTCTCCCGCGCAGCTTTTCGCCGCCGAAGGTGAGGAGACCGCCACCGGACGCCGTATTCTCTCCGCGTGGCGCAGGTCGACGAGACGCAAACTCTGTGGCTCGACTATCGCCGCACCGGTGACCAGAAGCTCCGCGATCGGCTGATCCTGACCTACGCGCCGCTCGTCAAGTACGTCGCCGGGCGGCTGGGCTCCGGCCTGCCCGCACACGTCGACGAGGGAGATCTCGTCTCCTACGGGCTCCTCGGCCTGATGGGCGCGATCGAGCGCTTCGACCCGACACGGGAGATCAAGTTCGAGACGTACGCGATGGCCCGGATCAAGGGACAGATCATCGACGAGCTGCGCGCCATGGACTGGGTGCCGCGCTCCGTCCGTGCCCGCGCGCGCGACATCGAGCGGGCCATCGCCGAGCTCGAGAAGAAGCTCGAGCGCGCGCCGACCGACGAGGAGATCGCGGCGAAGCTCGGCATCAGCACCGACGAGCTCGAGGAGAGCCTCGGCGACATCGCACGCTCTTCCATCGCCGCGCTCGACGAACTGTGGACCGTGTCCGGCAGCGACGGTGACCAGGTCGCGCTCATCGACACGATCGAGGACGAAAGGGCGCCCGACCCGCAGAGCTCGCTCTCCGTCACCGAGCAGAAGGAGACGCTCGCCGAGGCGATCGCCCTCCTGCCGGAGCGCGAGAAGCTCGTCGTGACGCTCTACTACTACGAGGAGCTGACTCTCCGCGAGATCGGGGAGGTGTTGAGCGTCACCGAGTCACGGGTCTCCCAGCTCCACACGAAAGCGGTCCTTCGCCTGAAGGCGCACCTCGCCTCGGCCGGCGCGCTCGGCTGACCGCGCATCCCGCGCGGGATACGATGCGGGCCGGAACCGACCAGGAGGACGCGCCGTATGGCTGCCACCGAGCCCGCCAAGATCCGGAACATCGCCGTCGCCGGCCACCGCGGCGTCGGGAAGACCTCGCTCGTCGAGGCACTGCTCTTCCAGGCGGGAAAGACGAACCGGCTCGGGACGATCGAGCAGGGGACGACCGTCTCCGACTGGGACGAGCACGAGCAGAAGCGGAGCATGTCCCTCTCCGGCTCGCTCTGCCACCTCGAGTGGCATGACCGGAAGATCAACCTCGTCGACACGCCCGGCGACGCCGGCTTCCAGGCCGACACGTACGCGGCGCTGCGGGTCGTCGAGGGCGTCGTCGTCGTGCTGAGCGGCGTCATGGGCGTCGAGGTCAACACGAGCCGCGTGTGGAGCCGCGCCGAGGAGTACGAGCTCTCGCGCGTCGTCTTCGTCAACATGCTCGACCGTGAGCGCGCCGACTTCTACCGCGTGCTCGAGGCCGCGCGCGCGCAGCTCTCCGACCGCTGCGTCGCCATCCAGCTGCCGATCGGCGCCGAGCACGAGCTCACCGGCGTCGTCGATCTCCTCCACATGTGCGCGTACATGGATCCGTCGGGCGGCCGCGAGGGTGGCCCGCAGCCGATTCCCGAGGACATGGCCGGCGTCGTGCAGGAGCACCGCGAGAAGCTCCTCGACGCCGTCGTCGAGACGGACGAGGATCTGATGGCGCGCTACCTCGAGGGAGAGGAGCTCGAGGCCGAGGCGGTCGCGCACGCTCTCAAGGCCGCCGTGACGCGCGACGAGCTCTATCCCGTCGCCTGCGGCGTCGCCTCGAAGAACCTCGGCACGACCGCGCTCCTCGACCTGCTCGTCGAAGGCGTCCCGTCGCCGGCGCGCAAGGGGACAACGATCGAGTTCGGCGACGCGAAGCAGAGCGTCTTCATCTTCAAGACGATCGCCGACCCGTTCACGGGCCGCATCAGCCTCTTCCGTGTGCTCGCCGGCCCGGTGTCGGGCGACACGACGCTCGTCGACCCGCGCACGCACGCGAAGGAGCGGCTCGGGCAGGTGCTCCTCCTGCAGGGGAAGGACTCGGAGCCGGTAGACGCGCTCGGGATCGGCGACCTCGGCGCCGTCGCCAAGCTCAAGGACGTCGTCACCGGCGACGTGCTCGTCGACCACGAGGTTCCCATCGAGCCGCCGCACATCGACTTCCCCGAGCCGGTCATGAGCTTCGCGATCACGCCGAAGGCGAAGGGCGACGAGGAGAAGATGGCGGCCGGCCTGCGTCGCCTGAGCGATGAGGATCCGACGCTGATCATGCGGCGCGACCCGCAGACCGGCGAGCAGCTCCTGTCCGGGCTTTCACAGATGCAGGTCGAGGTCGCGGTCGACCGGCTCCGGACGCGGTTCCACGTGGACGTCGAGCTCCACCCGCCGCGCGTTCCGTACAAGGAGACGATCCGGCAGGAGGCGCGCGCGCGGCACCGCTACAAGAAGCAGACCGGCGGCCGCGGGCAGTTCGGCGACTGCGAGATCCTCATCGAGCCGCTGCCCGCCGAGAACGGCGAGCTGGGCTACGAGTTTGTCGACAAGATCGTCGGCGGCGTCATCTCGCACGGCTTCCGCCCGGCGGTCGACAAGGGCGTGCGCGAGGCGATGGAGCACGGCGACCTCGCCGGCGCGCCGATCCAGGGCGTCCGCGTCAGTCTCATCGACGGGATGGAGCACAACGTCGACTCCTCGGAGATGGCATTCAAGATCGCCGGCTCGTTGGCGTTCAAGGAGGCGTACCACAAGGCCGATCCCGTCCTCCTCGAGCCGATCATGGCGCTCGACGTGACAGCGCCCGACGAGACGGTCGGCGCCGTGAACGGCGACCTCAACTCGCGGCGCGGCCGGCTGCAGGGGATGGAGCCGGCAGGCGGGATGACGACGATCAAGGCCGAGGTACCGATGGCCGAGATCCTCACGTACGCCCAAGCGCTGACTTCGATGACCGGCGGCCGCGGCGACTACTCGATGCACTTCCTCCGCTACGAGGAAGTCCCCGCGCACGTCGCGCAGAAGATCATCGAGCAGACTCGGCGAGAGCGAGACGAAACGAAGGTATAGAGGCAGGTACCTGGTACCGCACAGAAGCGTCACGACTTCGCGGCCGTGTCGGTGTCGCGGTACCAGGTACCGGCCTTTCGATAGCGTCCTGACCATGGCGGAAGAGGCCGAGCCCAAGAAGGACTACGAGGCGCCTGCGGGCGCCGAGACGAAGGGCAGCTGGAACGGCGGCTCCGAGCCGGTCGACTACACGGCGACCGCGAAGTTCTACGTCCTCCGCAAGAAGGAGAAGCCGTCCGCCGAGATCTTCTCCGTCTCGTACGTCGCGGACGGCGGCGACAAGACGCGCCCCGTCTCGTTCGTCTTCAACGGCGGGCCGGGCGCTTCGTCGGCGTACCTCCACATGGGCGCGGTCGGACCGCAGCGCGTCGACTTCCCCGCCGACGGGACGCTGCCGCCGCTGCCGCCGAAGCTCGTCGAGAACGAGTCGTCGTGGCTCGCGTTCACCGACGTCGTGTTCGTCGACCCGGTCGGCACGGGCTTCAGCCGCATCGTCGAGGACGACGTGAAGCAGGACGAGAAGAAGGACGGCGACGCGAAAAAGCCGGAGGACGAGTACTTCGGCCCGAAGCGCGACCTCGAGTCCCTCTGCGAGTTCATGACGCGCTGGCTGTCCGAGAACGGCCGCTGGGGATCGCCGGTCTTCATCGCGGGCGAGAGCTACGGCGGCTATCGCGTCGGCCGGCTCGTGCGGATGCTGCAGGAGGATGCCGGCATCGGGCTCAACGGCGCGATCCTCATCTCGCCGGCGCTCGAGCTCGGCGGTCTCGACATGAACGACTACGGCGTCGTGCAGTGGGTCGACGTCCTCCCGACGATGGCCGGCGCCGCGGCCCACCACGGCCGAGGTCGCGCGCTTCCCGCCGGTTCTTCGCTCGACGAGGTGCGCGTGGCCGCGGAGGAGTTCGCCGCCGGTGACTACTCGAAGTTCCTCGTTCTCGGCGCGTCCCTCGACACGGGCGAGCGCGAGCGGATCCTCTCGCGGCTCGCCGACTTCCTCGGCCTGCCGCTCGACTTCGTCACGCGTGCCGAAGGGCGCGTCGGTCAAGAGGTTTTCGCGCGTGAGCTCCTGCGCGACGTGCGGAAGGTCGTCGGCTTCTACGACGCGACGATCACCACGACCGATCCGTTCCCGGACCGGACTGGCCACGAGGCGCCCGACGCGACGCTCGCCGGGATCTCTGCGGCGTACACCGTGGCGATCAACAAGCACCTCCGCTCGGAGATCGGCGTCGAGACCGACCGCGACTACCGGCTCCTCAGCCACGAGGTGAACCAGGCGTGGAAGGAGGACTCGAAGAAGCACTTCTTCGAGCCGCCGGACGGCGCGACCGACAGCTTCCGTTACGGCATGGCGCTCAACCCGCACATGCGCGCCTTCATCTGCCACGGCCGTTTCGACATGGTGACGCCGTACTACACGACCGACCGGCTCCGGAATCTCATGCGGCTCGCCCCGGAGTCCGCCGGCCGTTTGACCGTCCAGCACTTCGACGGCGGTCACATGTTCTACGCCTGGGAGGACAGCCGCCACGAGTTCACGGCGGCGATCGCGGAGTTCTACGCGAGCGCCCTGGCGGACTGATCCCTCGCGCATGTAGTCAGTCGCGGTCTCGTACTCCCTGCCACATAGGCGCGGTAGCGGTCGCGCCAGTGAGGCGAGTTCTCGTAGGCGCCGCGAAGGGGGGCGTCGTGGAGAGGGAGAGGAGGCTCCGCGAGTCCGGCGTGCGTTCGAGCGCTGCTCCAGAACCAGTCGAACGGATCGGGGACTAGTCCTGCTTCGACCGGGTTCCTGGCGAGGTAGCGGTCAGTCCATTTGAGGTCGTCGTTGTCCTCGATCCGGCGAGCCAGCGGGTGCGCGCAGAAGAGGTGCGCGGTGCGGCGGTGGCGGATGTTGTGCTCGCGCGCGTAGCCGCCGTGAAGTCGGTGCAAGGCGCTCGCGATTCGGCCATCCGGGGTGTCGATCAGCAGGTGGTGATGGTTCGTCATCAATACGTACGAGATGACACGGAGGCCAAGCAGGGAGACGGTCTCCGCGAGGTGGTCGAGGAAGAAGCGCCGGTCGATGTCGTCGATGAACAAACTGCGGTCATCGCTGGCATGGCCGGCGACGTGATAGACGCCTCGTGCGTACATGCGGAGCGGCCGACCCACCCAGCCACCGTACGACCACCGCTACGCGCGGTTACCGTCAGGCGACAGATGTTGCACAATTGGCACAGATGGGACTTGACGAACGCGGAGCTCAACTAGGCGGTGTCGGACACCGGTCCCACGGCAGAATGTGTCTTGCTGCGGCTGCGGCAACGTCAGAAGCGGGCATCGGGATAGCGCTCGGCGTCCTGTGCGTTGCGGTCGCAATTGAGGGGCCTGCTCTCGGCGCGTTCGCCGTTGGGGAGGGAGGCCGGTTAGTCTATGACGCGGTCCACGGTCATCATCGGCACCGTCGGGGCCCGGTTGGCCCGCGGGGTCCGGTCGGAGGATGAGGAGCGATGTTGGCACGGACACTGGCGAGACTCCGGGTGGGGGCAAGCGTTTTTGGGGTTATCGCTGCCGTGCTCGTCTCGACTCGCCTCCGTGACTGGTGGTCTGTCGGGCTCCTCTGCTTGTCGGTCGTCGCTCTGATCGTTCTTACAATCGCCTTGCATGAGTTGCGACGGCTGGAAGGTGCCTCCAACGGAGAAAGCGTGGCTAGTTACGAACCTCCACGGATGGCTACAAGGTATGTGCTGGAGATCTGTGTCGTGTCCGCGGTTCTCATCGCGCTCGCTGTGATCGGCTCCTCACCCACCGCGCTCGTTGTCATCTTTCTTGCGTTCATGGCGGCGCTTTTCATTGTGGAATTCGTCGATCTCTTCCGCGGGGGTTGAAGGTCAGCGCGGGCGGCGGTTCTAACAGCCGCCCCAGTCTCAATATCCGTACTGACGTATACGTTTAGTGGATGTGTCCGGCCCCCCGTTATCTGGTCCAGCCGGTGTGAGGGTCCCGTTCGGTTCCTATGACCCTCAGTTAGCCAAGCGAGGGGTCGCTCCGAGAATCGCATCGTTGCGCTGCCGACGGGACGGGGCGTGACTCGTGCGAGGTGGCGAACCTCGCGCGGATCCAACGTTCGAGTCAGTCGGTCCGGTGGACCTGTGGGCGCGGGGTCGCACGTTTGTTCGTGTCGGTCTGAGCCGAGGAACTTTCGTAGCGCAGCGGAGCCGCGGT
>DATKRA010000003.1:0-7711 GCA_035532455.1 Gaiellaceae bacterium | reverse complement strand
GGCTCGACGGCGACGGGGAGCGCGATCATGAAGCTCGCCGCCGACGGGATCAAGCGGCTGACGCTCGAGCTCGGCGGCAAGTCCCCGAACCTCGTCTTCGCCGACGCGAACCTCGACGACGCGATCCCGAGCTCGGTCTGGTCGATCTACTACGCCGCCGGCCAGAGCTGCGAGGCGCGCTCGCGCGTGCTCGTCGAGGCGTCGATCTACGACGACTTCGTCGCACGCTTCGCCGAGGCTGCGAAGAGCCTCAAGGTCGGCGACCCGCTCGACACCGAGACGCAGGTTGGCTCGCTCATCTCCACCGCGCACCGCGACCGCGTCCACGGCCTCGTCGAGAAGGGCATCGCGGAGGGAGCCGAGGTCGTCGCGGGCGGCGCGCCGGGCGACGGAGCGGGTGCCTTCTATCTCCCGACCGTCCTCGCGGGCGTCGACAACTCGATGACCGTCGCGCAGGAGGAGATCTTCGGCCCGGTCGTCACGGTGATCCTGTTCGAGGACGAGAAGGACGCGATCCGGATCGCGAACGACGTCCGCTACGGCCTTTTCGCGACGGTCTGGACGGGCGACCCCGCGCGCGGGCACCGCGTCGCCAAGGCGATCAAGTCGGGGATGGTCGGGATCAACATGCCGTTCACGGCGTTCCCGGGAATCCCGTTTGGCGGCTACAAGCAGTCGGGCTTCGGCCGCGAGCTGTCGATCGACACGCTCGAGCTCTATCTCGAGACGAAGGGCGTCCTGTTCTCGACAGGCTCGAAGCCCTTCAACCCGTTCGGCCTGTAGGCAGCGCCTCTCAGCGACTCCCCCGATGCTGCGAGCGGGCGGCGGCTGGACACTTCCTCAATGGGAACCTTCTTCACCGTGCTGGTCACGCTCGTCGTCGTGGCAGTCGTCCTTCTGGCGCTCTGGGTGTTCGTCGTCGCGCCGTTCTGGGTGCCCTGGCACTCACACCGGTCGTAGCTACCTCTTCAGCGAGAGCGCGGCGCCGCCCGCGAGGAGCGCGAGGCCGACGAGGCGCGGCCAGTGGAGGGCGATCCGATCGGTGCCGAACAGTCCCCAGCGGTCGATCGCCGCCCCCATTGCGAGCTGCCCGGCGATGAGGATCCCGACGGTCGCGGCGACGCCGATCCGCGGGCCGGCGAACGTGACGGTGAAGACGATGAGCAGTCCCATCACGCCGCCGAGCAGCATCCACCACGGCTGGTGAACGGCCCGCCCGAATCCGCCGAGGCTGTGGCGGAAGAGCAGGAGGATGACGACGGCGAGCGCAGCGGTCAGCGTCGCCGAGAAGCCGAGCGCCTCGAGCACGCCGATCCGCTCACCGAGCCGCGACATGAGCGCGACCTGGATCGACCCGGCGAGCCCGGCTGCGACCGCGAGCGTGGCTGCCGCTGCGCTTCCCGACACGAGCGCAACCATACGTAACCGCTCGGCGCGGTTCGGCGTTCTCTAACCGCCCGCGTCGTCGTGGGCAGTGAACAACTCTGTCGGCCATTGCCGTACGCTCCCCCTCGTCGTCTACCGAAAGGACCGCGCATGTACCGCGTCACCGTCCTCTACGAGCAGGAGCCGGATCCGCAGGAGTACGCCGCGCACGCCGAGTTTTGCCGCTGCGTGCCCAACAGCGTGTTCCGGCACGGGAAGGTGACCGGCTCACCGATGGGCGACGCACCGCACGCGTATTACGCCGAGTGGGAGTTCGCGGACAAGGAAGCCTTCGACGCGGCCGTGCGGAGCGACGAGTTCATGGCGACCGGCAAGGACGCGTACAAGCGTGGGCTGCCGAAGCCGACCGTCCAGTTCGTCGCGTTCGCGGACTGAACCGGCAGGATCGGCGGAATCCCCGATTCGCCTCGGCCCGCGACGGAGGCACGCTCCCGGCGAAAGGAGGTTCCTCATGGGTAAGGAGAAGCTGGAGGACACCCCGAAGCGGGGGCGCAAGCTCGCATTCTGCGGCCGCTGTGTGGCCGTCGGTTCCGTCCTCCTCCTCGTGCCGTTCGTCCGGCGGCTGCGGGAGCAGCGCCGCGAGCAGCACCAGCAAAAGCACCATCGCCGCTTCCCGCTGCTCGGGCACTAGCGCGCCGTTAGTGTCCGCCGCGATGGCGGAGGTCGAATTCAGCCGGGACGGCGCGGTTCAGACGATCACGCTCAACCGTCCCGAGAAGCTCAACGCGTTCACGCGCGCCGTGCAGGACGGCCTGCGCGAGGCGCTCGAGGCGGCGGCGTCGCCGGACGTGCGCGCGGTCGTGATCACCGGCGCCGGCCGCGGGTTCTCGGCCGGACAGGACCTGACCGAGTTCGGCGAGGGCGGCGACGTCGGGTCGCTGTTGCGCGCGACGTACCACGTGAACGTCAACCTCATCCGCTCGCTCGAGAAGCCGGTGATCGCTGCGGTGAACGGCGTGTGCGCGGGCGCCGGGCTCTCGCTCGCGTGCGCGTGCGACATCCGCATCGCGCGCGACGACGCGTTCTTCGTGCCCGGCTTCGTCGGCATCGGGCTCATCCCCGACTCCGGTGGGACGTACTTCATCCAGCGCCTGCTTGGGACTCCGCGCGCGTTCGAGTGGATGACGTCGAACCGGCGGCTGACCGCGGGCGAGGCGCATGCATGGGGACTCGTCTCCGAGGTCGTCGAGGCGGACGCGTTCGAGGCGCGCGTCGCGGTGCGCGCGGCCGAGCTCGCGGCCGGGCCGACGCGGGCGATCGCGCTGACGAAGCGTCTGTTCGACGAAGCCGGCACGAACACCCTCGGGGAGCAGCTCGAGCTCGAGGCCGATCTCCAGACCGAGGCGGCCCAGACGGCGGACTTCCGGGAGGGCGTCGCTGCGTTCGTCGAGAAGCGCGAGGTTCGCTTCAGCGGTTCGTGAGCAGCGCGAGAACTTCGCCGTCGGCCGGCCAGCGCCGCTCGCTCAGCTTCGAGAAGACGAGCTCGCCGTCGGCGAAGACGTCGAACTGCGACTTCTGCCCCTCGCGGATCGAGGCGTCGAATCCGGTGTCCTTCAGCTCGGCCGCGAGACTCGCGGCCCGTTCGTCGTACCCGCTTCAGACGGGGCAGTAAAGGATCTCGACGGCCACAGCGGGAGCGTAGCCAGAACGAAGGCGATCTTCGGAAGCTCGGGGCCTCTGGCGCTGAAATCGAGGAAGGCTAGATCGTCTTGAACTGCTCGAACGGCTGCCGGCAGCTGTCGCAGTAGCGAAGCGACCGGCACGGCGTCGGGCCGAAGATGTTCTCGAGGCGCGTCTCCGTCGAACCGCAGTACGGGCACTTGTGCACCTGCGACTGGAGCTGAATCAGACGCGGCGCGGGCGGCGCGAAGCCGGCCTCGCGGAGCTTCTCGCGGCCGGCCGCGGTGATCTTGTCGGTCGACCACGAGTCGTCCTGGATCACCTGCACCTCGGCGCCGGGGACTTTCTCCTCGATCGCGCGCTTCATGTACTCGAGGGCGGGACAGCCGAGGAAGGTCGGCGTGAACTCGATGCGGACATGTCCGTTGGAGACATCGACCGAGCGGATTACTCCGAGGTCGACGAGCGAGATGACGGGGATCTCCGGGTCGGGGATCTCCTCGAGGAGCCCCCAGACCTCGGCCTCTACCACTGCGCCCCCGCGGGGGCGGAGCGGCGCACCTCGGTCATCTCCTCCCACATCGGCGCGAGCTCGTCCGTGTGCGTGCCGCGCTCATGCGCTTGTGACAAGTTGTCACTTGGAAGGGTTAGGCCGATTCGACCGGCGAGATCGGCGCGCAGCTCCTCGGGGAGCATCCCGATGGCGTACGGCCACAGCTCCTCGACGGCGTCGCGGAACCGCGGCTCGTCCTTCAGGTGCTCATGCCACATCTCGGCGTGCATGCGGTGGTACGTCTCCTCGCGGTCGATCTTCGCCGCCAGGCCGGCGACCGCGGGATCCGCGTCGGCCTTCAGCGCGGCGATCCGGATCTCGTCGGCGGTCTCGTACAGCCAGCGCCGCGCGATCGTGTGCGCCCAATCCAACAGGTGGAGCTCGACGAACGGTGCGCACCGGTACTCCTCGAGCGGCCGGTCGAAGGCGAGTGCGTCGGCGTCGCCGTCCTCACCGACCAGCAGCTGGTAGATCGCACGTGCGTGGCCGATCTCGTTCTGCGCGATCGAGGAGAAGGCGACGTCCTCCTCGAGCATCGGCGCGATGCCGGTCCATTCCGACTCGCGCCAGCCGAGGAAGAGCTCGTCGTCAGCTATCGCCAGGAGCTGTTCCCGCACGCTCGCGTGCCTCCTTCAGTCGCGCCTTGATCGAGTAGCCGTCGACGCGGCGGTACTTGAGGTCGAACTCGTCGGCCCAGTCCTCGACGTCGCGGATCGCCTCGCGCGGGACGAGCCACAGCGCGACCGACTCGCCGCGGCGGCCGTACTGCTCGCGCGCCCACGCCTCCGCGAAGTCCGCGTCGGGCGCGACGACCGAGCCGGCATGCTCGAACGGCTGGCCTTTCCGCTCGCGCCGGAAGACCTCCCACTCGTTCATGCAGCGAGAACGATGTCGCGCACCCACTGCTCCTGGTCGAGGAAGTGCTTGCGGAAGGCGAGCCGCTCCTGCGTCTTCGGGCCATGGCCCGTGACGACGTGCTTGAGCTCGTCCCAGTCGGGCTCGCTGTACTCCCAGACCCCGTCGTCACGCTTGCGGAGCTTCGGGTCGTGGAGCTCGAGGCCGAGCTCGAGGATCTGCGGCACGTAGCCGTCGAGGAATTGCTGACGTGCCTCCTCGTTGCCCTGCGACTTGATCCGCCACAGGTACATCGGATCCTCGCCCTTCGGGATCGGGTTGCCGTGGAACTGCATGAGCGGCCCCCACCAGCGGTCGAGCGCCTCCTGCACGAGACCGAACTGCTCCTCCGTCCCCGTCACCATCGCGAGGATGACGTCGCGGCCGTGGAGGATGTGGAACGACTCCTCCCAGCAGATCTTCTTCATGATCCGCGCGTACGGCGCGTACGAGCACTTGAGGAGCGCCTTCTGGCTGATGATCGCCGCCGCATCGACGAGCCACGCGATGACGCCGACGTCTCCCCACGTGTACGTCGGGTAATGGAAGACGTTGTGGAACTTCGCCTTGCCCGAGATGAGATCCGCGAGCATCTGCTCGCGCGGCTTGCCGAGATCCTCTGCGACGCGGTAGATGAGCTGCGCGTGGCCGACCTCGTCCTGCACCTTCGCCGTCAGCGCGAGCTTGCGCTGGAGGGTCGGCGCGCGGAGGATCCACTCGCGCTCGGGCAGGACGCCCATAAGCTCCGAGTTGCCGTGCATCTCGATGAACTTGATGAGCTTCGCCCGGTAGTCGTCGGGCATCCAATCGGTCGTCTCGACCTGCCCGCCCGACTGGACGTACTCGAGAAATGCCTGCTCGTTGCGGGGAACTTCGACGGCTGCCACGCAGCACCACCTTCCGAACG
This sequence comes from Gaiellaceae bacterium, assembly GCA_035532455.1. Classification (GTDB taxonomy): domain Bacteria; phylum Actinomycetota; class Thermoleophilia; order Gaiellales; family Gaiellaceae; genus Palsa-739. The sequence continues at coordinate 2,291 of DATKRA010000003.1, read as the reverse complement.
ATCGTTAGTTTTCCGATTGTAGATGTCCGCGAGACGGAACGAGCTAACGCGCGCCGCAGCCCGCCTCTTTGCGGAGAAGGGCTACCACGGCACGTCGATCGGCGACCTCGCCGAGGCGATGGGCGTGCAGAAGGGATCGGTCTACGCGCACATCGAGTCGAAGGCCGACCTGCTGTGGGAGGTCGCGCACGAGGGCTCCGAGGCGTTCCATAACGCGCTCGACTCCGTGCCCGACGAGGGGCCGGTCGTCGAGCGGATTCGCGCCGCGCTGCGCGCGCACCTCCACGTTGTCGCCGAGCAGCTCGACGTCGCGACCGTCTTCGTGCGCGAATGGCGCTACCTCGAGGGCGAGCGTCGCGCGGAGTTCGTCGCCGAGCGCCGCCGCTACGAGGAGCGGTTTCGCGCGCTCTTCCGCGAGGGACGGGAGCTCGGCGAGCTGCGCACCGATCTCGACGACGCGACGGCCGCGCTGCTCGCGCTCTCCTCCGTCAACTGGGCGTACACGTGGCTGAAGCCGGGCGGTGAGACCGACGCGCTCGCCGACCGCTTCACGGCGCTGTTGCTGGACGGGATGCGGGGATACGCGTCGCGGTGAAGATCGCGCTCGTCGTAAACCCGTTCGCGACCCGTGTCGGCGAGGAGCGGTTGACCGCGGTTCGCGAGGAGCTGATGAAGGCGGGCGAGCTCGACGTCTTCCTCACCGAGCACCCCGGCCACGCGACCGAGCTCGTGAGAGACGCGTGCGGCCGGAACGTCGACGCGGTCGTCGTCTTCTCCGGGGACGGCGGTTTCAACGAGGCGCTGAACGGGCTCGAAGGCAACGTCCCGATCGGGTTCCTTCCCGGCGGCGGGACGAGCGTCCTGCCCCGCGCGCTCGGCGTGCCGCACGATCCGGTCGCGGCAGCGCAGCAGGTGTCCGCCGCGATCGTCGCGGGGCGCACCCGCCGCATCTCCCTCGGCCGCGTCAACGGCCGGCGCTTCTCCTTCGCCGCAGGTGTGGGTATCGACGCGGAGGCCGTCCGGCGCGTCGACGAGATGGGACGCGAGCACGACGGGAAGCGGCCCGGCGATCTTGCCTTCGCGCGTGCGATCGTCGCGTCGATCGCGGCGAACCGCGGCCATGTGGAGCCGACTCTCGAGATCGCCGGTCTCGGTCGCGCGGCGTTCGCGTTCGTCGCGAACGGATCCCCGTACTCGTACGCGAAGAACGTCGCCGTGCAGCTCGTGCCGGACGCGGACTTCGAGCTGGGCCTCGACTTCGTCGCGCCCACTCGTATCCGTCGCCGCTCGCTCCTCTGGACGGCGTACGCACTGCTGCGCGGACACCCGCGCGCGGCGAACTTTCTCGTCGGCCACGACCTCGACCGGATCGAGGTCCGGTGCGACCGACCGCTACCGCTCCAGGTCGACGGCGAGGATCTCGGCGACGTCGAGGAAGCCGTGTTCGAGGCGGAGCGGTCGGCTGTATCCGTGCTCGTCTAAGTAGGCTTCGCGGCCGTGGCGAAGGTGGCGCCAGATGAGTTCGAGCTGCGGCGGGTGCTCGACGAGGAGCGGGAGGTCGACGGCCTCGGGCCCGACGACCTACTTGCGATCTACCGCTCGCTCATCCTCCTGCGCACGTACGACGAGCGCTCGGTCGTCTTCCATAGCCAGGGCCGGATCGGGACGTACGCGATCTTCTGGAACCACGAGGCGATGCAGGCGGGCTCGGTGCACGCGCTCGACGACGGCGACTGGATCTTCCCGAGCTACCGCGAGTCGGCGATCGGCCTGCTTCGCGGCCTGCCGGTCAGCACCGTGCTCCACTGGTGGCGCGGCCATCCCGCCGGCTGGTGGAACCCGGCCGACTACCGCGTCGCCTCGATCTGCGTGCCGATCGCGACGCATGTCCCGCACGCGGTCGGCCTGGCGTGGGGGGAGAAGCTGAAGGGGAACTCGACCGTCTCGATCGCCTACTTCGGCGACGGCGCTACGAGCGAGGGCGCGTTCCACGAGGGCGCGAACTTCGCGGGCGTGATGCAGGCGCCGGCGATTCTCTTCTGCAACAACAACCAGTGGGCGATCTCGACGCCCCTCTCCGCACAGACGCGCGCCGAGACGATCGCGGCGAAGGCCGCCGGCTACGGGATGCCCGGTGTGCGGGTCGACGGCGGTGACGTGCTCGCGGTGTACGAGGCGACGCGCGAGGCAGTCGAGCGCGCGCGCTCGGGCGGCGGGCCGACGATGATCGAGGCGCTCTCCTATCGCGCAGCGCCGCACGCGACTGCCGACGACCCGCGCGCGTACATCGA
>DATKRA010000002.1:0-28342 GCA_035532455.1 Gaiellaceae bacterium | reverse complement strand
CGAGCCGCTCTGACAATTTGCGACGTATCGCTGGTCAGCCGCGGCCCCAGCGACTCTCATCGGTAGGTGGTCGCGGGCGCTCGGCCTCATTCATGGGCGCTCGCGCCCCTGGAGCCAGGTTCGAGTCCGGTTAGGTCCATCGCCCTCGCCTTGCCCAGGTCCTCGTAGTCGGCCGCGACCCGGATCCGGGCGCGCTAGTTGTTCTTCGCCGGTGTGATGCGAAGCCTGAGCTCCTTGCGGTACTTCTTCGTTTGGCGGACACGGCCGTTCGTCAGCGAGTGCGAATAGCAGAGCACCGAGTGCTTTCTTGTTTCCCGACTCGCGCCCCGAAGAGAATCGACCCGGCGTGTGGCCGGGTCGATTCCTCTCTGAAGTTCCCTCGGGGCGAAGTAGGTCAGGCGGCGCGCTCGAGCCGCTCTTCGACGCGTGCGCGCGCAACGATCTTCTCGCGGTCGCCGAAGCGGAGCGTGGCTCGGACAGCGCGGTTCTCGTCCCACAAGCGGTCGAGGCGTGCGTCGAGGGCGTGGATCGCTGCCCGGACGTCAGGGTCGTGCTCAACAGAGAGTCGCTGCCAGAGCTCCGTACGCTCCTCGCTCAGGCGCTCGATCTCCTCGTGGATCTTCTCGCTGGTTCTCATGCCGGCTTCAACGCGCGACATTCCCGTGACATTCCGCGTCAATCCTCGCCCCTGCTGCTGGTTCTCTTGAGGTTTGGCTAGACGATTGATTCCGAACTGTCGCGGCGCCGGACGACGCCCCTGACACAGCGCGGGATCTCCACGCTCGCCCGCCGTCCGTAGCGCTGCTACGAACGACGGCCGATCGCGCAGCCCCGCTTGGTCAGTGACGCCCCCGACCGGCACGCCACTTTGGAATCAATCGTCCAGGCGTGGGAACGCTTTACCGGCCTCCGGAACAGGCGGAGCCGCGGTGCGGCGTCAGGCGGTAGAGGAAGACGTTTCCGACCTTCGTCGGTGTCGCCACGTGTGCGAGGAGGTGTGTCCACTGCGTGCCGTTCTTCGCCCCGATGAGGATCGCCGTCACACCTTGTGCTCTGGCGAAGCGCAGCAGCGGCCGCGGGTTGGTTCCGGGCCGGTTCGTGCGCGCGAGATGGTGGATGTATCTGGCCTCCGGAATGTTCGTCGGCAGCTTCTGGCTTATGTACCCGGCCGCCATTCGGAACGCGAAGTCGCTCTCCGCCTGCCAGACCATCGCGTGCGTCCAGTGCGGCAGGGGCAACAGGAGGACAGTCTCGTTGGGCGAGAGGCACTTCTGGTACATGCGGTCGGCGTAGAACGGCGGCTGGGGAGGCGTCTGGCGCCAGGCGAGATTCCAGATGCTTGGCAGGATCGCGACTATCGCCAGGATCGGGAGCGCCGTGCGTAGCAACCGAGGCGCCACCTTCGACGATGCCCACGACGCGACCGCGACGCCTGCGCCGAGGCTGACGAACATCGAGAGGCGGACCGGCAGCACGTTGTCGAAAAGCGGCAGCCGCGCAACCAGGTCCCAGGGCAGCCAGACGACCGGACGGCCGCGCACGTTCAAATGGAGGCCGAGCTCGGCGACGAGGCCGATGAGCAGCACCGCCGCGAGGAACCGGGAGCGCTCGGTGCGGCGCTTCGCCCAGACGTACCAGAGCACGATGGCTATGGTCGGGAGCCCAAGGTACGCGTCCTGCTCGGTGTCGCTGCCCCAGAAGGACGCGGAGATCTGGTTCGTCCAGCCCCAGCTCAGCCAGGTCAGGTGGGTGGGAATGACGAGATTGAGCAGGTCGGCGGGGTGTGCGCGGGGCGACGCGATCGCCGTGTGCTGGAAGCCGAGCAGCAGGTACACGATCAGCGGCGCCGCGAGCACCGCCGCGAGTGCGTACGCGCCCACGACCGCCGGCAGGAGCTGCACGATCCGGCTACGGCGGGAGCGAACCACGACGAAGCCGACGGCGAGCGCGACTGCGAGCGCGACGGTGAGCGTGAACGCCACCTCGGTCGAGAACCAGAGCTGCAACGCGATCAGGACGCCGAGATAGATGCCCGTCCGCCTTCTCGACAGGTCGTCGTCGAGGTAGCGGACGACGACGAGCGCGACGAGAGGGATGAGGAACACCGAGGTCTGGTGCATGTGCCCCTCGCTCTGGGCGAGAAGGTACGGCGAGAAGCCGAACAGATAGCCGCCGGCCAGGGAGGGCCAGAACGAGCGTGTCAGCCGGCGGCAAAGCAGGAACGCCGTCCACGCAGCCAATGCCGGCATCGCTACGGCGAGCACGTTGTAGGCGAGGAACGGCCCGGCGATGATCGTGATCGGCGCCGCGAGCAGTGCGAGCCCGGGGATCGAGGTCGTCCAGGTGAGGTTCACGCCGTTGGGCGCCCAGATCGCGTGCGTGACGAACGGATTCTCTCCGTGCAGGATCGCGTGCGGCCACCAGGCGAGCGACCACACGAAGATCTGGACGTCGATCCTCTGCCCGACCAGCCTCTGCTCGGGGTGCGCCGCGATTGGCACCCCTAGATAGAGGAACGCCAGGACGAGATAGGACGCGAACGCGAGGAGACCAGGCCTGCGGCCGAGGAAGGCTCGCACCATGATCAGGCCGCGGCGAGCGCTTCGCGAACCCGATCCGCGACGGCCGCGAGCTCGAGCGTCTCGCCGGTCACGTCGCGGAGCAGCTCGTCCGCCGTCGGCTTCTGGCCTTCCGCCCAGAGCTCGCGGAGGAGCGAGCCGGCCTCGCGCTTCGAGAACCACGCGTTGCCGAACTTCTCCCGCAGGTATGCGCGGAGCTGCGCCTCGAACGCCCACGCACGCAGGTACTCGGAGGCGTAGAAACCGTCGTCGATGTCGCCGAGGTAGTCGGCCGGCGCCGGCGAGATCTTGGTCGCGTCGGAGAGAAGCTCGACGTAGCGCGGGCGCATCGCCGTCACGTCCTCGGCCGTGTGGAACTCCAGCTCGTAGAGGAGCTTCGCGCAGTAGCGGCGCACGATCCAGAGGAGCTGCGTCGCGCCGTGCGCCGCGAACTCGTGGGGGCGGCCGGCGTCGAGCCGGCGCGCGAGCCAGGCCGGGTCGGTGGTGAGGTACTCGAAGAGCATCGCCCAGCCCTCGGTGACGGCGTTGTCTCCGAGCCGGCGCTCCTCCGTCGAGAGCGCCGCGGACGTGTGCGCGAAGTGCTCGGTGTGGCCGGCCTCGTGGAACAGCGCCTGCCAGTCCTCCGGGCCGCCTTGCGGCTTGATGACGAGGACGACCCGGTCCGGCACGGCGATCGGGGCGCAGAAGGCGCGCGGATCCTTGTTCGGGCGCTCCTCGAGGTCGAGCTCGACGTTCTTCTGTGCGCGCAGGTCGATGCCGAGGTCGGCGAGCGTCGCCTCGAGGGCCGGCAGCATGCGGTTGGCGGGAAAGTCTGCGTCCCACTCCGCGCCGCGGATCGCACGGGCGGCATCCCAGCGCTCCACCTCCCCGAGCCCGAGCCCCACGCTCGAGCGGAAGAAGCGGTCGCCGGCCTCCTCCCAGAGGCTCTCCGTCTCGGCGAGGAAGCTGCGGCACTGCGTGGCGAGGTCGTCGAGCGGAAGGCCGAAGCCGCGGTAGAGGTCGGCATAGCTCGCTGCGCCGAGGCGCCCGGTTTCCGCATGGACGACCTCGACGGCGTGGAGATGGAGGCTGTTCAGATGCTCCTCGGTCAGCTCGTTCCGCACCGCCTCGAGACGTGCGCGCGTCGCGCGGTCCTCCTCGTTCATCAGGCGGGGCCGGAGCATGCGGAACGGGATCTCCTCGTCGCCCACCGCGGCGATGAGCGTTGCCTCGAGCTCGGCGACCCGCTCGGCCTCGGCCTTGACGAAGTTGCCGAGATAGCCCGCGCACGCGAACTTCCACAGCTCGCGCCGGCGCCGGTCGCCGGCGACCGAAGCTCCCAGGCCGAGCGCCGTGTCGAGTCGCGTCAGGCGCTCGTGCCGCTCGTAGATCGGAGCGAGCTCGTACGTGTCCTTCTGGCCGGAGAAGTGGAGGTACGCCTCCTCGTCGAGCTCGCCGAGGAAGCCGTCGGCGTCGGCGGAGAGCTCGTCGATCTCGCGTTGCTGGAGCGGCTCCGCCATGGGCGTCCGTAGGATACGGGCCGTGCGCGAGATCGTCCTCGAGACCGAGCGGAAGCTCCAGCTGATCGAGGTCACGGACCAGATCCGCGACGCGCTCGGCGACACGAACGGCGCCACCGCGGCTCTCGTCTACGTGCCGCACACGACCGCCGGCGTCGCGATCAACGAGCGGATCGATCCCGAGCTCGTGACCGATCTCGAGAACGCGTTCCAGCGCGTCGTCGGCGACGACTGGGAGTGGAAGCACGAAGACGAGGACGGCCCGAACGCGCCGTCGCACGCGCGCGCCTCGCTCGCCTCGAGCCCGCAGGTGCTCATCCCGCTCGAGGACGGCGCGCTCGCGCTCGGCACGTACCAGGGCGTCTTCTTCTGCGAGTTCGACGGCCCGCGGACGCGCAAGATCTACGTCACGACGCTCAGTTAGTCGTGGCTGCTCCGGTCGCGAAGGGCGACGAGCTCGAGCTCGACATCGAGTCGCTCGCGTTCGGCGGAAACGGGGTCGCGCGGCACGGCGGCTTCGTCGTCTTCGTGCGCCGCGGGCTGCCCGGCGATCGCGTCCGCGCCCGCGTCACCAAGGTCAAGCGGAGCCATGCGGAAGCGCTCGCGATCGACATCCTCCGGCCTGGCCCGGAGCGGGTGGAAGCACCGTGCGCGCACTTCCCCGCGTGCGGCGGCTGCCGCTTCCAGGATCTCTCCTACGAGGCGCAGCTCGCGCAGAAGGAGGCGCAGGTGCGCGACTCCCTCGTGCGCCTCGCGGGGATCGCCGAGCCGCCGCTCGAGCCGATCGTCCCGTGTGAGCCGGAGATCTTCCACTACCGCAACAAGCTCGAGTACTCGTTCACGCAGACGCCGGAGGGCGCGGCGCTCGGCTTCCACCGCGCCGGCCGCTGGGACGAGGTGCTCGAGATCGAGAAGTGCTGGCTCACCGACGACCTCGGCAACGCAATTCGCGACGCCGTCCGTGCGTGGGCGCGCGAGGAAGGGCTCGCGGCGTACTCGCAGGCCGACGGCAGCGGCTACCTCCGCCATCTCGTCGTGCGGCAAGGGCGCAACACGCGGCAGGCGCTCGTGCAGCTCGTGACGGCGCCAGGGGAGAAGTTCGAGCCCGGCTACCTCGTCGACGTGCTCCGCCGCTTCCCCGAGGTGCGCTCGATCCACTGGGCCGTGAACGACACGCCGGCCGAGGTGACGAACCTCCCGACGCGGCTGCTCTGGGGCGATGAGTGGATCGAGGAGGAGCTGGGCGGCCTGCGGTTCCGCGTCCGGCCGAACGCCTTCCTCCAGACCAACACCGCCATGGCCGAGCGGCTCTACGGCCTCGCGCGCGACGCAGCGGGGCTGACCGGCAGCGAGACGGTCTGGGATCTCTACTGCGGGATCGGGACGATCGGCCTCTCGCTGGCGGCTGACGCGCTGACGGTGTGGGGGATCGAAGTGTCGGAGGAGTCGGTGGCGTGCGCGCTCGAGAACGCCGAGCTGAACGGCGTCACGAACTCCGCCTTCTTCGCGGGCAACGTCGGCGAGGTCGTGGAGGAGCTGCTCGAGCGCTCCGGCCCGCCCGAGGTCGTCGTCGTCGACCCGCCGCGCGCGGGACTCGCCGGCAAGGCGCTGCGCCGCCTCGGCCGGATCGGCTCGCCGCGGCTCGTGTACGTCTCCTGCAACCCGACGACCCTCGCGGGCGACGTCAAGGCGTTACGGGAGGAGTACGGCTACGAGTTGCTCCGCGTGACGCCGGTGGACATGTTCCCGCACACGCCGCATGTCGAGTGTGTGGCGCTACTGACGCGGGCGTAGCCGCTGCCAGAGCAGGTCGCCGTTCGCGACGAGGAAGCCGGCCGACAGGAACGGCAGCGCCGGCAGCCCGCTCGCGTGCGTCGCGACCGCGATGGGAAACGACGCCGCGTAGAGCCCCGTCGTCGCGAGCCATGTCCAGCCGACCCGCAGCCGGAAGCGCGCGGCCGCGCCGAGGAACAGCGCGTAGAAGAGGATGTCGGGCGGACCGAGCTGCTCGGCGCCGCCATGGGGCCCGAGGAACGCGACGGCGACGTGGTTGTAGATCGAGATGTGGTGCTTGACGATCTCGTTTGTCGGGGCTCCGGGCGTGAACACCGAGATTGCGTCGACGACGGGGATGATCGCCGCGACGAGCACGACGAGGCCGACACTCTCGAAGAGGTAGAGGAACGCCCAGCCGGCGAAGACGGCCGCCCAGAGCTTCGCGAAGTTCTCCGCGAGCGGCCATCCGGCCTCGCTGCAGCCCAGGGCGACGAGGGCCAGCGCGAGCGCGACGAGCGTGAGCGTGCTCCAGCGGAGCCGCGAGAGCGGCAGCGCGATGAGCACGAGCAGGAGCGTCCCCGGCAGCACGCCGGCCGAGATGACGACGACGGCCGTCCACAGCCCGACCGCTCCGACGTGCGGCGCGACGACGAACCACGTCACGACCGCCGCGCCGAGCGCGACGAACGCAGTGATCCGGCGACGGACGTCTAGTACGGAGGAGTCTGACTCCACCACTCGCCGAGCATCTTGAAGGCGTTCCAGAACGCCGTCTTCGCGGGCTGCTCGTCGAGCGACTCGTCGATGTCGGGCGTGACGAGCCCCTGGATCGTCGGCGTGTATTCCTGCAACACGCCTGGCTCCGGCTCGAGCTCGCGCGCGAGGGGGAAGCGCACCGAGTTGAGGAACTCACGCGCCGGCTCGCCCATCACGACGACGAGCTTCGGCTGCACGATATGGAGCTCGCGCGAGAGGAAGGCGCGCGACTCGTCCGCGTCGCCGTCGACGAACTTGAGGCAGTTCGTCCCGTAGACGGCGAGGGGATCGACGCGGAGCCGCTGCAGCGACTTGAGGAGCGCGTTGCCGGAGCGGCCGTAGAACGCGACTCCCTCCTGCAGCTCCGACGGCCGCGGCGTGTGCTTGAGGAGAAAGACGTCTGCGAGCGGATGCCCCGACCCGAGTACGGGCACGCGCGCGCCCGCGCCGGCCTGCGCGAGCTCGTCCCCGAGAGCGTTGATCTCGGTGATCGCCTTTTGCAGGTACTTCTCGAAGATTTCGTCAGTCGCCACAGTCACTGATGCCCCGGGAGAGAAGTTCGGGATCAGCGCACCCGTTCCTTGGCTTGCGCGACCCACTTCAATCCCTGCAGGTAGACGAGCGACTTCGGCCGCCGCAGTACCTCGGCGCTGTGGAGCGAGACGAGGAACTCCTCCGGCCCGCTGAAGCGGCGCATCCTCACGACGCCCGTTCCGACGCCGGCGAGCACGTGCGCGTCGGAGCCGGCGCCGGCAAGGAGGTTGTACTTGCGCGCGAAGCGCTCGGCCTCGTCGTTGTAGTTCTCGAACAGGAGCCGCGCGTTGTAGATCTCGAGGACGTCGATCTCGGCGAGGTGACGGTGGATCGTCGCCGGCTCGGGGATCGCGTGCATCCGGTCGAACGGGTGGGGGAGGTAGACGATGCCGCGCTGGGCCCGGATCGCGTCGACCGTCTCGCCGAACGACATGCCGCGCGGGATCTCCTCCTTGAGGAAGAGACCGATCACCTCGCCCTGGTCGGCGGTCTTGACCTCCTCGCCGGGGATGACGATGAGCCGGTGGCCGCGCGAGCGCTCGACGGCCTCGAGCGCGCCGCCGAAGACGTTGTGGTCGGTGATCGCGATCGCGCCGAGACCCTCCGCCTCTGCGTGGTCGAGGAGCTCGTCCACCTCGATCGAGCAGTCGTGCGACCAGTTCGTGTGGAGGTGGAGGTCGGCGAGGATCCAGTCGCTCTCGCGGTGCGCGGCGCCGGTCCCGGCGGCGCGCGAGCGCCGGCGCGAGGCGAGGCGGCCGTACACGGCTTCGACGCGGTCGGCGAGCGCGGCGGTCGTCTGCGTCGCGGCGGCGGCGAGGCTCTCGTCGGCGCGGCGCGCGCGGAGCGTCTCGTCCTCGATCAGGCGCGCCGCCTCGGCGGCGGCGAGCTCGGGCTGCGCGGCGCGTCCCCGCGGCGCGGCGACCGCCGCTCCCGCCGTCTGCGCCTCGGCGAGGAGCCGCGGCGAGCCGCCGAGCGCAGGAACGAAGATCGCCGCGGAGCGAAGGGTCTCGGCGCGGGCCGCTCCGCTCCGCGCCGTGCGCACGCGCATCCGCGTGCCCAGGCGGCGCGAGACGGAGGGTCGCGACGCGGGCGTGCGCGTTCGGAGCAGCACGAGCTCCCAGCCGGCCTGCTCCTCGATCTCCTGCACGAGCGCGCGGAGGAGTGGCCGTTCGCCCTCCCGCCACTCGAGCACGACGCGCCGTTCCTTCGTGGCGGGCGCGAACAGCGCCGGGTCGATGCCCTGCGGGACGAGCTCGTACCGGCCGGGGAAGCGCGCCTCCGCTGCGGCGGCCACCTCCGGCGTCGTCGCGAGGAGTGCGTCGACGCGGGCAAGCAGCCGCTCGCGCTGGGCGCGCCCGGGCGGATAGGAGAGACGCTCCGGCGAGAAGAACGTCGCCGCCGTGAGCGCGCCGGAGTCGCGGAGCGCGAGGTACGACAGGCTCGGCAGCCCCGGCTCGAAGCCGTGCACGACGTCGAAGCGACCGCGCGCAAGCGCGAGCGAGAGGCTGGCGCGGACGCCGACCGGCACTCCCATCCTGCTCCGCCGCGAGATCGGCACCGCCGGCCCGAGCGCCACAAACTCCCCAAGTGACAACTTGTCACTAAGTAGGAGACGCCTGCTCTGCGCGAGGTCGCGGCCGCGGTTCGACGGTGCGAGGACGGTCACCTCGTGGCCGCGCTGCCGCAGCTCCCCCGCGAGCGCCGCAACGTGCTCGTTGACGTCGTGCGGCTGCGACCAGGCGAACGGCGTCACGAGAGCGACACGCACGATGCCCATGTTAGGGATGCCGCTGCCGAGCTAGACGAATGATTCCAAACTGTCGCGGCGCCGGATGACGCCCCTGACGCAGCGCGGGATCTCCACGCTCGCCCGCCGTCCGTAGCGCTGCTACGAACGACGGCCGATCGCGCAGCCCCGCTTGGTCAGTGACGTCCCCGACCGGCACGCCACTTTGGAATCAATCGTCTAGAGGTCGAGCACCATCTCGTGCTGGCGCACGGCAACCGTGGCGCCGAGCGCGCGGAGCACGTCCGCCGCCGGATCGTCCGCCGGCAGGTTCAGCACGCTGACCGGGCCGAGGACGCGAAGCGCGCGGAGAAGCGGCTCCGGAGCCCCGGCGAGCTGGAGAAGCTGGACGTGCTCGCCCGGGTGCCGGTAGACGGCCGCGCCCGCGTCGGTCGCGAGCCCGCGCAGGTCGGAGAGGTTGGCGAGCGTCCCGTCGGCGCGCTGCCACGGCTCGTGCTCCGTCCGGAGCTCGCGGATCCGCGCGTGCGCCTCGTCGGCCGGGACGTTGCGCGCCTCGCTCGTCTCCGAGACCGAGAGCGGCAGCGACCAGACCTCGACGTCGCGCACCGTCCGGTAGCCGAGCTTCTCGTACAGCGCGAACGCGCCGGTGTTTTCGACGATCACCTCGAGCCAGACGCGCCTGACGCCGCGCTCCCGCGCCTGTTCGTGCAACCCGCGCATCAGCGCTTCGCCGATCCCGCCACGGCGCGCGGAGGCGGCGACGCCGACACCGCCGATCCAGCCGTCCTCGCCGCGAATGCCGAGGTTCGCGAGCCCGACCGGCCCGTCGCGCCAGGCGACCCGAGATGCGTCCGCGTCGAGGTCGTACGTCTCCGTCATGAAGGCAACAGTGCGCTCGTCGACGTGGAACGGGACGAGGTAGCCCTCGTATGCTGCGTTGAAGAGCTCCGCGAGCTCGCCCGTAGGGAGCGAGCTCGCAGGACGAAGCTCGAGACTCACGCCTATGCCTTCGCGGCGGCCTTGCTCTTGCCCCCGACCTTGCGGGCGTTCTTCTTGATGAACTCCTCGGTCAGCTCGTACGCCTCGTCGTCGACGATCTGCTGCGGCGGCGACTTCATGAGGTACGAGCTCGGGCCGACGAGCGCGCCCGCGACGCCGTGGTTGAGCGCGAGCTTCGCGAGCCGGACGGCGTCGATGACGATGCCCGCGGAGTTCGGGGAGTCCCAGACCTCGAGCTTGAGCTCGACGTTGAGCGGCACGTCGCCGAAGGCGGAGCCCTCCATCCGGATGTACGCCCACTTGCGGTCGGTGAGCCACGGCACGTAGTCGGACGGGCCGACGTGGACGTTGCCGGCGCCGAGGTCGTAGTCGAGCATCGACGTGACAGCGTTCGTCTTCGAGATCTTCTTCGACTCGAGCCGCTCCCTCTCGAGCATGTTGAGGAAGTCGGAGTTGCCGCCGACGTTGAGCTGCATCGTCTTGTCGAGATGGACGCCCCGCTCGCGGAAGAGGCTCGTGAGCACGCGGTGCGTGATCGTCGCGCCGACCTGCGACTTGATGTCGTCGCCGATGATCGGGAGGCCCTTCTCCTCGAAGCGCTTGCCCCAGTAGTCCTCGCGGGCGATGAACACCGGCATGCAGTTGACGAGCGCGACGCCCGCCTCGAGGCACTGCTCGGCGTACCACTTCGCGGCCGACTCGGAGCCGACCGGGAGGTAGCTGACGACGACGTCGGTCTTCGTCTCCTGGAGGATCCCGACGATGTCGTCGGTCGGGCCGGGAGCCTTCTCCACGACCTGCGAGATGTACTTGCCGAGTCCGTCGTGGGTCATCCCGCGCGAGACCTTGATCCCGGTCTTCGGGACGTCGGCGAACTTGATCGTGTCGTTCGGATGCGCCCACATCGCATCGGCGAGGTCTTCTCCGACCTTGCCCTTGACGACGTCGAACGCCGCCGTGAACTCGATGTCGTGGACGTGGTAGCCGCCGAGGTTGACGTGCATGAGGCCGGGGACGAACTGGTCGTCCGGCGCGTCCTTGTAGTACTCGCGGCCCTGTAGGAGCGAGTTCGCGCAGTTGCCGACGCCGACGATGGCGACACGGACCTTGCCGTCGTCGAGGCGAGCGTGGCCGTTGGCGGAGCCGTTCTCAGCGGACATTTGTTCCTCCAGAAGACTGTTTCAGTTGTGTGCGGACATGCAGGACGCGCTGGACGACCGTGAGCCACGCCGTCGCGCAGAGCGCGACGATCGCCCATGGCAGTCCGCCCCACGGCGCGAAGATGAGCCCGGCCGTGATCATGACCACGCGCTCGGCCCGTGAGCCGAAGCCGACGTCGCCACGCAGGCCGAGTGCTTCGGCCTTCGCGCGCGTGTAGGAGACGAGGAACGACCCCACCACCGCCGCGACCGCGACCACGACAGCCCAACCCTTCCCCTGCTGGGAGAAGACGAGAGCTATCGCGGCGAGCATCGCGCCCTCGCCGACGCGATCCGTCGTCGAGTCGAGGAACGCGCCGAACGGCGTCGACTTCCCGCCGACCCGCGCGAGCGCGCCGTCGAGGATGTCGAGCACCGAGCCGACGACGAAGATCCCGGCCGAGGCCCAGTAGACGAGCCACGCGTTCCGGTTCTCGAACGGGACGAGGACGGCAGCCGCGAGACAGAGCGAGACGCCGGCTGTCGTGAGGACGTTCGGGGTGACACGGGTGCGTGCCAGGCCCGTCACGGAGCGGCTGGCGAGGGAGCGGAATCCGGCGGTGTAACCCTGCTGCACGCGCCGAAGTTGGGGAGTGTTCATCTCCAATATCGCAATCCTGCTATGGGCATGACTATAGCAAGTTTGCGATGACAGGGTCAAGTAGGCGGCCAAGTTTGCGGCCGGCCGCGCGGAAGATCCTCGGCAGGAAGGCCGTCGCGAGCAGCGAGAACACGGCGACCGCGATCCCGGCGAGCACGTCGAGGACGTAGTGGTTCGCGGTCGCGACGACGCAGAACCACACCCACAGGGGCCACACCGCCCAGAGCGCCTTCGCCCACAAGCGGCGGCAGCTCACGGCGAGGCAGTAACCGACGATGAGGGCGTCGGCCGCGTGGAGGCTCGGCATCGCGGCGTACTGGTTCCCGAGCGTGTGGATGAGCTCGCTCGAGTGGTTGACGCCGCCGACGAAGCCCTCCCGCGGGAACATCCACGGCGGCGCCGTTGGCATGACCGCGAAGCCGATGAGGCCGATGAGGTTCGCGAGGAGGATCGTGTTCCGGAAGCGCGCGAAGCGCTCGTGGCGGCGGAGGTAGACCCAGAGCAGCGTCAGGCCGATGACCGTGAACTCAGAGTTCCAGTACGTCCACGCCGCTGCGGTGAGAAGGAAGTGGGACGAGTCGACGATCCGCTGCGCTGTCAGCTCGTAGAGATGGTGCGTGAGCCGAAGCTCGAAATCGATGACGTTGCGCCCGTTCGTCACCGCTTGTGTGGGGTTCTGGTCGACGGCGCTGCGCACGGCGAGGTACGAGATGTAGAAGCCGAGCCAGAGCCCGAGCTGGACTCCGAAATGAGCCCAGCCACGCGGGAGGATCCGGCGACCGAGCGCGACGACCCGCTCCATGACGGCAATCCTAATGGGCGCTCAGCCCCCGATATACGACATTTCGACCTTGGCCTTCGCCCCCGCGGTCTCGGCGGTGCGAAGCTCGGAGTAGCGGTCGGTGCGCCGCGACCAGATGCCCCGGAGCGTCTCGGCGATCTCGTCGTCGGTCGCGCCGCTCCTGAGCGGCGCACGCAGGTCATGGCCGCAGGCCGCGAAGAGGCACGTGTACAGGCTCCCCTCGGCGGAGAGCCGCGCCCGAGAGCAGGCGCCGCAGAACGGCTTCGTGACAGAGGCGATCACGCCGATCTCGCCGGCGCCGTCGGCGTAGCGGAAGCGGCGGGCGGTCGCGTCCGCGCTATCGGCGGCGACGGGCTCGAGCGGCCAGCGCGCGCCGATCCGCTCGACGATCTCGTCCGCCGTCACGACGTCCTCGAGCCGCCAACCGTTCGTCGTCCCGACGTCCATGAATTCGATGAACCGAAGGACGTGACCCGTGCCGCGGAAGTGCTCGGCGAGCTCGACGAAGCCGGCGTCGTTGACGCCGCGCTTCACGACGGCGTTCACCTTGACCGGCAGCCCGGCCGCGGCGGCGGCGTCGATCCCGTCGAGCACGCGCCGCACGGGGAAGTCGACGTCGTTCATCGCGCGGAACGACTCGTCGTCGAGCGAGTCGAGACTGACGGTGACGCGGCTCAGCCCGGCGGCGGCGAGCGCCTCGGCCTTCTCCGCGAGGACGGAGCCGTTCGTCGTCAGCGCGAGATCGAGCCCATTCGGCCGCCTGCGGCGGCCGAGGTCCCCTGGCCGGGCGTCGCCGGCTTGGCCGGCGGCGCTTCCAGCCACCGAGCCGTCCGGCCGCTCGATCGCGGCGAGGAGCTCGATCAGGTACTCGACGTTGCGGCGCACGAGCGGCTCGCCGCCGGTGATCCGCAGGGTGCGAACGCCGAGCTGCGCGAACACGCCGGCGACGCGCGCGATCTCCTCGAGCGAGAGCAGCTCGCGGCGCTCGAGGAACGCGTACTCGCGGCCGAAGACCTCCTTCGGCATGCAGTAGACGCAACGGAAGTTGCAGCGGTCCGTGACGGACACGCGCAGCGTCTCGAGCGGGCGCCCGAGCCGGTCTAGCAGCGGCTCCATCCGGCCAGCGTACCCAGCCGACGGGGTGTTACCCGCCTACTCTGCCCAAACCTTGACGAGCTCGACGAGCGTCGCGGCGGCGAGGCCCATGTCCTCGACGCAGATCCACTCGCGCTCGCTGTGCGCGTCGTGCCCGCCGGTGAAGACGTTCGCCGTGGGCAGGCCCATCTCGGTCAGCGTCGAGCCGTCGGTGCCACCGCGGATCGACGTCGTCCGCGGCTCGAGCCCGACGCACCGGATCGCCTCTTCGAGGTTCGCGACGATCTCGGGGTGCTTTGCGAGCGCAGCGGCCGGGTTCCGGTACTGGATCCGGTCCTCGATGCTCCCGGAGCAGCGGGGCTCGGCCGAGCAGACCTCCTTGGCAACTCTGTGGATGAAGGCGATGTGCTCGTCGAGCACGGCGTCGTCGAAGTCGCGGACGATGAAGCGGAGCTCGACCTCGGTCGAGTCGCCCTGCACGAGCACGGGGTGGACGTAGCCCTCGCGATCCCGGGTCGTCTCCGGCGAGAGCGCGTTCTGGGGAAGCCGCGCGATGATGTCCGCCGCGAGCTTGATCGCGTTCACGAGCTCGCCTTTCGCCCAGCCCGGGTGGATCGCGCGGCCGCGGATCTTGATCCGTACCTGCGCGCCTGAGAACGTCTCGGTCTGCACCTCGCCGGCCGTCGAACCGTCGACGGTGTACGCCGCGACCGCGCCGAGCTCGTCGACCGGAAGGTGGATGACGCCGCGACCGACCTCCTCGTCCGGGTTGAACACGACCTTGACCGGGCCGTGGGGGAGGTCGGGATTCGCCGCGAGGTAGCCGATCGCGGCGAGGATCTCGGAGACGCCCGCCTTGTCGTCGGCGCCGAGGAGGCTCGTCCCGTCGGTGACGATGAGCTCGTGGCCGGCGTGGTTCGCGAGCTCCGGCGACTCGCTCGGGCGGATCACCTGGCCCGAGCTGCCGAGCTCGATCTCGCCGCCGTCGTACGCGATCCGCTGCGGGTTCGCCTTGCCGCTCGCCTCGCGCGCCGTGTCGACGTGGG
The DNA here is from genome assembly GCA_035532455.1 of Gaiellaceae bacterium. GTDB lineage: Bacteria > Actinomycetota > Thermoleophilia > Gaiellales > Gaiellaceae > Palsa-739. The sequence continues at coordinate 13,709 of DATKRA010000002.1, read as the reverse complement.
CGAAGAGCGCGATCGTCGGGACGTCGCGGTCGACCGTCGACGGGAGTGTCGCGGTGACGTAGCCGTTGCCGTCGATCGCCGCGTCGGTGAGTCCGATCTCCTCGAGCTCGTCGCGCAGGAGGCGGAGCAGGACGAGCTGGCTCTCGGTGCTCGGGTACGTCTCCGAGTCCTCGCTGGACTGCGTGTCGATCTGCGCGTACCGGATCAGCCGCGCAGCCGCGTCTTCCGCGAGCTCCGCCGCGAGCGTCGTCCCCCCCTCGATGGCCACGGCCGCGAGCGTACCTGTGTGCGGAGGCAGCGCTGGACGGTTGCCGACCCGTAGCGTTGCGGCGATGCGCGCGCGACTCGTCCAGCTCTACGCCGGCCTGCTCCTGTACGGGCTCAGCTCGTCGCTGCTCGTCCTCGCAGGGCTCGGCCTCGACCCGTGGGACGTCTTCCACCAGGGGTTGTCGCGGACGATCGGCCTGGCGATCGGGACGTGGGCGATCGTCGTCGGAGCCGCGGTGCTGCTTCTCTGGATCCCGCTGCGGCAGAAGCCGGGGATCGGGACCCTGAGCAACGTCGTGCTCGTCGGCGGGACGATGGACGTCGTCCTCGGGTACGTGCACGCACCGCACGCGCTCGGCTGGCGGATCGCGTGCCTCGCCGCCGGCGTCTTCCTCAACGGCGTCGCGACCGGCGCGTACATCGGCGCGGGGCTCGGGCCGGGGCCGCGCGACGGGCTCATGACGGGACTCGCGGCGCGCGGGCACTCGATTCGGCTCGTGCGGACGGGTCTCGAGCTGACGGTGCTCGTCACCGGCTGGCTGCTGGGCGGGACGGTCGGTGTCGGGACACTCGTCTACGCGCTCTCGATCGGCCCGCTCGCGCACGTGTTCATCCCGCTCTTCGCGCACGGGCGCCGAGTGCCGAAGGGCGCGCTGGAGGCGGCATAGCCGCTGTCGGACTGGCGCTGCTCTCCGCGTTGCTCTTCGGCGCGATGAGCGTCGCGCTGCGGATGGCGCTGCAGCGGGAGCCGGATGCCGCGCTCGCGACGATCGCGACGGTCGTGCCCGCGATCGCCGTTGCCCTTGCCGCGGCGGCGGCCGAGGCTCCGGCGCGCGGTCTCCACCTCGGCGGCGCGTGGCCGTTTCTTCTCGCGGGGCTGTTGTCCCCCGGTGCGGCGCAGATCCTCGTCACGCTCGCGATCCGCGACTCGGGCGCGTCGCGGGTCTCGATGGTCTTTGGGACGGCGCCGCTCGTCTCCGTGACGATTGCGCTCGCCGTTCTCGGCGAGCCGGTGCGGGTGCCGCTGATCGCCGGAGCAGTGCTCGTCGTCGCCGGCGGCGTCGAGCTCGCGCGGGAACGGGAGCGGCCCGGGCATCTCCGGCGAATCGGACTCTTGTACGCGCTCGCGGGCGCGGCACTGTTCGCGACGCGGGACAACCTCGTCCGGCATCTTGCGGTGGGGAGGACGGCCGTACCGCCGGCGGTGGCGGCGGCCGCTGCCCTGATCGGCGGCGGGGCCGTCGTCGTCGTGTGGGCGCGGCGCTGGATCTCGCGGCGTTGGCTGCCCTTCGTCCCCGCCGGGCTCTTCTTCGGCGGCTCGTACGTCTCGCTCTTCGAGGCGTACTACCGCGGACGCGTGACCGTCGTCGCGCCCCTCGTCGCCGTGGAGTCGCTCGTCGGGGTCGTCCTGTCGATCGTCTTCCTGCGCGACTCCGAACGCGTAGGCAAGCGCCTCATCCTCGGCGCGGCGCTCATCGTCGCCGGCGGCGCTCTGATCGGGGCCTACCGCTAAGACCGGTACCAGGTACCTGGACTGGAAGCTGTTACAGAGACGCAGCTGTCTCGTTCGTCCTGAGCCGCCACTCTGGACGGCATGCCCCGCCGGCCGCGTGACACCTCAGCAGGTCTCTTTCACGTCTTCGCTCACGGGCTCTGGGCTGTGCCCACTCTGTATCGCGACGAGCGCGACCGAGTCGAGTTCCTCAGGCACCTCGCCTATGCGATGGGAAAGACGGACTCGATCTGCGTCGCGTACTGCCTCATGACGAGCCACTATCACCTGATCCTCAAGGTCGGCGATGGCGCACTTCCGGCGGCGATGCAGATGGTCAACCGCCGGTATGCGCGCCATTACAACCGGACTTACGGCCTGCGTGGACACGTCCTCTTCGATCGCTACGGATCACGTCGAATCGTCGACGAGCTTGACCTGTTGGACACGTTTGCCTATGTCGCCCGGAACCCGGTGACAGCCGGAGCCAGCACCGATCCGGCTGCTCATCTGTGGAGCAGCTACGCAGAGACGGCCGGGCTCGCGGAAGGCTCGTCGTTCATCGATCCGTCGTGCGTACTTGCCGCGGTCGGTCGTCTGGCCGGCGATCCTTTGGCCGCGCTGCGGAAGCGAGTAGAGGTGCCGGTACCTGGTACCGGTCTCTAGACGGGGAGCGAGGCGTGCACATGCTCCTCGATGGCGAAGCCCGCCTCGAGGGAGCGCCGGACAGGGCACGTCGCGGCGGCGCGCTCGAGGCGCGCGATCTGGTCCGCGTCGTAGTTGCCGTCGAGGAAGAGCTCGACCCGGAACCGGCGCGGGGTCACCGACGCGTCGTATTCCACCTCGGCCAGCACGTCGCCGAGCTCCCAGCCCTTCGTTCGCGCGTAGGTCGCGACCGTCGTCGTGACGCAGGATGCGAGCGCCACGGCGAGCAGCTCGTGCGGAGCCGGCGCCGTGTCCTCGCCGCCTGCGCTCTCGGGCTCGTCGGTATGGACGACGAAAGCGTCGCGCACGAGCACCTCGTTGCGCAGCGTCCCGTGGACGAGCTTCGCAGTGGCTTTCATAGAGCCAGTTCTAGCCCTCGTCGGACGCTGGGGCATCCGGGAACGCCCGTACACCGTTATCTGCTATAAACAGACTCAGATTTTCTAATCATTCGGATCTGAACCCAGGAGGCACAACAGGAACATGGCTAAGACCATTGGCATCGACCTCGGCACGACGAACTCGTGCATGGCCGTGATGGAAGGCGGCGAGCCCTCCGTCATCCCGAACGCCGAGGGCGGCCGCACCACGCCGTCAGTCGTCGCGTTCACGAAGGACGGGCAGCGGCTCGTCGGCGCTCCCGCGCGCCGGCAGCAGGTCACGAACCCGACCAACACGATCTTCTCGATCAAGCGCTTCATGGGGCGCAAGTTCGACGAGGTCACGGAAGAGATGACGATCGTCCCGTACGAGGTCGTGAAGGGCCCGAACGGCGACGTGCGCGTCCAGGCGGAGGGCAAGGATTACGCCCCGCCGGAGATCAGCGCGATGATCCTCCAGAAGCTCAAGCACGACGCCGAGGCGTACCTCGGCGAGTCGGTCACCGACGCGGTGATCACCGTCCCCGCGTACTTCAACAACGCTCAGCGCGAGGCGACGAAGGACGCCGGCAAGATCGCCGGCCTCAACGTCCTCCGCATCATCAACGAGCCGACCGCGGCCGCGCTCGCGTACGGCCTCGACAAGGAAGGCGCGGATCAGACCATCCTCGTCTTCGACCTTGGCGGCGGCACCTTCGACGTGTCGGTGCTCGATCTCGGCGAAGGCGTCTTCGAGGTCAAGTCGACCGCAGGCGACAACCATCTCGGCGGCGACAACTTCGACAAGGCGATCGTCGACTGGATGGCGGGCGAGTTCAAGAAGGATCAGGGCATCGACCTCTCCGCCGACCGGATGGCGCTCCAGCGGCTCTACGAGGCGGCGGAGAAGGCGAAGATCGAGCTGTCGTCGACGATGACGACGCAGATCAACCTCCCCTTCGTCACCGCGACGCAGGACGGCCCGAAGCACCTCGACCTCACGCTCACGCGGGCGAAGCTCGAGGAGATCACCGCCGACCTGCTCGCCCGCACGGTCGGCCCGACGAAGCAGGCGCTCGCCGACGCCGGTCTCGACGCCGGGAAGATCGACCACGTCGTGCTCGTCGGCGGCATGACCCGCATGCCGGCGGTGCAGGAGAAGGTCAAGCAGATCGTCGGCAAGGACCCGCACAAGGGCGTCAACCCCGACGAGGTCGTCGCCGTCGGCGCCGCGCTCCAGGCCGGCGTGCTCAACGGCGAGGTCAAGGACATCCTCCTCCTCGACGTCACGCCTCTCAGTCTCGGGATCGAGACGAAGGGCGGCGTCATGACGAAGCTCATCGAGCGGAACACGACGATCCCGACGAAGAAGGCCGAGACGTTCACCACGGCGGAGGACAACCAGCCGTCGGTCGAGGTGCACGTCCTCCAGGGCGAGTCGGAGATGGCGAGCTTCAACAAGACGCTCGGCAAGTTCCAGCTCGTCGGCATCCCGCCGGCGCCGCGCGGCATGCCGCAGATCGAGGTCGCGTTCGACATCGACGCGAACGGGATCATCCACGTCACCGCGAAGGATCTCGGCACCGGAAACGTGCAGCAGATCAAGATCGAGGGCGGCTCGGGCCTGAACGAGACCGACGTGCAGAACATGATCCGCGAGGCCGAGGCGCACGCGGAGGAGGCGCACCGCCTGCGCGAGGCGGCGGACACGAAGAACCTCGCCGAGACGCTCGCCTACCAGACCGAGCGCTCCCTCAAGGAGCACCGCGACAAGATCGACGAGGCCGACGCCTCGACGATCGAGGGGCGGATCATGGAGCTCCGTCAGTCGCTCGAGGGCGACGACCTCGCGGACATCCGGGCGAAGACCGAGGCGCTCACCGAGGCGTCGCACAAGCTCGCCGAGGCGATGTACGCCGACGCGCAGCAGCAGGCGCAGGCGTCCACGGCCGGTGGCAACGGCGACTCGGACTCCGACGACGAGGTGGTCGAGGAAGGCGAGTACGAGGACGTCACCAGTGAGTGATTCGCACGTCGAAAGTCAGGAGCCTGGCACGGCTGCGCTGAGCCAGGCACCGGAGACGCAGGAGGCGGATGACCGCCTCCTGCGTCTCGCCGCCGACTTCGAGAACTACAAGAAGCGGGTCGCGCGCGAGCGCGAGGAGTACGTCGCGCTCGCCAACGCCCGGCTGCTCACGGAGCTCCTGCCCGTCATCGACGATCTCGAGCGGGCTCTCGCCGCCGCCGAGCAGCACGAGGAGGCGCAGCTCGAGGAGGGCGTCCGCCTCGTGCACCGCTCGCTCGCAGCGCTGCTCGAACGGCACGGCGTGACGGCGATCGAGACCGAGGGGAAGTTCGATCCGCACGTCCACGAGGCGCTGCTCGCGCGGCCGTCGGACGACGCGGAGAGCGGCTCCGTCCTCGAGGTCATGCAGAAGGGCTACAAGCTCGGCGACCGCGTCGTCCGGCCCGCGCGGGTGATCGTGGCGGAATGAAGTGAGCACCTTGTACGACACGCTCGGCGTCAAGAAGGGCGCCTCGCAGGACGAGATCAAGAAGGCGTACCGGAAGCTCGCGCGCCAGCACCATCCCGACGCGAATCCCGGCGACAAGGCCGCGGAGGAACGCTTCAAGGAGGTGCAGACCGCGTACGACGTCCTCTCGGACGACGAGAAGCGGAAGGCGTACGACCGCTACGGCTCGACCAACGGCCGCGGCCCCGCCGGTCCGGGCGGCGGCTCGACCGTCGACTTCGGCAACGTCGACTTCGGCGATCTCGGCGACATCCTCGGCGGGATCTTCGGGAACGTCGGCGGCGCTGCGCGTGGCGGCCGTGGCCGTGGCCGCCCGCAGCCGCTCCGCGGGCAGGACGTCGAGACCGAAGTCAGGCTCTCGTTCGAGGACTCGCTCCGCGGCAGCGAGGTGAAAGTCCCCGTCGAGCTGACCGTCGCGTGCTCCACCTGCGGCGGCACCGGTGCGCAGCCCGGCACGTCTCCCGTCATCTGCCCGGAGTGCAACGGTCGCGGCGTCAAGGCCGAGAGCCAGGGGCTGTTCGCGCTCTCGCAGCCGTGCCCGCGCTGCCGCGGCAACGGCACGGTGATAGAGAAGCCGTGCTCGAAGTGCCACGGCTCCGGCCGCGAGCGCCGGCTGCGCAACTACACGGTGAAGATCAAGCCGGGCGTGAAGGACGGGACGAAGATCCGTCTCAAGGGGAAGGGCGAGTCTGGCGCGAACGGCGGGCCGAACGGCGACCTCGTCGTCATCACGCGCGTCGCGCGCTCGGACACGTACGAGCGGCGCGGCGACGATCTCCTCGTCCAGGTGCCGGTCACGTTCGCGACCGCGGCGCTCGGCGGCAAGGTCGACGTCCCGACGCCGGAAGGCGCGGTCTCGCTCAAGATCCCCGCCGGATCGGAGGACGGCAAGCTCCTGCGGATCAAGGGCCGCGGCGCGCCGAAGCTCCACGGTTCCGGCAAGGGCGACGTCCTCGCACGCGTCCGGATCCAGGTGCCGAAGCGGATCAACAAGAAGGAGCGCGAGCTTCTCGAAGAGCTGCGGAAGGCGGGCGGCTGATGAAGTCGCGGACCGCCACCGTTCTTATGTTCGCCGGGCTTGCAATCTGGGAGACGATCCGCTTCAGGTGGGCCGCGATCGGCTTCGGGCTGATCGCGTCTTCGCAGCTGATCTTCCTGCTCGCCATCTGGCGAGTCCGTGACCTGCAGCGCTTCGGCGCAGCGCTGGTGGCCTATCTCGGCCTTGGCCTTCTTGGCTTCGGTTACCTCCTGTCGCTCTTCGCCGGCACGCCACGTACCGGAGCGTTTTGGGCTGCGTTGGGAGCCGTTCTGTTGATCGGCGGTCCGACCGTCCTGCTGGCACGCCGTTGGCTTCTTGGAGAGGTCTCGGCAGGGGGATCCACGTGAGCAACCACGACGATCTCCTGAAGCAGGGCCCGCGCCAGGCGCCGGAGCCGGAGACGGCCGAGGAGAAGAGTCGCAAGCTCGGGCTCAAGACTGCTGGCGGCGTAGTCGCCGGCGGCGGTGTCGCCGCGGCGAAAGTTGGCGCGATCGGCGGCCTCGGCAAGTTCTTCATCTGGATCTTTCTCTGGAACGGCGTCAGCACCGCCGGCCGCATCGGCGGATGGATCGGCATCGCGCTCGTCCTCGCGCTCATCGGGGGTTTCATCTACTACCGGCGGCACCAGAGCGAGGCGTGATGGACGACCGGCCGATCTACATGATCAGCGTCGCGGCCGAGCTCGTCGGGATGCATCCGCAGACGCTCCGCATGTACGAGCAGAAGGGGCTGATCCGGCCGAAGCGGACGCCGGGCGGCACGCGCCTCTACTCCGAGGCGGACGTCGAGCGGCTTCGCATCGTCCAGCGGCTCACGACCGAGCTCGGCCTCAACCTCGCGGGCGTCGAGCTCGTGCTCCGGCTCGAGGACGAGCTCCGAAAGGCGCACGCGCAGATCGAGCGGTTGCAGCGCGAGCTTCGGCGAGAGGTGGAGAACGTGCACAAGCAGTACCGCCGCGATCTCGTCGTCTATCGCGAAGAGCGGCTTCCGGAAAGGCAGTGACCGATGAATTTCAACAAGCTCACCGTGAAATCGCAGGAGGCCGTCGCGGCGGCGCAGGAGCTCGCGCGCCGGAGCGGCAATCCCGAGCTCTATCCCGAGCACCTGCTGCTCGCGCTGCTCGACCAGGAGCTACCGCGCGAGCTCGTGCCCGACGCGCAGGCGCTCCGCGCGCAGGCCGAGGCGGCGCTCGCGCAGAAGCCGCGCATCGAGGGCGCGCAGCAGCAACCCGGCGTCTCGGCGGCGTTCTCGAAGGTGCTCGACCGCGCGTTCGACGAGGCGCGAAAGCTCGGGGACGAGTACGTCGCCGCGCAGCACCTCCTGCTCGCACTCGACGTTGTGCCGCGGAAGGAGCTCCTCGCGAAGATCGCCGAAGTAACGGCCGGCCGCCGCGTCACCTCGAACGACCCCGAGGGCACGTACCAGGCGCTCTCGAAGTTCGGCCGCGATCTCACCGAGGCGGCGGAGGCGGGGAAGCTCGACCCGGTCATCGGCCGCGACGAGGAGATCCGCCGCGTCATCCAGGTGCTCTCGCGCCGCACGAAGAACAACCCCGTCCCGATCGGCGAGCCCGGCGTCGGCAAGACCGCGATCGTCGAGGGGCTCGCGCAGCGGATCGTGGCCGGCGACGTCCCGGAGTCGCTGAAGGGGAAGCGCGTCTGGGCGCTCGACATCGGCGCACTGCTCGCCGGCTCGAAGTACCGCGGCGAGTTCGAGGAGCGGCTCAAGGCCGTGCTCGAGGAGGTGCAGAACGCCGCCGGCGAGCTGATCCTCTTCATCGACGAGCTGCACACGATCGTCGGCGCGGGCGCGGCCGAAGGCGCCGTCGACGCCGCGAACATGCTCAAGCCGATGCTCGCGCGCGGCGAGCTCCGCTGCGTCGGCGCGACGACGCTCGACGAGTACCGCAAGCACATCGAGAAGGACGCGGCGCTCGAGCGGCGCTTCCAGCCAGTCTTCGTCGGCGAGCCGTCCGTCTCCGACACGATCGCGATCCTCCGCGGCCTGAAGGAGCGCTACGAGGCGCACCACAAGGTGCGCATCCGCGACGCGGCGCTCGTCGCGGCGGCGGTACTCAGCGAGCGCTACATCGCCGACCGGCAGCTCCCCGACAAGGCGATCGACCTCGTCGACGAGGCGGCGTCGCGGCTGAAGATGGAGATCGAGTCGTCTCCGGTCGAGCTCGACGAGGCGAACCGGCGCGTGACGCAGCTCGAGATCGAGCTCGCCGCGATGGCGGGGGAGAAGGACGACGTGCGCGCGCCGCTCGAGTCGGAGCTCGCCGAGGCGAAAGAGCGGCGCGACGGTCTCGCCGCGCGCTGGGCGCGCGAGAAGGAGGCGCTCGACCGCATCGGCGAGATCACGCAGCGCATCGACGCGCTCCGGATGGAGGCCGAGCGCGCCGAGCGCGAGGGGAACCTCCAGCGCGTCGCCGAGATCCGCTACGGCGAGCTGCCCGCGCTCGAGAAGGCGCTCGCCGAGCGCGACGAGCAGCAGGCCGAGTCGATGGTGAAGGAGGAAGTCGACGAGGACGACGTCGCCGCGGTGGTCGCGCGCTGGACGGGCATTCCGGTCGACCGGCTCCTCGAGGGCGAGACCGAGAAGCTCGTCCAGATGGAGAACCGCCTCCACAAGCGCGTCATCGGGCAGGACGAGGCGGTCGAGGCCGTGGCGAACGCGCTGCGCCGCTCGCGCACCGGGCTCCAGGATCCGAACCGGCCGATCGGGTCGTTCGTCTTCCTCGGCCCGACGGGCGTCGGGAAGACCGAGCTCGCCCGCGCGCTCGCCGAGTTCATGTTCGACGACGAGCACGCGCTCGTGCGGCTCGACATGTCGGAGTACCAGGAGCGGCACACGGTCGCGCGGCTCATCGGCGCGCCGCCCGGCTACGTCGGCTACGACGAGGGCGGGCAGCTCACCGAGGCGGTGCGTCGGCGGCCGTACAGCGTCATCCTCCTCGACGAGATCGAGAAGGCGCACGCGGAGGTCTTCGACGTGCTCCTCCAGGTGCTCGACGACGGGCGGCTGACCGACGGCCAGGGCCGCACGGTCGACTTCCGCAACACGGTGCTGATCATGACCTCGAACGTGCGCTCGTCCGACGCGCTGCGCGACGTCTTCCGGCCCGAGTTCCTGAACCGGATCGACGAGATCGTCGAGTTCGAGCCGCTGTCACGCGAGCAGATCGGCGAGATCGTCGAGCTGCAGCTCGCGCGGCTGCGGGCGCGACTCGCCGAGCGGCGCATCGAGCTCGAGCTGACGGACGCGGCGAAGGAGGCGCTCGCGGAGGCGGGCTGGGATCCGGCCTACGGCGCGCGTCCGCTGAAGCGCGCAATCCAGCGCCTCGTCGAGAACCCGCTTGCACTGCGGCTCCTCGAGGGCGACTTCGCCGAGGGCGACGCGATCCGCGTGGACGCGGAGGACGGCGAGCTCCGCTTCGAGAAAGCCGGCGCCGCCGTGCCTGCGTAGGTCGGATCGCCCGCTCGGCCGATGCCGCACGCCTCAGTGGAACGGCGAGGATCGCGCCGTGGCCGATGGCCTCTTCGACGATGAGCAAGTCCGAGATCTGATCCGGATGCTCATGCAAATCGACGCTAAGCTCGACGAGCTCCGCGAAATCCTCTTGGAGGAGGACGATGGCGAAGAAACTGACGACTGAGCAGCGCAGGCGGATTGCCGAGTTGCTCGGCGAGATTCGGAACGACCTCGCCGAGATGCGCGCTTTGCTCGAGCGGCGCCTGCAACAGCGCGCGACGTAGGACGAGCGAGCAAGGCGAGCGTCGCCGTCCGGCCTGCGACGAGCCCGGCAAACGATCGAACGGTTCGGCATAGCCAGGACCACCCTTCCGGCCGATAACCGGCTCGTCAGTTGTGCCGGAGAGTGGCCGGCATGTGGTTTCGCCGCTTGCTCTGGCAGCTCGATGACGTGACCGATCTGCTCCAAGCCCTCGGTAGGATGCTGATGGAAATGGACGTCAAGCTCGACCGGATCGTTGAGATTCTCGAGGAGGACGCGTGAGCAAGAAGAAGCGCGAAGATCTGGAGGAGATGCTCGAACGGAGCCGGCGCGTCCGCGAGGAGCTCCGCCAGACGATCGAGCGAGTCGAGGCACGACGGCTCGCCAGGCAGGCGCGTTACGGCCCGCGTGATCGCGACTGATTGCTCGTCGTCGCTGCAACGGAGCGGGAGCTCGCGCTCCTCGCCGGGGCCGACACGTTCTGCTGCGGGATCGGGCCGGTCGAGGCGGCGTTGCAGACGGCCGGTGCGATCGCGGAGCGGCGGCCTGCCGCCGTCCTCCACGTCGGCATCGCGGGAGCGCACGGGATCGACCCGCCGGCGCTCGTGCTCGGGAGCGAGGCGGTCTACTGCGATATCCTCGACCTCAACCGCACGCTGCCTCGGGTGGAGCGCGCGCACCCCGACCTCGTGCTCCTCGAGCGCGCCCGGGCCGCGCTCCCCGAGGCGCTCGTCCTCCCGATCGGGACGACCGGACACGTGGGCGGCGGCACCGGCTGCGACGTCGAGGCGATGGAGGGATTCGGCGTCCTCCGCGCGTGCGAGCTTGCCGGCGTGCCGGCCGTCGAGCTACGCGCGATCTCGAACTCGCCCGGCGAGCCGGACCGTGCGAAGTGGCGCTTCGACGAGGCGTTCGCCGCGCTCGCCGACGCCCTAAAGAGACTCGACGTCCTCTAGGAACTCGGCGTTGCCGTGCTCGGTCGGCGCGCCGTAGGCGAGGAAGAGGATCTCGTCGCCGGTCTCGTTGCGCGGCTGGAGCGGCGTGCCCTGGTGGACGACGACGACCCCGCCCGGCTCGACGTCGACGCGCTCCCACGGCTCGCCGAGCAGCATCGTCAGCGTGCCGCGCAGCGGGACGAAGACCTCCTCCTGATCGGGATCGAGGTGCCGCCGGCCGCGCGTGCGCGCGGGATAGCGCCACATGCGTGCGCGCGACTCGGTCATGTGCGCCGGGTCGGTGACCGACGCCGCCTGGCGAGGCGCCTGGCCCTCGTGGCCGGGGCGCTCCTCCCACTCGAGGTCGGCGTGGTGGACGACGTCGTAGCTCACGGGCCGACGATACCCTCCGCGCCGTGGCCGAGTTGCGTCCAGTCGCCCTGCCGCCGGCCGAACGCACGGTCGGGCAACTCGTCGGCGAGTCGGTGCGTTTCTACGGCGATAACTTCTGGCCGTCGCTCGCCCTCGGCGTCCCGCCGGCCGTCGTGGCGGTGGTCTTCAGGGAGGTCTCGCGGGAGGTCCAGCTCGTCCTCGCCCCGACCGTGGCCGGGGCGCTCGTCAGCGCGGCCTACGTCGCCGCGTGCGTGCTCGTCCTCGACAGGAGGCCGGCGCGCGCGCGACTGGCCGCGACGTGGCTCACGGGTTGGCTCGTCTTCGCACCGGCGCCGTTCCTCGTCCTCGGCTTCGTCGTGCCGGGACTGCTCTGGCTCACGGCGCTCGGCCTGGTCGTTCCGGTCCTCGTCGTGGAGAGCGTCGGGATCCGCGCGGCGTTCGCGCGGGCCTGGACCCTTGCCCGCGCCGATTTCGTCCACGCGATCGGGACACTCTTCACGCTCGCCGTGCTCGTGCTGCTCTCGCAGTCGGTTCTCGTCCTCGTCCTGCGCGGGTTCGGGGGCTCCGGCATTACGGTCGCGCTGTTCCTCGCGAGTGTCGTCCTCTCGCCGCTGCTGTTCATCGGCACCGCGCTGCTCTACGTCGACCAAGCCGCCAGAGACGAGCTCGATTAGGGTGCCGCCATGCCGATCTACATCCTTCTCTCGCGCCTTTCGCAGAAGGGCGTGCAGACGCTGCAGAGCAATCCGGGCCGGCTGCAGGAGGTGAACCGGGACGTCGAGGAGCTCGGCGCGAAGGTGCTCCACCAGTGGGCGACGCTCGGCGAGTGGGACTTCGTCAACGTCGTCGAGGCGCCCGACACGGCGACGATCGCGAAGGTCTCGGTCGCCCTCGGCGCGCGCGGCTCGACCCGCGTCCACACGCTGCCTGCGCTCTCGATCGACGAGTTCGTCTCGACGCTCGGCTGACCGGGAGAGTCGGCGGAAAGCCGCCGCCCGACTCGCGATGCCTTGACACGGGCCAGGCGCTCCGAGATAAACAGGGGCAGAGGGTCAACGTCGGGAGGTCAAGGCATGAAGCTTCGGTTAGCAGCGCTTGCAGTGCTCGCGTACGCGATCGCGGTGCCGAGCGCACAGGCGGCCGTCACCGCGACGACCACGTTCAGTTACACGGGGGCCGAGCAAGTCTTCGTCGTGCCGGTCGGGGTGGGCACGGTCACGGTTCACGCGATCGGCGGCGCGGGCGGTTGCGCCTTCACGCAACAGGGACACGGAGGTGAGGTCACGGCAACGATCTCCGTGATTCCGGGACAGCTGCTCTACATCGAGGTCGGTGGCAACGGCGGTACCGCGGGACCCGACGCCGGTGGGTTCAACGGCGGCGGCTCGGGCGATTACGACCAATTCGGTATCGACGGTAGCGGCGGCGGTGGTGGTGCAAGCGACGTCCGCACCGCACCGAGAAGCGCCGGCAACACGCTCGAGTCCCGCCTCGTCGTCGCCGGCGGAGGAGGCGGCGGCGGCGGGGGCAATTCCATCTGCGGCGGAGACGCGGGTGGCAGTCGCGGCGGTAGCGCGTCGGCGGGCGCCGGCGGCCCCGGAACTGCAAGCGCCGGCGGCGCTGGTGGCTCGAGCACATGTTCGGCCGAAGGGGACGGTTCGCTTGGCCAGGGTGGCTATGGCGGGATTGGCCCCTGCAATGAACCAGGCGGCGGTGGTGGCGGCGGGCTCTACGGCGGCGGCGGCGGAGGCGGAGGCGACGTCGGTGCAGGCGGTGGCGGTGGGTCGAGCGCCGCTCCAGGCGATCCGAACGCCGTGATCGGCGTCGCGGCCGGCACCACGCCGGAGATAGACCTCACCTATGCCGTGCCGACGGCCGACGCGGCGCCGGTGAGCGTGACGTTCCCGGGAACGCAGCCCCTCACCACGACGAGTGCGCCGCAGACGGTGACGATCACCAACAACGGATCGGCGCCGCTCGTGATCTCCGGTCTCGCGTTCTCCGGCGCCAAGCCGGGCGACTACTTCGTGGGATCCTCCACGTGCGGTGGCTCGGTCGCTCCGGGCTCGTCCTGTGCCGTCGGTGTGCGGTTTGCCCCGCAGGCCACGGGCGCGAGCTCGGCCTCGCTGGACATCACGTCGAACGTGCCGTCGGGGAACAACCCGACGAGCACGCAGTCGGTCCCATTGTCCGGCACCGGTGGGAAGCTGCCGGCCGGCCCGCCCGGCCCGCCCGGGAAGGTCAGGCTG
>DATKRA010000001.1:0-74164 GCA_035532455.1 Gaiellaceae bacterium | reverse complement strand
CCATCGGCGGCACGATACTCGCAACGACTGAGGTCAGCAAACGTCAGCCAGGCCGCCCTACGGCGCTTTGGAATTGAGCGCTGTCGAAGGCGGATCGGTACGAACGAGGAGGCCGGATGCCGCTTCACACTGACGCGGCGCTCGGTCGCATGCAGCAGGCGCGCTCGTGAATTTCTCGTGGCTCCGGGCCGGTCCTTCGGCCGCGCGCAGCTCTCTTAACGCCCCGCCATCTCTTCTTCGCACTCGACCGCCATCGCTTCCGCAACCGTGGCCTGGAGCTCCTGGAGCCGGCGTTCTTCCTCTTCCGCCGGCGTGGCCGTCGGCTCCTGCCCGGCGGTGACGAGGTCTTCGCCGAAGAACGTCGTGAAGAAGGCGCTCATGACGCCGGCGACGGCGGCCTCGCTGACGTTCCGGCGGTCGTCGAGGTACGCCTCGTACGGAGCCTGCGGTCCCGTGACGAGCTCGTAGGCGGGGAAGTACACGACATCCTCGAGCTCGGACGCCGCGACGTCGGCCGCGACCCGCAGGACGGACTTGCTGTAGGTCGTCGCCGTGAGCACGTGACGTCCGGTCGCGGTTGCCACGAGCGGAACCGGTGACACGGTGAGGATGACCTTCGACGCGGGATTGATCTCGCGCGCCCGTTCCACCATCCGCCGGAGGTCTTCGGTCACCTCGGCGACGGTGAAGTTGTGGAACCCATGCTTCGCGGGATCGAATTCCCCGTTCACGGTGCCCGGACAGGCGGGGAAGACGGCGCCGTCCGCTGCCGACAGCCACGCCTCCGTCAAGCCGAGGGTGAAGACGAGCACGGTCGCTTGCTCCACCGCCGCTCGCACCGCTGCCAGATGCTGTTGCGTGAGGAGACGGAGCTCCCGCTCCGAGCTCGCCGGATGCCGCAAGCCGGGCCGGTACGGGTCGACCCAGCGCTCGCCGACGACCCAGTGATCCTCCTCGGGCGCGAACAAGCCGAGCGCGCGCTCGAGGAGTTGCGTCATTTGCCGCGCGGTGTAGATGTTGCCGTAGCGCGCAGAGAACGCGTCGTAGTACATGTCCGGCTTGCCGAGCGCGAACGCCGGATGGGTTCGCTCCGTCACCACATAGGAGAGCCCGGCGCTCTCGAGATAACGGCGCACGTTCGCGGCGAAGCACGAGCCGGCAGACATGAAGCGGTCGCTCCTGTCGAGCCGGAAGGGCGGCGAGTCGGGCACCGCGGCTTCGTCGAACGAGGTGGCGACCGACCGGGCCCAGAACCCGCGAGGCGGCACCGACTTGTACGGGTGCTCGGTCACTCGGACGACCTCAGCGCTTCGACGATCTTGGCAAGGTAGAGCGCGCCGTATTCGGCGTTCGCGTGTTGCGCGTCTTCCCTCACGAACTCCGTCCGCAGGGTGCCATCCGCGCTGAGGCTTTCCGCCGGCGGCGGGACAAACGTGGCCCCGAACTCCGCCGCAACTGACTCATGGACTTGGAGCAGGATGCGCCAGAGCTTGTGCCGGACGCTGTCGTCGACGAACGGAACCGTCGAAGGGTCATCAAGACCGAGGCGTTCGACTTTGGTTCGGAGCCAGTCACCTCCGGCGAGGTGCTCGCGTGCGAACGAGCCCGCGATCGGTGGAGGTGGCGCCAAGACCGCGACCCGGCCTCCCGGTAGTACGTCGACGAACGCCTGAAGGAGGTCACGGTAGAGCTCCATCTCGAGCAGCTCGTAGAGGGCTTCCTCCACCGCCGAGCGAGGCACGAGCGTGGTGCCAGGAACTTGGTGCGCGCCGTCGAGAACCACGTCGAAGCTCGGACCTACAAGAACGAGCGCGAGTACATCAAGTTGAAAGCCTTTCCATATGACCGCTGCCGCTCCGGCTTCGGCGGCGCGCGCGGCAAACATCCGGACATGGCCGTCCCAATCCTTACGCCATTCGCCTTCCTCGTCTTGGAGCTGGGGTGGTCCAGCCGTCACACGGTCAGCTTGGGGAGTGGCGAGCGAAAGCGTCACTTCCCAAAGAGGTCCTGCAATGGGATCAAATGGGTAGCGACGGCACCTGAGTGGAGCCGTGCCGTGGGGCTTTGCGTCTTCGGAACCGCCCCGCAAGGCGCCGGCCCACAAGGCTGCTGCGTGCGACTGGCCGATGATGAGGAGTCCCGGCGGTTCCGGCAGGTTCGTTGCAGGTTCGGCCCGTCCCGGACGAAACCCGCTCGTCAGGTGGCGCGCGTCGACATGGTCGGCCGTAGCGACGGCTACGTCGTGCCAGTTGAACCACCCGCGTGGCCAGATATCGAGTAACTCGAGGCCGCGCGTCTCACTGATCCGTGCGCGCACCCAGTCGCTGCGGGACAGGGAGATGCCATAACGGTCATGTCCGGCGTAATCCTGATACGCAAAGCCTGACTCATCGCACTTGGAAACGAGCTTCGGCAGGTCGTCGATGCCAAACGATGTGCGTTCCATCCGGCAAGCCTCGATGATGTGTTCGCCGTGGAAGGAGAAGACGAGCACCCCTCCCGGCAGGAGCCTTTCCGCCCAAAAGGCGAGGAAATCGTCCCACTGCGGCGCGTCGAGATGCGTGACCAGAGAGCCGACCCAGATCGCGTCGAACTGCTGTGTAAGCGGGATATCCCGCGGGAGAACCTCTGAATACACCGGCCTCGCACCAAGCGTGGCGGCGCAGAAGTCGACGCCGTCGCGGTCGAGGTCGCAGGCCACCACCTCCGCTTCAGGCCATGCGGCCTTGAGGAAGCGAAGCACGCGCCCATGCCCCGAAGGAAGGTCGAGGAGCGCACTCACGTTGTCTCGCCCGGTCAGTTGGAGCGCTCGGCGTACGCACTGGAGCCCGGACCGCCCAAAGTTGAAGTAACCGTCCCTCGCACCTGTGTACATCAGATCGTTCGGCGAGATCTCTCTTACGACCCTGAGGCGCTGTAGTTCTTGGACGTCCTGGTCTTGAGGTTCTAGCCGGAACAGAGCGAGCGCTTCTTCCCGCCATGTCACCTCGAAGGCGTTCTCAGCCAAGTAATCGAGCAGCGCGTCCTGCGTCTCGAGCCACCGGAGCAGCGCGCCGGGGACCACGAGATGCCGCGCCCCGTTCGCCGTAGCCTGGGTTACGGCTGCCACGAGGTCTTCACCTCTCGTGCCGCCAGGCTCAGCGACCACGCTCAGATCACGGCCGGCAGTCGCGAAGACGTCTTCCAGCCCAGGAGCCAGGGCTACGACCTGACTCATGACCGGAATCAAGCCCTGGATGATCTGTAAAGCTGCTTCCTCAGCCTCGGCTGAGAGGGGCGGTGTGACGGGGACCAGGCTCACGTCGACGGATAGCCGAACTCGTCGAGCAGGTCGGCGAGGGCGTCGCGCGCAGCCCGCTTCAGGTCGTCACTGAGGTCGTGACGCCAGCGCCCGACGGACGCCGCTGGGCTGGCGGCTGTCCGGTGCCCCTCTTGGCCCTCTCGCTCGGCCAGCTTTGCGGCGGCAATCACCTCGGAGGTTGCGACGTCGCCTGCCTCTATGCCGAGATAGGTGAAGACGCGAGCCATCTCAGACTCAGGGCTTTCGATCAAGTCCTCGTAGCGCAGCAGCAGCGACCCTTCCTGGCGCTCCCGCCACGCGTTTCGGAGTGCGAGCGCATACGAGCGGAGCACGTCGAAGTACTCCTCGTCGGATTCCACCAGCTCCCGTCCGAAGGATGCGGCGCCTCGCTTTGCGCCGAAGCTGAGCGAGGAGCAAGCGACGTCGCGCAGGTCGCGGACGAGGAAGATCTCCTTCGCGTTGCCGTAGATCTCCCTGGCGAGCCGATCGTTGATCGCGTCGGGGAAGCGCTTCTCGACGAAGAAGCGCGCGGTCGTCTTGCCTTTGGAGTTCTCGACCTCGGTGTAGAACGAGTCGATCTGCCTCTGGGCGAACGAGGCGATCGCCTCGATGTTCCGGCCGCCGAGCCAGTCCGCGATATGGCGCTCGCCTTTCATCGCTACGTTCCTGCGCATCCGGTTGTTTCCCAGCCACCAGGGCCCTGCCCAAAGCTCTGGATCGATCGCCTGCAGGTAGCTGCGCGGCTCGGCGAGTGCGCGCGTCACGGCAAGCCAGTAGCTCGCGACGCGTGGCTCGAGGCGGAACGGCAGATACGCGACGAGTTCCGGATGCTGCGCGAGTAGCAGCATCAGCCAGCTCGAACCGGTGCGGCCGAGGGTGGTGACGAACAGCGGCCGGAGGTGCGGGTCGTAGTCGGTTTGCAGTGTCGTCCGCGTCCCGCGACGGGTGCCGATCGGTAGCACCTCTCCGGACTCCATTTCCGCTTCGATCTGAATCTCGAACTGCTCCGGAAGCCCCAAGAGGCTGAACGGCAGCACGAAGCCGGACCGTCCCGCGTGCTCGACTTCTGGATGAGCGTCGGCCACGCGCGGCGTGGTGGCGTCGCAGCTCGTGCGTGCCAACTCGACGCCGTCGTAGCGCACGACGACTGCGTCGACCGGCCGGCCCGCTGCGAGTGCGTGTCCAACAACCGTCATCCCGTGGCCGCCTACGGCCTCGGTTTCTGACGGCTCGCGGAGATGTTTCGACAGCAGCGTGAATTTCGATGGCGCCGGCCCAGGCTTCACTTTTGCCGGCAGCGCGCGCTTGCTCGTCTCGGGCACGAGTCTCCCAAGCACGAGCGCGTCATAGCGCTCGCCGGCCTCGCCGATTCCCACCGGCGTTGTGTGGGCCCGGAAGTCGTAGAACTCCGCTGCGGGAGCGCACCAGCACTGCTTCCCGCTCGCGGTGAGACGGAGACAAACGGCGAACAGCTCAGCCCGGTCGTCGATGCAACTCCCGGAGAGACCGACAACCGCGGCCAGCGTGGCGGCCGATGCGAGCACATAGCCGCTGACAGCGTCCACCGGATGCGGTGCGGGAAAGAGCGTGCGCCGCGGCGAGCCGGCGTCGTTCGGCAGCGCGACGGCGGAGTTGCCTTCGCGCGCAAAGCTCACGCCTGCCGATGCGACCGTTCCGTCGGCGCGGACGACGGTGCCGCCGACGATCGCGGCTTCCGGATGCGCGTCGTGGGTCTCGATGAGGCGGCCGAGCCATCCTGAGGCGGCGGGAATCATGTCGCCGGGGGCGAGCACGACGACACGTCCGCCCGACGCCCGGATACCGGCGTTGGCCGCGGCTGCGAACGAGGCCGCGCTCTCCTCGGGAGGAACGATCACGCAGAAGGGAATGCCGTAGATCTCGTGCAGGCCCGGTGCGTCGGGCAGGAGCGTCTCCGCCGCGGTAGACGTCACGACGAACGCCAGCTCGACCGCTCGTAACTCCGGATCTGATCCGTAGGCAGCGAGGTGATGCTCGACGACCGAGGGATCCGATCCCGCTGCCACGACGAGGGAGACGGCCGCGTTCGTCGGTCGCTTTCCGAAGCCGTGGATCCGTTCGCCGCGCGGCCTGGCGGCGGCCGTCTGCACCCGCTCGATCGCTGCGACCGCCATCTCCGCGACCGCAGGAGTCGGGCTTCCGACGAGGCTTTGAAGGATCGATTCCCGGGCAGCCTCGAGGTCGTGCGTCGGCTCGAGTGGAACCGACTCGGTCGCACCCTCCGCGTCATGAAGCTCTATGAGCCACTCGCCCCGCGTTGGATCCGCCGGCAGGTGGACGAGGCAGCAGAAGCCGCGTACCTCGGCTGAGCCGTGGCCGTCGCCGAAGTACGCCGCGACCACCGGGCGATCTTCCCAGGCCGCCTCGCCGAGCAGGTCGACGGTGCCGCCATGCGGCGTCACCGCTTTCACGCTCGTCGGCTTCCCAGCCTCGTCGCGAATCCAGCCGCGGAGGTAGAACGCTCCCCCGCCGCAGGCGACCACCGAGTTGAGAACGGCGGAGCGGCGCTCGCCGCGCTTGCCCAGCGACAGCTGGAGGTGATCTCGCAAGACTGTCCTCGCGCTTGCCATGGCGGCGTCGAACGCCGCATCGCTGTGTCGTGGAGCGCCCCAGGCGAGGAAATGCAGCGCCGCCCGGCGACTGTCCGGCGGCAGCTCGAGAAGGGCTCGAAGCAGGTCGGCAGGTTCGGAGTCGACGTCGGCGAGCGGCGCGGTAAGAGCCGTTCCGTCCGCGAACGTGATGAGGGTCTCCCCGAGCCTCTCCGCCGGTCCGACTCGTCGTGCGGTGGCGAGTACGAGCGAGTCGCCGACGAGCCGCCAGCGCGTCTCGAGCTCTCGACCGTCGCTCTTGAGTGTGACGTTCGAGCATCCTTCGAGGCCGGCGCCCGAGAACGCGGCCGCGACGACCGAGTCGCCGAGGTCGACTGCCGCGAGCGTGGCCACGTCGGCGGCCGAGACAAGCGAGCTCACGGCGCCACCACCGCGCGCCGGGCAAGCACCTCGCGATAGAGCTCCGAGATGCGTGCAACGTGCTCGTCCATCGGGTATGCGGGCGAGATGTGCGACCGGAGCTCCGCCCAAAGCGAGGGGTCGCCTACGGCTGTCTCGATCACGTCCGCGAGCGCCTTCGGGTCACTGGCGCGGAAATGCAGTCCGGTAACGCCGTCCTCGACCTTCTCCGCCATCCCCCCGATGTCGCTGCAGATGACCGGGCGCCCATGCGAGAACGCCTCCTGGATCACGAGTGGGGAGTTCTCCCACCAGATTGACGGTACGACGACCCAGTCGACCTGAGACATGAGGGCAGGCAACTGCTCGTGGCTATATCGTCCGACGTTCGTGACGTTGGCGCGCGTCGCATCGAGCAGCTCGTGGATTCGCGCCTGGAAGGCGGGCCACTGTATCTCGAGGTTCGCTCCGTGCACCCTGAGCGTGGCCGGGCTCTTCCGCTCGGAGAGGTGCACCATCGCCTCGAGGAGGATGTCGACGCCTTTGTAGGCCGTGATCTGACCGAAGAAGCCGATGCGTGTCCGCGCTCCCGCGCGCCTCGCTTCCGGGAGCGGCTGGACGGGCAGTCGGCCGTAGTCTTCGACGACGATCTTGTCCGGCGGCAGCCCCCAAGCGGCGTACCGGTCGCGCAGGAACTCGCTCGGGGTGATGAAAAGGTCCGCGTGAGCCAGGTGGGACTGGATCAGTCGCTTGCGCAGAAGGAACTGCTCCGGTGTGAACTGCGGGAAGCACTCATGACACCGCAGCGGCGACTCCTCCTCGCAGAGCTCGAACTCCTCGAGCGTCCGGACCATCTGGCCATTGTGGTGGCAGATCGGCAGGAACTCCTGGAGCGTGTAGACGATCGCGGCGTTCGGTAGCGTCTGCCGGGCGACGCGAACGAAGTCGTAGCCGAGCCACTGCGTGTGCTGGAAGTGGACGACGTCAGGGCGCTCCTCATTGAGGATCTTCGCGAACCGGGCGGCCGTGAGCCCGCGGCGGCGTGCCTGACCGAGGAAGTGATCGAAGCTCCGGGGCGAGGTGGGAAACAAGACCTGGGTCGGGTCAGTGTGTGGGTCGATGAGATGTCGCTCGTGCGGAGAAAGGAATGCGCCGTCCACGGCCGAACGCGCCAGGAAAACCGGCTCGAAATCGGCCGAGCGCATGAACGCCTTGTGAAGCTCGAATGCGTACGCCTCAGCGCCCCCGGGACGGATGGCGGGATGGTTATGGCAGACGATGAGGACGCGTGTCGGATCCATCCAGCCCTCAGTCGCCGGCGGACCGCGGGGCAGGCGAGTCGACCGTCTCGTAGACGATGCCGACCCCGTCGCGCCGCACGATGACGCGATAGTTGTTGTCCACGTACCGTCTGAGGTCGTCGTGACGCTCGAATGCGGGCAGCTGGTCGGCCGAGAGCGCGAGGTAGCGGGCACCTTGCGCGCGGAACTGCGCGAGCGACTCCGTCATGACGCCGTTCGGCTCGACCTCGGGGAGCCGTAAGACGACGCGTGACCCTCCGTCGAGCTCCGGGCCGATGATCACGAGAGAGTGGGTGCGTGGGACGACGGCGGAGACGATCTCGGCGAGGCCGCCTGTTCGCGCGGGTGCTTGGCGACCGCCGGCGAGGAAGAAGAGAGCGCAGTCGTGGTCGCGGCGCATGACCGGCCGCGTGTAGTGGCTTAGGTAGTCGCTGAGGCCGCGCCGGGTGTCGATTAGAGGCAAGGCGTCGGCGGTGACGAGGACGTGGGTTGCTCCCTCTTCGCGCGCGTGTTCGATCGCTGAGACGAGTTGCTCGGCGCTCATGTCTGCTTGGAGCCGCCAGACGCGCCTCGGCCCGAGATCGAGGTCGTCGTCCTCGTAGGCGTGGATGAGGCAGACGGCTGAGCTTTCCGGCACGTTCCGCTTGACGACGCCTGCGACGGCATTCCGCCGGCGCGTGCGGCTCGGGGTGGCCGCCGGCGCTGGGAGCGCCTCGGGCGCAGGGGCGGGGCGCATCGGACGGCCCTCGCCGGCGCCGTGCGCGATGTAGTGCGTGAGCGGGTTCATGTTGACAGTCGCCACGTCGGGATTCGCGGCAAGGTACGCCGCGGCATCGAAGCGCCCGCTGCGGCGGATCCGGACGTAGCGGACGAGGAACCGGACGCGGCCGCGGACCAGCCAGGCGCCGAGTTGCGAGACGGTTCGCCACCGTGGTACGCGGCGTACGCTCTTCTCCGCATCCGCGGGAGCCGGAGGACCCACCGTGCCCGGGTCGCGACCCTCCCGCCGACCGAACTCGACGTAGTGCATGACGGGATTCAGCCCCGCGGCGCTCACGTCCTCGTACCGCAGGAGGTACTCGAGCGCGTCGACCTCTCGAGCCCGCCGCGTTCGGAGGAAGCTCAGCACGAGGCGAAGCCGGCCGCCGGCCAGCCAGGCGAAAAGCTGGGAGCGCGACTGCTGTCGATGGGTTCCGATGCGGCCGCCGGCGATCAGCGCGGCGAGCGTGCGGGAGTCGCGGCGGAGGGTCTCGAGCTCAACTCGCGCTGCAGCTTGTGCCTCCGCGAACAGTTCGAGCTCTTCGAGATTTCGACCGAGCTCCTGCTCCTTCCGCGCGAGACGATCCCCGAGATCACGACGCACACGAGCGAGCTCAGCCGTCAAGGCCGCGAGGGCGGCCGCGGTCTGTGCGTGTTGTTCGCGTAGTGCGGCGAGCTCGGTCTGGGTGGCGTCGGCGGCCGCGGAGCGCTCGGCGAGTCGATCCTGTAGCTGTTCGAGCTGGTGTTCGAGCTCGGCCACCGCTGCGTCGAGGCGTGGCCGTTCGGCATCTCGTTCCGCGAGGGTGGCCGCCGTTTGTTCGTGTTGTGCGCGTAGTGCGGCGAGCTCGGTCTGGGCGGCGTCGGCGGCCGCGGAGCGCTCGGCGACAAGCCGCGTCCGCTCCTCGTCGAGCTCGGTGATTCGCTCACTAGACCTCGCGCGTTCGGCCTGCAAGCGGTGAAGTGAATCGTGGACGATGCTGCCCCATGCGAGCTCGGACTTGTTGACTTCGTCTCGGATGGCGTCGAGCGCGCGGAGGTCGTGCGGCGTCTGGCGGTGGCTGATACGGCGGAGGGTGCGGTATGTGTCGCGTACCCATGGGCTGAGGTCGTCTCGAGATTCGAGTTCCTCGTCTGCGATGGTGTGGTGGCGCGCGTCGTGACGGAGGAAGCCGTCGATTTCGAGCTCGGAGGTGTGGGAGGCGCGTGGCCATTGCACGCCGAGTTGGCGTCCCATGTGCGCAACGACCGGCCGCCAGTCGGCCAGGAGGTCGTCGTATGAGACGACGACCCGCTGGTGGCCGCGGGTGGCTGCCTCGGCATCGAGCATGTGCCGTAGCCAAAGGAGGAGGGAGAGGGGGAATCGGAACTGGTCGCGTTGCGCGTGTGACGCGGCGACTTCGAGCGGATTGCGTAAGGCGATGACGAAGAGCGGTTCAATGTCCAGCCGTTCGAAGACTTCCAGCCAGAGCGGAACAAGCCGGGAGATCCGCGGGTCTTTGACCACGAGAAGCGGTGCCTTTGCGTATTCCTCGCGTACGACGTCTGCGAGGCGTGAGACATATGAGAGGACGAGATCTGACGTGAACCACTCCGGCGTGAAGGGCTCGAGGTCGAACCACGTGCGTCCGGAGGCGCCCAAGAGCTCCTCGTGGAGTTCGACGACGCGAGCCGGCTCCCAAAAGCCGAGCGGATTGCCCGGCGTGTCGTCACCCGTGAGGAGGTTGTCCGGGAGCCGCGCCCCGAGCAGGCTGAGCACGCGAGCGAGGGCGGAGGTGCCTGAGCGGTGCATGCCCAAGACGACGAGAGCGCGCTGGCGCCGTGCACGTGCGGGCGTCGGAGCCTTGGTGCTGGATGTGCTCCTTGTGGCAACACGTGCCGACCGAGTCCGGCTCGACGTGCCGTGTTCGTTCATCAGAGTTCTGCCTGCAGGGGCCGCGAGGCGTAAGCGGCGATCTCCGGATCAAGGTTTGGGCGAACGATCATCTCAGCGTCACCGGGTAGACGGGCGATTCAGCGATTGACTTGAGTCCCCTGGGTGGTCGGCATCCTCGTCCAGCCACGTCGATCACCGGCCGAGGATACTCGCAATCATCGGAGCACGATAGGCGACCCTCCGCCCGATGTCGAGTGGATCACCGTGGCTGGCGATCCTCCTTCGCCTTCGGAGCGAGGTGCGTGGGAAGTACCGGAGCGACGGACTTGAACCCGCACTCGTTGCTGAGACCGGCGGTAGGCGCGGCCTCAGTTGAGCCTGGCGAAGCGCGGCTCCTGAATGTGAAAGAAGACGAACCCGATGGTCGCAGTGATTACGGCTGCGGCCACTGCCCCCCCGACATACGACAGGCTCGGTATCTGGTGGTAGAGGAGAACTTCTCGGAAACACTCAATGATGAGACACAGCGGATTGAGCTCGTAGAGGAGACGGAACCGAGCCGGGACCCTCTCGAGCGCGTAGATGACCGGGGAGAGAAACATCCAGAGCCGGAACAGGATCCCGATCAGCCGCTCTGTGTCCCGGAAGACGAAGTTCAACGCCGAGAAAAACCACGCTAGGCCGACCGTGGTCGTCAACAGAATCGGGATGAGTGGCACGGCGAGTAGTTGCACCGGCGACAGGGGCTGCCCGAACAGCACCGCAGCGACCGGGAAAAAGGCGAGTGCCATGGAGAGCTTGACCGATTCGGCGAGCGTGTTGGCCAGCGCGAAGACCGCGCGCGGGAACGCGATCGGGCGCATCTGAAGTTCCTTGTAGTGGGTCAGGGCGACGCTGTTTCGGGTCGTACGATTCACGAACTGCCAGACAAGCAGCGTCGACATGAGGAAGAGGGGGATGGGGTACGAACTGCGACTGCCCCGCTCGAGAATCACGACGAACAAGGTCGTCCACAGGGCGATCATCAGTAGCGGGTCGAGTAGCCACCAGAGGAAGCCGAAGGACAAGCTCACGCGCTCGACCTGTAGCGCCGACGACGCGAGGTATCGCACGAGGTAACGGAACTCGTACAGGTCGCGCGCGCGCTGCATCAGGTAAGCGAGGCGCGCACGCGCGCCGATCTGGGGTCCGCGGATGCTTTCGACGACCAAGGAGCTACCGGATGCGGGCGACCGCGGCTTGCTGCTCGGCGGGCGGCGCGGGTGGGATCAGTTTGACGGTGGACTTGTGATAGTCGGCGATCACCGCTTCGGGATCTCCGAAGTCACGAACCCGACCCTTCTCGAGCCACAGGACTTTCGAGCACGTGCGTTCGATCATCTCTCCGCTATGGCTCACGACGACGATCGCACGGGCACGGTTCATCATCTCGAGCATCCGGTGGCGCGACTTCTCCTGGAAGTCGGCGTCGCCGACGCTGAGGACTTCGTCGAGGAGCAAGATGTCCGGGTCGGTGTGGACGGCGATCGCGAACCCGAGCCTCGCCCGCATACCGGTCGAGTACGTCTTCAGCGGCTGGTCGAGGAACTGCCCGAGCTCGGAGAACTCGGCGATCGGCTCGACCAGCCGTTCGATCTCCTTCCGAGAGAACCCAAGGTATGCGGCGTTCAGCCGGATGTTCTCGCGTCCCGTCAGCTCCCGCTCAAATCCGGCTCCGATCGTGAGCAGCGTCGGCCGACGCCCGACGACCCGAATCGTTCCCTCGTCGGGGCTGATGATGTCCGCGATGACTTGGAGGAGCGTGCTCTTTCCGGATCCGTTCTTTCCAATCACGCCGAGGATCTCTCCCGGAGCAAGGACGAAGTCCACGTCGCGGAGCGCCCAGAAAATGCCTTGCTCGGCGCCGGGCCGCGCGCCGACTGCCGCGGCAAGGGAGCGGCGCAACGTTCGGTTTTTCGTCTGGCGGAGGTCGTACCTCACACCGAGGCCGTGTGCCGCTATTGCGAGTTCGTCAGATTCCATGTTCAGACGACGACCTTGTTGAACGAGCCTTCGCGCCGCAGGAAGTAGAGGTAGCCGGCAATGCAGAGGATGACCGAGACAAGGAAGACGATGCCCGTCTGTACGGAGGAGAAGCCGGGCGCGAGGCCGTACAGAAGCGGCGCTCGCAGACCCTCGAAGAACGTCGTGAACGGGTTGAAGGCGAAGATGATCCGGTACTTCGCAGGGACCATCGCAAGCGTGTACATCCCCGGCGCGAGATGAAAGAGGAGCCAGAACAGATAATCGGTGATCTTGCTCAGGTCGCGAAAGAAGACCGATGTGGCGGCGAAGAAGTAGCTCGCCCCGAGCGTGAACAGAATCTCGACGACGATGAAGGGTAGAGCGAGGGCCGTTACCGGCGACGGCATGACTCCGAACGGGGCTGCGATCGCGATGTACGCCGCCACGGCGATGATGAGCCGGATCGACTCAGAGAGCGTCACGGCCAGGGGGATCACCGTCCGCGGGAACGCGACGCTCAGCATCGAGCTCTGCGTTGCCTTCAACAGGCTCATGCTCCGTCCCACCGACCGGGCGAAGAACTCGAACGACAGAAGCGCCGCGAGGACGGCGAGCGGGAAGTTCGCCCCGCCGCGATGGAGGATGACCTTTATGAACACCGTGTAGACGCCCATCAACGCGAGCGGCTCGAGGACCCACCACGATCGACCGAGCTTCGTCCCGCGGCTCTCGACGGCCAGCGAGCTCATCGCCATGTACCAGACGAGGTGCCGGAAGCGGACGAGATCGGAGAGATTTGCCCGGATCCGGCCGGACAGCGTCGCGTCGCGGATTCTCACCGGGTGTGGAGTGTTCGCCGCAGCGTTCACAGCGGCTCACTGTAGCCGCGTCTCTGCCAATTCGACCCGCGCCGAACGGCCCGTGTCGTGACCGATGCGGCGAGCGTTCCGGCCGCTCGGGTCGCTATCCCCGCGTAGACGAGCCAGTTCATCGCGGGGTTCCGCTGCGGCGCATAGTGGCTCCGATAGAAGCGGAACATGCCGTAGTGGAACGCCCAGACGAGCCGCGGCGAGCGCACGGCTCCGCTCGTCCCGTGCTTGACGTGGAGCGCCTGCACCGACGGCTCGTACCACGTCAGCCATCCGGCCTGCCGCAGCCGGTAGCAGAGGTCGAGGTCCTCCATGTACATCCAGTAGCCCTCGTCGAAGAGCCCGACCTCCTCGAGCGCCACCCGCCGGCAGAGCATGAACGCGCCGTTCACCGCGTCGACCGGGCCGGAGACGACTTCCGTCGCGCGGTACTGCGCGAGCGGCCCGCCGCTCAGCGCGCGGCCCACCCCGGCGAAGTGGCCGAGGGCGCCGAACACGGTGGGAAACGACCGGCGTCCGGCGTGATCGAGCGAGCCGTCCTCCCGCACGAGCTCCGGGCCGACCATGCCGACGTCGGGATGCTCGGCGAGCACCTCGACGAGCCGGTCGAGCGTCCCGGCACCAAGCTCGACGTCGGGGTTGAAAAGGAGCACGTACTCGTCGTGCCCGCGGCGGATGCCGAGGTTCGAGGCGCGGCCGAAGCCGAGATTCGCATGCGGCTCGACCGTCTCGGTGCCGGGAAGCACCTCCCGCACGAGCGCCGCCGTTGCGGCGTCGTCGCCGTTGTCCACCACCACGATGTTGAGGCGCTGCCCGCCGGGGTGGTCACGCAGCGACTCGAGGCAGCGGCGGAGGCGGTCGTGCGCGTGGAAGGCGACGATGACGACGTCCACGGCGGCGAGCCTAGCCGTGCGCGACGGGCCGCGTGCGGAGCCGCAGGCGCCGTCTCAGCCGTCGGACGAGCGTCCCCCGTGATTGCGGAGCCGTGCTGAGTAGCGCTGCCGGGTACGGCTCCCGCGGCACGCTGCCCGCGGCGCGGAAGCCGGCGACGCGCCCGCGCACGCCCGCCGCCGTCCGGTCGAGCACGAGCTGACCTCCGCACACGACCGCGTCGCTCGCGAGCACGCGGAGCGCGCGGCCGGGGGAGCCGACCACGCTCCACTTGCGCAGGACGTAGCCGCGCCCAAAGCCCATGAGGTAGTTCTTGCGGCTCGACCCGGAGCCGAGCGTCGCCGAGTGCTCGTGTGTTCCGACGGCCCGAGTCGCGAGCGCGCAGCGGCCGCCGGCGCGGACGAGCCGCAGCGTGAGGTCGACGTCCTCCCAGTAGGCGAACAGGTTCTCGTCGAAACCGCCCACCTCGGCGAAGGCCGAGCGTTCGAAGGCTGCAGCTCCGCCGCAGGGGCCGGCCGGAGCGGGCGTCTCGGGACCGATGGACGAGAGCGGCACGCCGTTCAGATAGTCGAAGCCGAGGAGCGTGTCGTCGAGCTCTACTCCGGCCGTGTCGATCGTGGTCTGGTTGTGCGCTTCGACGAGGACGCCCGCCGCCATGACCACGCCGTTGGCCGGGTCGAGGGCGCCCACGAGCTCCTCGACGAAGCCGGGGTGGCAGACGCAGTCGTCGTTCACGAGCACGAGCACGTCCTCGCGGCTCAGGGCAGCGGCGCGATTGACGGCGCGGCCGAAGCCGACGTTCTCCTCCAGCCGCAGATGCTCGGCGAAGTCGTGGCGCCCGACGATCTCCGTCACGTCGCTCGGGCCGGCGTTGTCGACGACGATCGTGCGCGCCGGCGCGGTCTGTTCGGCGAGCGAGTCGAGCACACGCTCGAGCCGCCGCCCGCCGAGATGCGTCGGGACGACGACGGTTGCGGTTCTAGACGCGATGCCGGTTGCGCCAGGCGCGAACACCACCGGTACCGAGCAGTACGAGCACGGAGCCGGCGAGCAAGACGAGGAGGAGCGTCGGTCCGGAACCCAGATCGAACGCCGAGCCGAGGGTTGACGCTGAGGCCGGTGAGGCCGTCCGCACAGCGCTCAGGCGCTGGGAGTCGACGAGGCCGGGGTTCCGGACGAGGTTGTTCAAGACCTTCCTGTCGTTGCCGGAGCGCGCGATCGCGTGCTTCGTCACAGGCGAGACGGGCACCGGCGTCGGCGCAACGTAAGGCGGCGCCGTCGGTTGCGTGCTCCCACTGGGCTTATGGGATTGCTTCGGGTGTGTTCCCCCCTTCGGGGACGGCGTGCACTCGGTATAGATGCTCACGGCCGACCCGCTGCCGTCACAGGCAAGCGCGGCGGACGGCCCGACGAGTGCCGCCGTGGTCACCACGGCGGCGAGAGCAAGCCAACGGAACCCGCGTAACATGCGCGGTACTCTAGCGCACTGTGGCGCGGACGAGAAATGATTTTTACCTCGCCGCGACGGTCAGAAACCTCGACGCTGCGGCGGTCAGAAACATCGCAGCAGGGCTCGCCGTCGCCGTCGCCGTCTTCGCGCTCTCCTACGCGAACGGCGGTTTCGATGCAACGACCAAAGCGTATGCCGGGATCACGGCGTGGTGGCTCCTCGGACTTGGCGCGGCGACCGGCATGGCGTCGGCGCGGTTTGGCGCCGACCGGCTGACGCTCGCCGCCGTCGGCCTGCTGGCGAGCTTCGCCGTCTGGGTGCTGATCTCGATGCGTTGGGCGTCCGACGCCGAGCGGGCGTTCGCGCAGTTCGATCAGATCTCCCTCTACGTCGCCGTGCTCGCGATCGCCGTCGCGCTCGCGCGGATCGTGCCGGCGGGCATTCTCGTCGGCGGAGCGGGGCTCGGCCTGACGGGAATCGCCTCCGTCGCCCTCGTGAGCCGGCTCTTTCCGAGCTCGTTCGGCGTGCCATACGACACGAACCTCCTCCCGGCGCTCGCCGCGCGCCTCAGCTTCCCGGTCGGGTACTGGAACGGCCTCGCCATCGAGGTCGCGCTCGCGTACCCGCTGCTGTTGGCGGTCATGACGTCGCGGCGTTCGCGCGTGTTGAGCGCCGTGGCGGCGCTACCGCTGCCGATCCTCGCCGCCGACATGTACTTCGCGTCGTCTCGCGGCGCCTTCGTCGCGGCTGGAATCGGCATGCTCGGGTATCTCGTGCTAACGCCGAGACGGTGGGCCGCCGTTGCCGCGATCGCCGTCGCCGGAGTTGGAAGCGGAGCGGCCGTCGCAGCGCTCGTCCACAAGAAGGCGCTCGTCAACGGCCTGACGAGCACCGCGATCGGCGTCTCGCAAGGGCACCGTGCGGCGCTTCTGATCGGAGCCGCCTGCGTCGTCTCGGCCCTCGCCTGGCTCGGGCTCGCCGAGCTGGGACGCCGTCTTCCCTCGCCGCCCCGCGTCGTGGCGGTCGGCGCGGTGGTGGCCGTCGTCGTCCTGGCGGTCGCCGCGCTCGTCCTCTCGCATCCGATCCGGAAGTTCGACGAGTTCAAGACCGTCTCAGTCGCCGGCCAGACGGCCTCGACCGCCACGACGGCGCACCTGCTGGGCACCTCCGGCAGCGGCCGCTGGCAGTTCTGGAGCGCCGCTCTCTCCGAGTTCCGCGCGCATCCTCTGAACGGGGGAGGCGCTGGCTCGTACGGGGCCTGGTGGTTGCAACACGGATCGCTCCCCGCGTTCACCGAGAGCGCGCACTCCCTCTACCTCGAGGCGCTTGCCGAGCTGGGGATCATCGGGCTCCTGCTTCTCGGCGGCGCCGTTCTCGCCGGGGTCGTGGGCGCCGTCCGTTCCGCGCGCGCCCTGCAGAGGGCGGACGTCGCAGCCGCCGCCGCGTGCGGATGTGCTTTCTTCGTCGCCGCTGCGTACGACTGGGTCTGGCAGCTAGCCGGGGTTGCGCTCGTCGGGGTCGGAATGCTCGGAGTGGCGCTCGGGTCTCGCCCCTCGACGCGCAAGCCCTCTCCGGGCGGAATCGGCGCCGCACGGCCGGCGCTCGCCGTTCTCGCTGTGGGGGCCGTCATCGCGCAGTTCGTCGTGCTCGCCGCAGGCGTTCACCTCCGCAACAGCCAGGCGGCCGTCAACGCCGGCGACGGCGCACGCGCGCGTTCCCAAGCCCTTGCCGCCAAGGCGATCGAGCCGTGGGCCGCCACTCCGCTTCTCCAGCTCAGTCTTGTCTACGAGGCAGAGCATGACTACGGCCTCGCTGCGCAATGGATCGGCGCGGCGATCAAACGGTCGCCCCGCGACTGGAGCCTCTGGGAGACCGCGGCCCGCATCGAGACGGAGCGCGGCCACGTCGCACAGGCGAGGCGCGACCTTGCGGAAGCCCGGCGGCTCAACCCCCATCAGCCGCTCTTCCGCTGATGAGGGCGAGGACGCCGTGAGCGAGGCCGAGGTCGTCACCGGCGGGCCGAGTGCCGATGCCGAACCCTTGCTGGCCCCGGACCCCGCCACTCAGCGCTACGGCCCCGATGCCCTCCTGCGGCGGATGCTCGCCACCGCGGACATGCTGGCGGTCCTCCTTGCCGCAATCGTGGTCGGCCTCTGGGAGAACCGCACGGGGCCTGCGCTCGTGTTCGTGCTCTCCGCTCCGATCTGGATCGTGGTCGCGAAAGTCGCCCGTCTGTACGACCGCGACCAGCAGACGATGCGCCATCTGACCGTCGACGAGGTGCCCTGGCTCCTCATGTGGGCGCTGGTGAGCATGACGCTCATCTCCCTCCTGCTCGTGCCGTTTCCGGCGCTGCAGTTGAGTCCCACCGGCCGGGTGCTCCTCGGGGGTGCGACGTTCGCGTTCGCCTTCTTCTTGCGTGCCTCAGCGCGTGGGCTCTGGCGGCGCGCGGTGACGCCACAACGCGTGCTCGTCGTCGGGGACGGTCCGCTGGCCCAGGCCTTCGCTCGCAAGCTCGAGCTTTTCCCCGACATCCACGCGGAGATCGTCGGGCGGATCGACAGCTGCGCCGAGCTGCACGGGCGCCTCGACGGGATCGGGAAAGGTCTCGATCGGATCGTGGTCGCCTGTAGCGAGTTCAACGAGGCGTTGCTCGAAGAGCTCCTCCCGTTCTGCCGTCTGCGCGGCCTGCGGCTCAGCGTGATTCCGCCGTCGCGCGGGATGTTCGGCGGTGCGACGCATCTCGCGCACATCGCAGACCTGCCGCTGCTCGACTACAACACCTGGGACATCTCGCGGTCGACGATCGCCCTCAAGCGAATGTTCGACGTCGTGGTCGCCCTGCTGACGATCGTGGTCACGCTTCCCCTCTTCCTGCTCGCGGCCGTGGCGGTACTACTCGACGGCGGCCTGCCCGTCGTATTCCGGCAAACACGAGCCGGCCAGGACGGGGAGCCGTTCGTGATGCTCAAGTTCAGAACGATGGTCCGGGATGCGGAGGAGATGCTCAAGGAGATCCTCCCGTTCGAGCAGTTGGCAGACCCGATGTTCAAGCTCACAGCCGACCCGCGCGTGACTCGTGTCGGCCGGCTGCTGCGGCGGATGAGTCTCGACGAGTTGCCCCAGCTCATCAATGTCCTCCGCGGTGAGATGTCTCTCGTCGGGCCGCGGCCGGAGCAGCTCGACCTCGTCGAGCGCTACCTGCCCGAGCACCAGTTCCGGCTGAAGGTGAAGCCGGGGATCACCGGCCCGATGCAGGTCTACGGCCGAGGCGAGCTGATGTTCCCCGAGCGCCTCGCCGTCGAGCGGGAGTACATCGAGAACCTCACGCTCGTTCGCGACATCCGAATCCTCCTGATGACGCTTCCGGCCGTCTTCGGCCGGCGGGGCGCGTTCTGATGTGGCGGCTTTGTCTGTAAGGGCGTGGTAAAGCACTCGAACAGGTTTGAGAGGCTTCTGGTACAACGCCCGGCGTGAGGGTGATGGATTCTCTGCGGTCGCGCCGGAACACCGTCGCCGGGGTTACCCATGGAAGGGGCAAGGCAATGCGGTGGTTCGCGCTCTCCCTCGTGTGTGCAGTCGTTACCGGAGTCGCCGCGACCGCGGCCACTGCCCGGACGACGATCATCTCCTTGAAGACTGGCTCGACGCCGCCACTGGCGACGGCGCTTTACGATCCGATCTTCCAGACGTCACAGCGGTCGACGGCGTTCGCGATGGCCAGCCAGGCCGGCGCGACGTATGCGCGCATCGACGTGTCGTGGAAGTCGGTAGCGCCGCTGACCCTGCCCTCGAGCGGGTTCGATCCCACCGACCCGTCGTCGCCGTATTACCGCTGGAGCTCGCTCGATGCGACCGTGTCGGCGGCGGTGTCGCATGGTGTCCAGCCGATCCTCGACATCGTGGGGACGCCGAAGTGGGCCTACCACGTCAAGCCGGGCACATGGACCGGCGGGCAGCCGGACATCAACTCGCTCGGCTCGTTCGCGACCGCCCTCGCGAGTCGTTACGACGGCTCAGGCCCCGCCCCCGCTGTTCATGCCTTCTCTGTCTACAACGAGATGAATTTCAACCGGAACCTCTATCCGCAAGACCCGACCTATTACCGCTCGATGGTGAATGCGGTCGCGGACTCGGTGCACGCAGTCGACCCAAACAACCTCGCGCTCGCCGGCGAGCTCGCTCCGTTCAAGCACGCGGCGACCAAGACGGACAAGAACAACGTGATCCCGCCTCTCAACTTCATGCGCACGATGCTCTGCATCTCGACCACGACGCCCGTGAAGCGCACGTGCAGCGCGCAGGCGAAGTTCGACGTCTGGACTCATCATCCGTACTCGGACAAGGGCCCCTACGGCCACGCGTCCGTCAGCGGCGGCGTTGAGCTCGGCGACCTGCCGAAGATGGACAAGCTGCTTCAGACGGCCTATCAGCTCGGGGCCATCACCACCCAGTCGGGGCAGGCTCCGCAGTTCTGGGTGACGGAGATCGGCTGGTCCTCGAAGCCGCCGAACACGCATGGTGTTCCGATCGGGCTCTTGACGCGCTGGGTAGGCGAGTCCTTCTACCAGCTGTGGAAGTCCGGCGCCACTCTCGGGACCTGGTTCCTGCTCCAGGACGAGCCGAAGAGCACGCCGTTCCAGAGCGGCCTCTACCTCAACTCGCCCTCCCTCTCCGGCGCGAAGGTGAAGCCGCTGCTCGCACCGTTCCGCTTCCCGTTCGTCGCCTACCTCCATTCGGGGGGGAAGGTCTTGATTTGGGGGCGCGACGCGACCAGCGACCGGCAGACCGTGACGATCCAGATGAAGGTCGACAGGAAGTGGAAGACCGTGGCAGTCATCACGTCGAACAAGTACGGGATCTTCCAGGGGACACTGCCCGTCCACGCGAAGTCCGCGTACTCGATGCGGGCTTCCGCGCAAGGCGTGACCTCGGCCACGTTCTCGCTCACGAAGCCGTACAACGAGAACATGAACGTCACGCCCTTCCCTGCCGGAGGATGAACCGCCGGCCATCCCTCGTCGCTCCAGCCGTGGCCGGAACGAGGAGATCAATGCGCTGGATCGCTCTCCCTCTGATTTGCGCCGCCGTCGCCGGTGCCGCCGCCACGGCGGCCACGGCCCGGAGCGACGCAACCCCGCTCCTCGTGGCGACGACAGGCACGACGCCACCGCTCGCGACGGGGATCGCCGATCCGCTCTTCCTGGGGGCGCAGGCGACAACGGCGTACGCGCTGGCAAAAAGCGCCGGCGCGACGTATGCCCGCTTCGTCGTGTCGTGGGCTTCGATCGCGCCGAAGACGCTCCCGGTGAGCGGGTTCGATCCCACCGATCCGACATCGCCCTACTACGACTGGAGCTCCTTGGATGCGAGCGTCTCGGCGGCGCACGCGGTCGGCATCACGCCGATTCTCGACATCGTGTCGCCTCCGAGCTGGGCCTATTCCGTCCCGCCGGGGGCGTGGACAGGGGGGTCGCCGAAGATAGCCGACCTCCGCGCATTTGCGACCGCCATCGCGACGCATTACGACGGTCTCGGCCCCGCTCCCGCTTCTCACGTCTTCTCCGTGTGGAACGAGCCGAACTACAACAAGAACTTGTTCCCGCAGAGCGCGAGCTACTACCGCGCGATGGTGAATGCGGTCGCGGACGCGGTGCACGGGGTGGACCCCTCGAACCTTGTGGTGGCCGGCGAGCTCGCTCCGTTCAGGCACACGCCGAGCGGGAGGGACAGGAACCACGCGATCCCGCCCCTGAACTTCATGCGCAACATGCTCTGCCTCTCGACCACAACGCCTGTGCACCGCACGTGCACCGCGCAGGCGAAGTTCGACGTCTGGGCGCATCATCCGTACTCGAACACCGGCCCCTACGGCAAGGCGAAGTCGCCCGGCGGCGTGGAGCTCGGGGACCTGCCGAAGATGAACAAACTCCTTCAGACCGCCGAGCGGCTCGGAGCCATCTCCTCGGCGCGCCCCGTGCAGTTCTGGGTCACGGAGATCGGCTGGTCGTCGAAACCGCCCAACTCGAACGGCGTTCCGATGTTGCTCGAGGCGCGCTGGCTGGCTGAGTCGATGTATCAGATCTGGAAGTCGGGCGCCACCGTCGCGACCTGGTTCTCGCTCGAGGACAGGCCGCCCATCGGCCCGCTCCAGAGCGGGCTCTACTTCCGTTCGCCCTCGCTCGCTACTGCGCAGGCGAAGCCGCTGCTCACCCCGTTCCGCTTCCCGCTCGTCGCCTACCTCCAGCCGCATGGAGCGGTCTTTATCTGGGGGCGCGACGCGACGGACGACAAGCAGAACGTGACGATTCAGCAGCAGACCCGCGCCGGCCGGTCGTGGCAGACCGTGGCAACCATCACGTCGAACAACTACGGGATCTTCCAGGCGACTCTGTCCCTCGGAGCGAAGTCCGCGTACTCGCTGCGGGCGTCGGTACCGGGCTTGGGGTACTCGCGTCCGTTCTCACTCACCGTGCCCCGCAACGAGAGTATGGACGTCACGCCGTTCCCGCGGGGCTGAGCGGTCGCTAGCGTTCCCGGCCGTGATCGCGGCCGTCGTCGTCTTCTGGACATCGCTCGCCGCGCTCGCTTGGACGCACGTGCTCTATCCCGCTGTTGCTGCCGTCGGGGCGCGGCTCCACACGAGGCCGGTCGCGGTGGACGACGGCTACCTCCCGTCTGTCGCCGTAATTGTCGCGGCATACAACGAGGAGGATGCGATCGAGCGGCGCATCGCCAACCTCCGCGAGCTCGACTACCCGCCGGAGCTCCTCGAGATCGTCGTCACCTCGGATGCGTCGACCGACCGCACGGAGGAGCTCGCGGCGGCGGCGGGAGCGCGGGTGATCCGCAACCCGCGCGGCGGCAAGGTCGCGGCGCAGGACGCGGCGGTGCGCGCGAGCGGCGCCGAGGTGGTCGCCTTCTCCGACGCGAACGCGACGTGGGCGCCGGACGCGCTACGGAAGCTCGTTCGCAACCTCGCAGATCCGAAGGTCGCGTACGTCTGCGGGCGACTCCAGCTCGAGGCCGTCGGCGGCGGGAACCAGGAGGGCGTCTACTGGCGCTACGAGCTCCTGACGCGCACGTCGGAGTCGCGGCTCGGCTCGGTCACCGGTGGCAACGGCTCGATCTACGCGCTGCGGCGCGGGGACTACGTCGAGGTCGACCCGCGCTTCGGTCATGACCTGTCGCTTCCGTACCTCATGCCGCAACGCGGGATGCGCGCCGTCTACGAGCCCGAGGCGCGCGCCTCCGAGCGGCCGACGCCGTCGAACGAGACGGAGTACCGCCGCAAGGTGCGGATGTTCGAGCACTGCTGGCTCATCGTCCTCCGCGGCCGGATGCTCCGCGGCCAGCCGCTGGGCTACAGCGTCGCGCTGGTCTCGCACCGGCATCTCCGCTACGCGAGCGGCGTGCTCCATCTCGTCCTCCTCGCGAGCTCGATCGCGCTGCTCGCCCACGGCGTGATCTACGCGGTGGCGCTCGGGCTCCAGCTCGGGTTGCTCGCCGCCTTCCTCGCGCGCGTCGGCATCGTCCGCTACTACGTCCTCGTCACGTGGGCGACAGTGGTCTCGCTCTGGAACTACCTGCGGCGCGGAGTTCCCGCCACTTGGACGCCGCCGCGCGAGGAGAACGTCGCGTGAACCGCGCGGCCGACGCCGCGATCGCCGGTGCGGCGCTCGTCGTCTCCTCGCCCGTGCTCGCGCTGGCTGCGCTTGCGATCAAGCTCGACGACGGCGGCCCCGTCCTCTACCGGCAGACGCGCGTCGGTAGGAACGGCGCCGACTTCGAGCTCCTGAAGCTGCGGACGATGGTCGTAGGCGCCGAGAAGATGGGGGCGGGATTCGCGGTGAACGAGGGCGACTCGCGGATCACCCGCACCGGCAGGATCCTCCGCAAGCTCTCCCTCGACGAGCTGCCGCAGTTCTGGAATGTCGTTCGCGGCGAGATGAGCATCGTCGGCCCGCGGCCGACTCTCCGCTACCAGGTCGAGCGCTACACGCCGCGCCAGCTGCGCCGGCTCGAGGTGCGCCCGGGGATCACCGGCTGGGCGCAGATCAACGGGCGAGCCACGCTGCCGTGGGACGAGCGGATCGAGCTCGACGTCTGGTACGTCGACCACCGCGACTGGAAGACCGACCTCCTGATCCTCGCCCGGACGCCGCTCGCCCTCTTCCGCTCGACGTACAAGGGCGATACCGGCGGCTGGCAGGGTGGAGGAGGCCGAGACCCGAGCTGAGCCGCCGGGCTACGCTCCTCACCCGTGACGACAGTCCTCTTCACCTGCGCCGGGCAGCGCGTCGACATCGTCACCGCGTTTCGCCGCGCCGGAGCGACGACCGTGGCGGCCGACATCGATCCGCTCGCGCCCGCTCTCTACAGCGCCGACGTTCGTGCCACCGTCCCCCGCTTCGACGATCCGGGTTACGTCGATGCCCTGCGGGAGCTCATCGCCGCGCACGGCGTCGGGCTCGTGGTGCCGCTCACCGACCTCGATCACCGCGAGCTCGCGCGGGCGCGTGACGACCTCGGCGGCGCCGTCGCGCTCGTCTCGGGCATCGACGCGATCGAGCGCTGCTCGGACAAGTACGAGGCGCACACGTTCTTCTCCGCGAAGGGAATCGGCTCGCCGCCGACGTGGCTCGCCGGCGACGTGCCCGACGACGTGCGGTTCCCCGTATTCGTCAAGGCGCGCAAGGGCTTCGGGTCGCGCCACATCTATCGCGCGCACGACCGCGACGAGCTCGACTTCTTCCTCCGCTACACGACCGAAGACTCGATGGTGCAGTCCGCGTGCCAGGGGGAGGAGTTCTCGGTCGACGTGTTCTCCGACCTCGACGCTCGCTGCGTCGCCGCGGTTCCGCGCACCATGATCGAGTCGAAGGGCGGCGAGTCGATCAAGGGGATGTCGATCAAGGACGCCGAGCTCATCGACTTCGCCCGCCTCGTTGCCGACACGCTCGGGATCATCGGCCCCGCCAACATCCAGTGCTTCCGCGAGCCCTCGGGAGAGCTGCAGGTGACGGACGTCAACCCGCGCTTCGGCGGAGGCTTCCCTCTCCCCACGGCGGCCGGGTCGCGGTACCCGGAGATGGCTCTCGCGCTCGCCGAGGGCGAGCGCCTCGAGCCGCGCTTCGGGGATTTCCGCGAAGGCGTGGTCATGACCCGCTTCTTCTCACAGGTGATCCTCGAGCGCACCGGCGACGGGTTCGAGCCCGCAGGCGGCGTCGCGAGCGCCGGTTGATGAGAACGCTCTTAGGCAGTTCGGCTATCGTCGCCCCTCGTGGCGACTTCCCCTGCCCCCGATAGAGGCTTCGATCCCGAAGCCGAGCAGGAGGTGGACTTCGCCGGCTACGGGCGGATGCTCGCCAGGCGCTGGTGGCTCGTCGCCGTCGGTGTCGTAGCGGGTGCGGTCATCGGCTTCCTCGTCTCGCTCGGCGGCGGGAAGCTCTACAGCGCGACGGCGACGATCTATGTCGGCCAGCCGTACAACCCGGGCGGCACGTCGCCGGTGTCGACGATGCAGACGAATCCGTCCGCAGTCGGCCAGTTCGCGAATGCGCAGTCGATCGACCAAAAGGTCGCGGTCCGCTGCAAGACGTCCGTCGAGAGCTTCCGCAAGGGGATCTCGGTCCAGAAGGTCGCGACCGCCAGCACGGTGACCAAAGCTCTTGCGGCCGTCAACCCACTCGTCACGGTGACGGTCCAGACGGCAAAGAGGAAGGTGGCCAGCTGCGTCGCAAACGGCCTCGCCAACGAGGCCGTGGCGGGGATCGGCACGTATCCCGAGGCGAAGATCAAGAACTACATGGCAGAGGTCGCTGCCGACAACGCCGCGATCAAGAACATCAACACGGGGCTAGCCGATCCCGCCGTTTCTGGAACGGACAAGCTCCTTCTCCAGCAGAGGCTCATAGCCACCCAGCAGGATCTCCACACGTTTTCGGGATATTTGATCTTGGCGAGAACGGCCGAACTGCCGCAGGTGACCATCCCCGCCGGCGCACGCCAGATCAGTGCCCAGAGCCCGCGCAACACGGTGCTCATCGCCGGCATCATCGGCCTGATCCTCGGCGTGCTCGGCGCGCTGCTGTGGGATCGCGTCATGCCGCTCCTCTCCTCGCGCAACGGCAGCTAAAGTCGCGGCGTGCCAACCGCGCTCGTGACCGGCGGGGCCGGCTTCCTCGGCTCGCATCTCTGCGACTACCTCCTCGAGCGCGGCCTGCGGGTCATCTGCGTCGACAACCTCCTGAGCGGTTCGCTCGCGAACATCGAGCACATCGGCGACGACACGTTCCAGTTCGTCCCGCACGACGTCTCGGAGCCGTTCTTCATCGACGAGCCGCTCGACTTCGTCTACCACTTCGCCGCTCTCGCGAGCCCGGAGGACTACCTCCGCATGCCGCTCGCGAGCCTCAAGGTCGGCTCCTACGGCACTCATCACATGCTTGGCTTGGCGAAGGTCAAGCGCGCGCGCTTCATCACCGCCTCGACGAGCGAGGTGTACGGCGACCCGCAGATCCACCCGCAGCCGGAGACGTACTGGGGCCACGTGAACCCGATCGGGCCGCGGGGCGTGTACGACGAGGCGAAGCGCTACGCCGAGGCGCTGACGATGGCGTACCACCAGCAGCAGGGCGTCGACACGGCGATCGTCCGCATCTTCAACACGTACGGCCCGCGGATGCGCCCGAACGACGGCCGCGCCGTCTCGAACTTCATGCGGCAGGCGCTCGCGAGCGAGCCGCTCACCGTGTTCGGGGACGGGCAGCAGACGCGAAGCTTCTGTTACGTGGACGACCTCATCCGCGGCATCGTCCTCCTCGCCGAGAGCGGCGAGCACATGCCGGTCAACATCGGGAATCCCGACGAGCGGACGCTCCTCGACCTCGCCGAGCTCGTGAAGAAGATGACCGGCTCGTCGAGCGAGATCGTCTTCGAGGCGCTGCGCGTCGACGACCCGATGCAGCGGAAGCCGGACATCACGCGCGCCCAGCAGCTGCTCGGCTGGGAGCCCGAGGTCTCGCTCGAGGAAGGCCTCTCGCGCTACCTCCGCGCGCAGGGCCTGGACCCCGTCGCGGTCTGACCACCGAACCGCTCCTTGTCCGCGCGCTCAAGCGCGAGCAGACCGAGCGCACGCCGGTCTGGTTCATGCGCCAGGCGGGGAGGTCGCTGCCCGAGTACCGTGCGATCCGCGAGAAGCACGGCTTCTTCGACGTCGCCGGCACGCCTGAGCTCTGCGCGGAAGTGACGCTGCAGCCGGTGCGCCGGCATGGCGTCGACGCAGCCGTCCTCTTCGCCGACATCATGTCGCCCGTCCTCGGGATGGGGCTCGACGTGAAGCTCGTCGAGGGAGTCGGACCGGTGATCGACGAGCCCGTGCGGTCGGCGGCGGACGTCGAGCGCTTGCGCGTCGCGGAGCCGGAGGAGTGGGGCGCGCCGATCCTCGAGGCGGTGCGAATCGTGCGCGGCGAGCTCGAGCCCGGGCGCGCGCTCGTCGGCTTCTGCGGCGGCCCGTTCACGGTCGCTGGCTATCTCGTCGAGGGGAAGCCGAGCCGCGACTTCGCGCGGACGAAGGCGCTCATGTACCGGGAGCCGGCCGTGTGGCACGCACTCATGGAGCGGCTCGCCGGTCAGTTCGCGCCGTACGTTGCCGCGCTCGTGGCCGCGGGCGCCGACGTCATCCAGCTCTTCGACTCGTGGGTCGGCGTGCTCTCGCCGCAGGACTACGTGGAGTTCGTGGCGCCGTATTCGCGGCGTGTGCTCGACGCGGCGAGCGCTCCGACGATCCACTTCGGCACCGGCGCGACAGAAGGGCTTCTCGCGCAGATGGCGCATGCCGGGGGCGACGCGATCGGTGTCGACTGGCGCATCCCGCTCGACGTCGCGCGAGAGATCGCGGGCGATCGCGCAGTCCAGGGGAACCTCGAGCCCGCGCTGCTGCTCGGGCCGTGGGAGCGTGTCGAGGCGGTGGCACGCGACGTCCTCGAGCGCGGCGGCGGGGCGGGCCACGTCTTCAATCTCGGACACGGTGTCCTGCCGC
Organism: Gaiellaceae bacterium; assembly: GCA_035532455.1. GTDB lineage: Bacteria > Actinomycetota > Thermoleophilia > Gaiellales > Gaiellaceae > Palsa-739. The sequence goes on along the minus strand of DATKRA010000001.1, from coordinate 46,686 downwards.
AGACGGATCCCGACGTTCTCACGCGCCTCACGGCTTTCGTCCAGGATTACCGGGCGTGAAGGCCGCAGTCGTCCTCATGGCGTACGGCTCGCCCGAGCGGCTCGCCGACGTGCCCGCGTACTACGCCGACATCCGCGGCGGCCGGCCGATCGCGCCCGAGAATCTCGCCGACCTCGTCGAGCGCTACCGGCGGCTCGGGATCGAGGACTCCTCGCCGCTCAACGCGATCACCGAGGAGACGCGCGCCGCGCTCGAGTGTGAGCTCGGTGTGCCGGTCTACTCGGGCATGAAGCACTGGACACCGCGCGTAGCGGACGCCGTGGATCTGGCGGTCTCCAAGGGAGCCGACGAGATCGTCGGCCTCGTCCTCGCGCCGCACTACTCCGCTATGTCGATCGCCGGCTACCGGACGCAGCTCGAGGCGGCGCTCGCCGACCGCGCACGGCTCCACTTCGTCGAGAGCTGGCACGACGAGCCCGGCTTCGTCGAGCTGCTCGCGTCGCGCGTGCGCGGCACCGACGCGCATGTCGTCTTCACGGCCCACTCGCTTCCGGCGCGGATCATCGCGGCCGGCGACCCGTACCGCGACCAGCTACTCGAGACCGCCCGCCTCGTCGCCGTGGCGGCGGGCCTGACGGAGTGGAGCTTCTCCTTCCAGAGCGAGTCGCCCACGGGCGAGCCGTGGCTCGGCCCCGACATCCTCGACCACCTCGAGGCACTGAGCCGGCAAGGAGTCGAGAGCGTGCTCGTGTGCCCGGTCGGGTTCGTCTCCGACCACCTCGAGATCCGCTGGGATCTCGACGTCGAGGCATCCGAGAAGGCGGCGGAGCTCGGCATGCGGCTGGAGCGGATCGAGATGCCGAACGCAGATCCGGAGTTTGTACGGACGCTTGCGGGGATTGTGAAGCGGGCTCTGTCGGTACCGTCAGGGACGTGGTAACGCGCGCCTGTCCCGACTGGCCCGATCTCATGGAGATCGCGCCCGAGCTCCAGTTCAAGCACTACACCGTGGCCGAGGCGAAGCTACCGGCCGAGGTGGTCATGGTTCTCTCCGACGTGTCTCTCTCGGACGTCGAGATCTGCTGCGACCTCGACCGCCACGTCTTCTACGCCGAGCACACTGACGAGAAGCTGGCGGACGCGCTGCGGGCGAGCCACTGGTTCGAGGTGCGGGACTGGGTCGCCGCCGGCCGTCCCGGCGAGGGGTAGCTCGACGCTCCTCAACGGCCGGTGGCAGCCAATTACGACTTTGTAACAGCGAGAGATCCGCTTGGTTGAGCCAAACCGTCCGGACTCGACCGGTCGCGGGGCACACTCTCGTCACGGTGGCTGCCACCGGCCGTTCAGGCGTTGACCGGCGTCATGAGGGGCTCTCCGCGCGCGTAGGCGAGGACGTTGTCGACGAGGACACGCGTCATTGCTGCGCGCGTCTCGCTCGTCGCGCTTGCGATGTGCGGCGTGAGGACGACGTTCGGGAGGCCGAAGAGCTGCTCGGGGACGGTGGGCTCCTCGGCGAAGACGTCGAGCCCGGCGGAGATGCGCCCCGAGACGAGCTCGTCGACGAGCGCGTCCTCGTCCACGACCCCGCCGCGCGCGGTGTTGATGAGCGTCGCTCCGTCCTGCATCAGCCCGAGCCGCGCGCGCGAGATCAGCCCGTGCGTCTCCTCCGTGAGCGGGACGTGGAGCGAGACGACGTCCGAGGACGCGAGCAGCTCGTCCAGCCCGATGCCGCCGCTGCGCGCGTGGAAGGCGACGTCCATGCCGAACGCCTCGGCGCGCCGGGCGACCTCGCGGCCGATCCTCCCAAAGCCGACGAGCCCGAGCCGGGCACCCGCGAGGTCGCGGCCGAGCAGCTTCGGACGGGCCCAGTTGTTCCGCCAGCCGCCCTCCCGGATCCACCGGTCCGCCGTGACGACGTTCCGGCGCGTCGCGAGGATGAGCGCGAGCGTGAGGTCGGCGACCGCGGCGTCGAGGACTCCCGGCGTGTTCGTGACCGCGACGCCGCGCTCGCGGCACTCCACGACGTCGACGAGGTCGTAGCCGACGCCGTAGTTCGCGACGAGTCGCAGGTGCGGGAGGAGCTCGAGCTCGGCGGCGCCCACCCGGGCGACAACCGCGACGAGCACGTCGACGCCGGCCAGCGGCCCACTCGGCGGCCACGCCTCGAGAAGCTCGACGCCGGGGAGTTCGTCCCATGCGGGGCCGGGGAGCTTCGTCGTCGCCACGATCCTCACGCCGTCAGTATCTCCCCCCTGCATAGGCTTGCCGCTGTGGCCACGATCGTGATCCCCTTCGCCGGCGCCGGAAGCAAGACCCGCCTGCACGTGTCGGCAGAGGTGCGCAGCGCGCTCGCCTCGGCCATGTTCGAGGACGTACTCGCCGCTTGCCAGCCGGTCGGCCCGGTTCGCGTCGTGACGCCCGACGAGGATGCGGTCGCCGCCGGCGCGAACGTTGAGCTCGTCGACGACCCGGGCGAAGGGCAGGGAGCCGCCGTCGCCGCCGCGCTCGCCGGCGTCGAGGGGCCCATCGTCGTCGTCAACGCCGATGTCCCGTGCGTCGTCCCCGCGGACGTCCGTCTGCTCGCAGAGACGGCGCCCGCGCTCGTCGCCGCCGCCGACGGGACGACGAACGCCCTGAGCCTCCCTTCCGCCGGCCACTTCGAGCCTCTCTACGGCCCGGGCAGCGCCGCGCGTTACCAGGCACGGTGCGGCGCGGTGTCGATGGTGGTGCCGAACCTCGCGGACGACGTCGACACGATGGACGATCTTGCCCGCCTCCAGCTTCGCGTTGGGCCACGCACGCAGGCGGCGCTCGGCATGCTCCAGCGAGGGCTCGTCTGAACGTCGTCGTTCTCTCGGGCGGTGTGGGCGGCGCGCGGTTCGTCCGCGGCGTTGTTGCCGTGGCCGGCGCCGGTTCGACGGCCGTGATCGGAAACGTCGGCGACGACGTCGAGGTGCTCGGCCTCCACATCTCGCCCGACCTCGACTCGATTCTCTACGCGCTCGCCGGTCTCGCCGACGAGGAGCGCGGCTGGGGACGCGCGGGCGAGACGTGGCGCGCGCTCGAGACGGTGCGCGAACTAGGCGGGGAGGAGTGGTTCGCGCTCGGCGATCTCGACCTCGGCCTCCACCTCGTCCGCACGCAGGCGCTGCGCGCCGGGGAGCCGCTCTCGGCGGTCACGACGCGGCTCGCCGCGGCGCTCGGCGTCGAGACGCGCATCCTCCCGGCGACCGACGACAGGCTGTGCACGTGGCTCGACACGCCGGCCGGCTCGTTCCCGTTCCAGGAGTGGTTCGTCGCGCGCGGCCACCGCGACGAGGTGGACTCGCTCCGCTTCGAAGGAGCCGAGACGGCCCGCCCGGCGCCCGGAACGCTCGATGCGATTGCCGCGGCGGATCTGATCCTCGTCGCGCCGAGCAATCCCTATGTCTCGATCCACCCGATCCTCGCAGTCGGTGCGCTGCATGACGCGCTCGCCGCGCGCCGGGTCCCGTGCGTCGCCGTGAGCCCGCTTATCGGCGGTCGCGCGGTGAAGGGTCCGGCCGACCGGATGCTCCGTCGCCTCGCCGGCGGAACCTCTCCCGCGCAAGTGACAAGTTGTTACAAGGGCCTGATTGACGCGATCGTCGTCGACGAGGCGGATGCGGACGATCTCGACGGGCTGGGCGACGTGCGCGCGATAGTCACGCGGACGCTCATGAGCGACGAGGACGCGCGGCGCCGCCTGGCCGAGGTCGCGTTGGGAGCGGTGCCCGCGTGAAGGTCGCGATCGTCGGCGGCACGGGAGACTTCGGCCTCGCACTGGCGACTCGGCTCGTCGAGGCGGGCGACGAGGTCGTGCTCGGCTCGCGCGACGCCGCGCGCGCGCAGGAGAAGGCGCGCGAGGTCGGTGCCGCCGCCGGCGCGGCGAACGGCGACGCCGTGGCGGGGGTCGATCTCGTCGTCCTCGCGACAAACGCCTCGGCGACGCTGGAGACCGCCGCCGCGCTCGCAAGCGCGATCGGCACGACGCCGGTGCTCAGCGTCGCGAGCGACCTGCGCTCCACCGAGCACCTCTCCCTCGCGGAGCGGACGCAGGAGCTCCTCGGCGGCCCGGTCGTCGCCGGCCTCCAGTCGCTCGCCGCGGGCAAGCTCGCGCAGGGACGGCCCGATGAGGACGCCTTCGTCTGCGGCGACGACGCCGAGGCGAAAGCCCTTGCGCTCGAGCTTGCCGGGAAAGCCGTCGCCGGACGCGCGCTCGACGCTGGCCCGCTCTCGCGCGCACGCGTGCTCGAGGGCCTGACGGGTCTGATCGTCAGTCTCAACAAGCGCTACAAAGGCCACGCCGGGATCCGCGTCACAGGGCTCCCAGGCGCGTGAGCGGTTTCTCCGTCACGCCCGTCGAAGGGCTCCCCGAGCTGCAGGAGGGAGACGACCTCGCCGGTGCGATCGTCGAGCGCATCGAGCTCGAGGACGGCGACGTCGTCGTCGTCGCGCAGAAGGCGATCTCGAAGGTCGAAGGGCGCGTCGTGGCACTCGCCGACATCGAGGCGTCGGAGCAGGCGCGCGAGCTCGCCGCCGACACCGATCCGCGCCGCATCCAGGCGATCCTCGACGAGGCGACCGAGCTCGTCCGCACCCGGCCTCCCCTGATAATCGCGCGCACGAAGCACGGCTTCGTCTGCGGCTCCGCCGGCGTCGACTCGTCGAACGCGCCGGAGGCGGGGACGCTCGTCCTGCTGCCGCTCGATCCCGACGGTTCCGCCGCGCGCCTGCGCGACGAGCTGCGCGAGCGCACGGGCGCGAACGTCGGCGTGATCGTCACGGATTCGTTCGGGCGCCCGTGGCGCGCGGGTACGACCGACGTCGCGATCGGCTCCGCCGGTGTCGAGGTGCTGCGCATCCTCGACGGCGAGAAGGATCCGGCGGGCTACGAGCTCCACGCGACGCGCATGGCCCTCGGGGATCAGATCGCGGGAGCGGCGCAGCTCGTGTTCGGCAAGCTCGACCGTGTCCCGGTCGCCGTCGTGCGGGGCCTCGACGTCGCCGGCGACCAGACGGCCGCCGACCTCGTCATCCCGCCCGAGACCGATCTGTTCCGGTAGAAGGCCCTTGTGGATGCGCTCGAGCAGGCGAACGCCGCGTTGCGGGAGAAGGGCTACGCGGAGCGCGACCTCGCCGTGCACGCAGGCCCGTTCGGCAAGGTCCTCCTGAAGGGCAACAAGATCCTCAGCCCGCTGAGCGACGAGGCGGAGGTCGTCCTCCGTGTCGTCCACGAGCTCGTGCCCTCGGATGCGGAGCTCGGCTCTAAGGTCCTGCGCGCGGCGGAGCTCCGCGCGAAGCTCTGAGCAGCGTCAGCGGCACGAGCGCCACGAGGATCGCGTCGCTCGCAAGGCACCACTGACAGTAGGCGTGCAGGACGGCCACCTGGACGTAGAGGAGCACCATCGCGACCGCGACGCCCGCCAGCGCAGCGACGAAGCCGGCCGCACGGGCGACGGAGCCGCGTGCGATCGCCGTCCCTGCGAGAACGAGATAGCCCGCGAGACCGATCGCCGCGACGGGGATCCCGGCCACCTCGGCGTAGCGGGAGGTCTGCACCGTCTCGCAGCCTCCGGTCGCGCACGCGACCTGCACGTGCGCGAGGTGGGTCACCGTGAGATAGGCAGCGATCCCGGCGCCGAGCGAGGAGAGGATGAGGACGGAGGCGCGGAGGCTTCGATCTCTCACTGCGCGAGCGCTGCGTCGAGCGCCGGCGTGAGCCCTGCGGCGGTGAGGCTCGTGGCGTGGACGAGCTGCATCGCGCCGCCGGTTCGGCCGACGAGGAACGACGGCGTGCCCGTGATGCCGGCGTTGGAGGCGGCGGCGCTCGCCCGCGCGACCGCTGCATCGACCGTCGCCGAGTTCCGCTCCGAGAGCATCCGTCCGGTGTCGAGCCCCGGCACGGCCGCTCCGATCCCGCGCAGGAGCGCGTCGGTCACCCAGCCGGCGTTCTCGGTGCCCTGGTTCTCGTACAGCAGCTCGAGCACGTTCCAGAACCGGTTCTGGCCGGCTGCGGCGAGCGCCGTCCGCAGCGCTGTCGCGGAGTCGGGGCCGACGAAGGTCATTCCTTCGAAGACGATGCGAACCTTGCCGGGCCGCACGTACCGGCTGACGATCGTGGGAAGCGCGTCCCGCTCAAAGATTCCGCAGTACGGGCACTGCGGATCGGCGAACTCCACGAGCGTCACGGGCGCTGTGCGGGAGCCGAGGACGTTGCCGTTCTGCGGGATTCCGCCCAGCATCGCCGCGATGCGCGCAGCGCCGGTCACGGGCGCCTGCGGCGCAGCTGTGGTGCCCGAGGTCAGCAAGAGCGCGACAGCGAGAGCTGCAGCTCCCGTCGCAACGGCGAGCGCGACCACTACGAGCATTCTCCGGCTCATGGGCTCAGCGTCGCCGCGGGTCTGGTTCCGCGCATCGGCGGACCCACGCACTCCGCCCTCAGGGAAGGCACGGATATCGTCCGCGGTGATGGATGCGGTGGTGGACAGGACACGGGCACTCGTAGAGGCTGGAATTGCGCTCACGGCGGAGCTTTCCCTCGACGTGTTGCTGCAGAAGCTCGTCGAGACGGCCGCAACGTTGACGGGAGCGCAGTATGCGGCGCTCGGCGTCCTCGACCCGTCGGGCTCGCATCTCGAGCAATTCGTGACGACGGGCCTCGACGAGGATGCTCGCGCTGCAATCGGCGAGCTGCCGCGCGGCCTTGGCATCCTCGGCGTCCTCATCCGCGACCCGCAGACGCTGCGGATACACGACCTCCACGACGACCCGCGGTCGGTCGGCTTTCCGCCCAACCATCCGCCGATGCGCACGTTCCTCGGCGTGCCAGTCCGGCTGCGCGGGACGGTCTACGGCAACCTCTACCTCACGGAGAAGGCCGGCGGCGCGGACTTCGACGAGGACGACGAGGGGGCGGTCGAGCTCCTCGCTGCGCAGGTTGCGGTCGCGATCGAGAACGCCCGCCTCTACGAGACCGCGACGCACTGGTCGGAGCAGCTCGAGTCGTTGAACGAGGTCATGAACGTCCTCGTCACCGAGTTCGACCTCGACACCCTCCTCGAGCTCGTCGCCGAGCGGCTCCGCGAGCTGATCAATGCACGGCTCGTCGCGATCTCGCTCCCGCAGGGCAACGGGCTCCGCATGGCGGCGGTTGCCGGCAACGGGGCGGAGGAGTACCGCGGGCTCGAGCTCTCTGCGCGGTCGAAGACGATGCGTGTTCTCGCCCGGCGCCGCAGCGAGCGCGTGGACTCCGTCCTCGACGATCCCGAGGTGGAGCAGGAAGCGGCGCGGAAGCTCGGCGCGAGCAGCGCTCTCTACGTACCTCTGCTCGCGCGCGACGAGGCGATCGGTGTCATCGCGGCGCACGACAAGCAGGGCACGGATCTCCGGTTCACCGATGAGGATCTCCGCCTCGCCGAGGTGTTCGCGGCGCGCGCGGCAGTCGCCGTCGAGCTACGGCAGCGGGTCGCGCGCGACGCGCTGCGGCGCGTCGTCAGCGCGCAGGAACTCGAGCGCCGGCGTCTCGCGCGCGAGCTGCACGACGAAACCGGCCAGGCGCTGACGTCGATCCTCCTCGGCCTGCGCGGGCTCGAGGACGTGCACGACGAGGTCGCGCTCAGGGCGACCGTCGCGGAGGTGCGCGACCTCGTGCGCTCGACGCTGCAGGACGTCCGCCGCCTCGCGGTGGAGCTCCGCCCGAAGGCGCTCGACGACTTCGGCCTCGTCGCCGCGCTCGAACGGCTGACGGAGAACTTCGCCGAGCAGACCGGCATGTCGGTCGAGTTCGTCCCCAACTTGCCGGGTGATGGGAGATTCCCGCCCGAGGTCGAGACCGCGCTCTACCGCCTCGTGCAGGAGTCGCTGACGAACATCGTGAAGCACGCCCACGCGAAGAGCGTGAGCATCCTGCTCACCCAGAAGCCGGGCTTCGTGTCGGTGGTGGTGGAGGATGACGGCGTGGGCTTCGAGCCGGGTCGGGCGACGGGCGATGGAATCGGGCTGCTCGGGATGCGCGAGCGCGTCGGCCTCTTCGGCGGACGCCTCATCCTCGAGTCGCGGCCGGGCGCCGGCACGACCGTCGTCGCGGAGGTGCCGCTCTAGTGGCGATCCGCCTCCTCATCGTCGACGACCATCAGCTTGTCCGTTCGGGCCTTCGCCGCCTCCTCGAGTCCGAGGAGGACATCGCGGTCGAGGACGAGGCCGGCAACGCGTACGACGCCGTCCGCCTCGCGCGCCTCCACAAGCCCGACGTGATCCTCCTCGACGTCGTCATGCCGGGCGGCAGCGGCCTTGACGCGATCCCCGAGATCCTCGCGGCGTCGCGGGACTCGAACATCCTTGCGCTTTCGATGCAGGACGACCCCAGCTACGTCCGGCACGCCTTCGCGGTCGGCGCGAAGGGCTACGTCCTGAAGGAGGCAGCCGACGACGAGCTTCTCGCCGCGATCCGCGAGGTCGCGAAGGGCGGCAACTACGTCGATCACCAGCTCGGCGCGCGGCTCGCCGCGCACGATGCGGCCTCCGTCGCCGAGAAGGACGCGGATCCGCTCTCCGACCGCGAGCGCGAAGTCCTGCGCCTTCTCGCGCTCGGCTACACGAACCAGGAAATCTCGAAGCAACTCTACATCTCGGTCCGTACGGCCGAGACCCACCGCGCGCGGATCATGCAGAAGCTTCGGCTCACGACCCGCGCCGAGCTCGTGCGCGTTGCCATCGAGCGTGGGTTGCTCCTGGAGGACGACGCCGGCCAGTGACGCAAGAGAGGGAGCTGCGGCGGGGCGACCTCGCCTCAGATCCGCTCGAGCAGTTCGGGGTTTGGTTCGCGGAGGCAGGCGCCGCCGTCGAGGTGCCGGAGGTCATGGCACTTGCGACCTCCACGCCCGCGGGCTCGCCCTCGCTGCGCATGGTCCTGCTGAAGCAGTTCGACGAGCGCGGCCTCGTCTTCCACACGCACTACACCTCGCGCAAGGGCCGCGAGCTCGAGGCGAACCCGGGCGCCGCGCTCCTCTTCCACTGGTCGGCTCTGGGGAGGCAGGTGCGCGTGGAGGGGAGCGTCGAGCGGCTGCCGGCGGAGGAGTCGGACGCGTACTTCGCCACCCGGCCGCGCGGCGCGCAGATCGGCGCGCTCGCATCGCGGCAGAGCGAGCCGCTCGAGTCGCGCGCGGCGCTCGAGGAGCGGCTGGCAGAGCTCGAGCGAGAGCTCGGGGATGAGTCTCCGGCGCGGCCGGCGACGTGGGGCGGCTACCGCGTCGTTCCGGACGCATGGGAGTTCTGGCAGCACCGCGACAGCCGCCTCCACGATCGCTTCCGCTACGAGCGGGAGCCCGGCGGCGGCTGGGCGATCTCGCGGCTCTTTCCCTAGAGTTCCCGCTGTGCCGAACCTCGACGCAATCGGAATCGTCTCCGCCGACCTCGATCGGACGCGCGCCTTCTACGCGCTCCTCGGCGTCGAGATCGCCGAGGGAGACGACCACGTCGAGGCAACGTTCCCGAACGGGATTCGGCTGATGTTCGACACCGAGGACGTCGTCCGCAGCTTCCGGCCCGAATGGACGCGGGCGACGGGAAACACCGTCGGGCTCGCCTTCGAGTGCGTCAGCCCGGCCGAGGTGGACGAGGTCTACGCGCGGGTCGTCGCGGCCGGCTTCCACGGCGAGAAGGAGCCGTGGGACGCGTTCTGGGGTCAGCGCTACGCGCAGCTGGCTGATCCCGACGGCACGCCGGTCGACTTGTTTGCGAGGATCCCGCCCGGTGGCGTCGTCTAGCTCCCGGGTCGCGAGCACCAAGCCAGAGGCCACCCGCGACCGCGGCGAATGCCGGAAGCCTTCGCAAGGGCGCGGGTGGACTGTGGCGCAGCGTGATCGCGGGTCGGGGGCGGACATGCGTCGCCGGGCGGGATCCTCACTCTGAACCTCGTCGAGGAGGAGCTCGAGCTCGCCGAGAGCGTGCGGTTGTCGATCCTGCGGCCGCCGAGCGCCGACGAGCTCATCGACGAGGCGGCGTTCGACGACGAGGAGTTCCTGCCGTACTGGGCGGAGTTGTGGCCGAGCGGCCTCGCGCTGGCCCGGCATGTCGCGACGCTCGAAGTGGCCGGGCGCAAGGTGCTCGAGCTCGGTTGCGGGCTCGGACTGCCGTCGCTCACGGCGGCGCAGCGCGGGGCGGACGTCCTCGCGACCGACTGGGCGGAGGACGCGATCGAGCTCCTGCGCCGCAACGCCGAGCGGAACGACACGCCGCTCCGCGTTGCGCGCGTCCGCTGGAGCGAGCCGGAGCCGCTCCTGCGCGCCGCGCCGTGGGATCTCGTCCTCGGCGCCGACCTCCTGTACGAAGAACGGAACGCCGACCAGCTCGCCGCTCTTCTCCCGCGGCTGATTTGTCCCGCGGGGACGGCGGCCGAGCCACCGTCCCCGCGTTCGCCGCGTTCCGTCGAGCCTACGCGCGGCAGAGGGGAGGTGCTCCTCGCCGAACCGGGCCGACCGTACGCGAAGGACTTCCTCGAGCGATTCCACGCCGAGCGTGTCGCGGATCGCATCTACCGGCTAGCGTGGCGCTGATGTTCGCCGCGCTCGCGCTCGCCGTTCTCAGCCTCGCCGCGCCGCCGAGGCCGCACATCGTCTGGAAGCCGATCCCCTTCGGCCCGCAGCGGAAGGCGGAGATGGCGGCGTACTCGAAGAGGCACTACGGCATCGACTCGTGGGTGCTCCACCCGAAGGTCATCGTCGAGCACTACACCGGCAGCGAGAGCTTCTCCGCCGCGTGGAACACGTTCGCCTCCAACAGCCCCGACCCCGAGCTTGGCGAGCTGCCGGGGACGTGCGCGCACTTCATCGTCGACCGGGACGGGACGATCTACCAGCTCGTCCCGCTCAATGTCATGTGCCGGCACACGGTCGGGCTCAACTACGTCGCGATCGGGATCGAGCACGTCGGGACGAGCGACCGGGAGATCCTCCACGACAAGGCGCAGATGACGGCGTCGCTCGAGCTGACCGCGTGGCTCGTCCATCGCTTCCACATCGAGATCCACAACGTGATCGGCCACAACGAGAGCCTCCGGAGCCCGTACCACCGCGAGCTGTACAAGCCGTGGGCGCACCAGACGCACGCCGATTGGCGGCACGCGGACATGGACGTCTACCGCACGAAGCTGCGCGCGCTCATCGCCCGCGACCGCCGGTCGTAGGAGGCCCCGCCGAGGCAGGGCTTCCCAAGGCGTTCGTCTAGCCCTTGCTGACTACGAGGCTGACCTTTGTCCCGTAGTCCACGTGCGTCTTCGCTTTCGGCCGCTCGAAGACCACGCGGCCGGCTGGAATGGTCGTCGACTGGGCGCGTGTGATCTTCCCGACGGCGCAGTGGGCGCTCCTGATCGCCTTCTTCGCGGCGGCGAGGCTCTTGCCGATCACCTTCGGGACGGTGCAGCCCTTGAAGACGACTGCTGCCTGCCGTGCGAGGGAGTCGACCTTCGCCTGGTGAAAGTCCGCGACGTACGCGAAGCGGAGCGTGACCGACCCGTTGGCCGGGATCTTGATGCTCTGGTGCAGCGTGAAGTCCGACTGGCTCGGGCTGAGGTACATGAACTTCGCGGCGGTGGCGGCATGGTCGTAGACGATCGCGCCCCGGCCATGGGTCGGGTCTCCGTCCGCGGCGCCGTGATAGCGGACGCGGATCGTTCCGGGCTTGCCGGGCAGGCTGACCACATCGCCCACCTGATGCATCGAGTAGCCGGACTGTCCCGGGAACTTGTACTCGACCTCGCCCGCGTTGCCGCCGGCGGGGCCGAAGAAGTGCTGGTCGTTCTGCCAGAGCAGGTCGACCTTGTGCGCCTTGCCGTTCGTGCTCTTGAAGACGTCCGTTACCCAGGCAACCCTCCCACCGTGGTCCTGCACGATCGTCCGGGTGTCGGTGACACCGGTCGACGTGAACGACGGGCACGTGACGCTCGTCGGCGGGTACGTCTGGTTCTCGCACTTGACGAACGCCTCTTTCTCGTGGATCGTGCTGTTCCCCGTCTTCGAGTTCTGGCTGTACGAAAACGAGGAGACCGTCGGGAAGCCGGACGTGGCCCCGGCATTGATCTCCTTGGCGCCCGACGGCGGATACGCATCTGCGCCGTCCACCTGGATCTCCGACCGCGTGGCGTTGGAGCCGAGGTCGTTGTTGGCGAGCCACGCGTTGCAGTACCACGGCACGGTGGTGAGGGAGTCGGTCGAGTCGAGCAGGTAGCCGTCGTCGATCCCGCATCCGCCGAGCGAGTCGTAGTCCATGCCGCCGTCCGGCTGCTGGAAGTAGAGGTAGAAGTCGTAGAGCTTGCCGTTGTTCGGGCCGCCGCTCACGTGGCTCTTCGTGGCGTCACCGACGTAGAGCCTCGGTCCCGTGAACGGAGCGAGAGTGACGGGCGTCGTTCCGGCGGGAACGGCCTTCAGGTTGCATGTCCGGAACAGGAGCGCCGGTTTGAGCCCGGCCGCCGAAACCGAGAACGAGCCGTTGCTGCCGACAGGCACATCGCTCGCGAGGATCCCGGTCTTGTCGCCGGCATAGCAGACGAGATCGACGTGGTTGCCCGTAGTCCCGCTCGACGTCCCGGCGATCGAGATCGTGTTCGGCGCGTCCTCGTTGTAGACGAGGTACGTTCCGTCTTTCGGCGACGCGACATTCGAAGTCGTGACCGTCTGAGCCTGCGCCGACGGCACAACCACGAGAGTTGCCACGAGACACGCCCCCGCGACGATCGTTGCTGCCTTTCCCCGGACCCGATTCATCTCTCCTGCTGGCTCGAATACGTTCTGCTTGACCTACCAGAAAACTGGGGCCCCGCAGCAACGGAGCCCCAGAATCACTCGATCGAGCACGGACTACTACGAGCAGCCGGTGTTCGTGCCGCAGTCGCGGCATGTGTAGCAGCTGCCTGTCCGCACCATGCGGCCGCCGCAGCGGGCGCACTCGACCGCGTCCTCCCACGAGTTGAAGAGGGCGGTCTGGCCCGGCGGCGGCGCGTCGGACGGATCCGCCGGCGCTGCCGCCTCGCCCGCCGTGTAGCGCTCGGCGAGGCGCGCCTTCACCTCGGGCGAGAGGATCCCCGCCTCCTCCTGCTGCTCGGGCGTGAGGAACCGCTTGCCGAACCAGCGGAAGATGTAGTCGACGATCGACTTCGCCGCGCGGATGTCGGGGTCGTTCGTCAGACCGCTTGGCTCGAAGCGCATGTGGCTGAGCTTCGAGACGTAGACCTCCGGCGGCACGCCGTACTGGAGGCCCATCGAGACGGCGAGGCACAGCGAGTTCATGAGGCCGGCCATCGTCGTGCCGTCCTTCGCGATGTCGACGAAGATGTCGCCCGGGCTGCCGTCGTCGTACAGGCCGACGTGGATGTAGCCCTCGTGGTCGCCGACCTGGAACTTGCGGCCGATCTCGGTGCGGTCGAGCGGCAGGCGCTTGCGCTCGTGCACCTGAACCGGCGGCAACGCCACGGAGCCCTGGCTGCCGGAGCTCGAGAGCGGCTGCGCGACCTTGCAGTTGTCGCGGTAGATCGCGATCGCCTTCACGCCGAGCTTCCACGCGTCGATGTAGAGCGCGATCACGTCCTCGACGGTCGCCTCCTCGGGCAGGTTCACCGTCTTCGAGATCGCGCCGGAGATGAACGGCTGGACGGCGCCCATCATCTTGACGTGGCCGGAGTAGTGGATCGCCCGCTCGCCGACGGCGCAGTCGAAGACGGGGTAGTGCTCCGACTTGATGTACGGCGCGCCGATCATGCTGTTCCGCTCGTCGACGAACGCGACGATCTCCTCGCCCTCCTGCGGCGCGTAGCCGAGCCGCTCGAGCGCCATCTGCACCGTCTTGTTGACGATCGTGATCTCGCCGCCGCCGACGAGCTTCTTCGACTTCACGAGCGAGAAGTCGGGCTCGACGCCGGTCGTGTCGCAATCCATCATGAAGCTGATCGTCCCGGTCGGCGCGAGCACGGTCGCCTGCGCGTTGCGGAAGCCGTGGATCTCGCCGAGGTCGAGCGCGTCGTCCCACGCCTTGCGGCAGTGGCCGAGGAGATCGGCTGGGACAGAGTCGGAGTGCTCGATGTTCCCGACCGCCGCGCGGTGCTTCGCGATGACGCCGATCATCGGCGCGCGGTTGACCGCGTAGCCGTCGAACGGTCCCATCCGCGAGGCGATCTCCGCGGACTTGCGGTAGGCGCGCCCCGTCATGAGAGCGGTGATCGCCGCCGCGTACGCGCGTCCCTCGTCGGAGTCGTACGGCAGGCCGCGCGCCATGAGCAGCGCGCCGAGGTTCGCGTAGCCGAGGCCGAGCTGGCGGAACCGCTTCGCGTTGCGGCCGATCTCGGGCGTCGGATACGACGAGTAGCCGACGAGGATCTCCTGCGCGAGGAAGACGACGTCGCACGCGTGTTCGAACGCCTCGACGTCGAACTCGCCGTCCTCGCGGCGGAACTTCATGAGGTTCAGCGACGCGAGGTTGCACGCCGAGTCGTCGATCGACATGTACTCCGAGCACGGGTTCGAGGCGTTGATGCGGCCGGTGTTCGGGAGCGTGTGCCACGAGTTGATCGTCGTGTCGTACTGGACGCCCGGATCGGCGCACTCCCACGCCGCCGCCGCGATCTGCCGGAGCAGGTCGCGCGCGTCCTTCGTCTCGACGACCGTGCCGTCGGTGCGGGCGGTGAGGTTGAACTCCTCGCCCTTCGCCGTCGCCTCCATGAACCCGTCGCTGACGCGGACGGAGTTGTTGGCGTTCTGGTACTGGATCGACGCCCAGTCGGGCGAGTCGAGCGACATGTCGTAGCCGGCCGACTCGAGGACGCGCGCCTTGCGCTCCTCCTTGGCCTTGCACCAGATGAACTCCTCGATGTCGGGATGGTCGACGTCGAGGACGACCATCTTCGCTGCGCGGCGCGTCTTGCCGCCCGACTTGATCGTGCCGGCGGACGCGTCGGCGCCCCGCATGAACGAGACCGGCCCGGAGGCGTGGCCGCCCTTCGAGAGTTGCTCCTGCGACGAGCGCAGGCGCGAGAGGTTGACGCCCGAGCCCGAGCCGCCGCGGAAGATGACGCCCTCACGACGGATCCAGTCGAGGATCGCGTCCATCGAGTCCTCGATGGAGAGGATGAAGCACGCCGAGCATTGCGGCGTCGGCTCGAAGCCGACGTTGAACCAGACGGGCGAGTTGAACGAGGCGTACTGGTTGACGAGGATCGTCTTCAGCTCGGCCCCGAACGTCTCGGCCTCGTCGGCGTCGGCGAAGTAGCCGCCCTCCTTGCCCCAGGCGACGACCGTGTCGACGACGCGGCCGATCATCTGCTTCACGCTCGACTCGCGCTCGGGGGAGGAGAGCCGACCGCGGAAATACTTCTGCGCGACGATGTTCGTCGCGGTCTGCGACCAGAACTTCGGGAACTCGACGCCGCGCTGCTCGAACGCCGGGCCGTCGCGGCCCGGGATGAGCGCGTCGCGCGTCTCCCACTCGATCTCGTCGAACGGATCGCGTCCGGGGATGGTGAAGAAGCGCTTGACGCCGAGGCGCGCGCCCTCCTCGACAACCGTGTTCACGACCTCCGTGGTCGCCTCTTCTGTGCCCGGAACCTGCTCGACGCTCGCCATTTCCCCTCCTGCAACTGTAGTGGCCGAAGACCCTTCTGGGCCGTCCGCCGGCACGCGGGTCCTCCGACGGGGGACCGCACGCTAGACCCACGATCGGACGGAAGAGCCGGCGGAGCGGGCCGAGCAGCTAGGCGGGCTGATCCGTCACGTTCAGATTGAAGCCAACCTGAACCTGGCGGACCGAGGCCGGCACGCTGACGATCATTCGCAGCTGCTCGTCGAAGTAGTCCTTGAACAGCGGCGGACGGGGCGTCGTGAGGAGGTTCTCGCCCTCGGCCATGAGGGGGTGACCGTCCCCGACGATCGCACGGAGCTCCTCGTGCCGTGAGACGTGCTGGACGAGGCAGGGCGCGTGCGTTTGCCCAGCGGCGCGCAGAGCGTAGGCGCGATGGCTGCCGTTGTGGAGCACGAGACGGCCCCCGACCGAGAGCGCGCTGAGGTAGTTCGAGCCGTAGCCAACGCTGAGGGCGACGAGCATGGACGGGACGCCGCCGGGCTTGAGCCCGGAGACCTGCGCCGGGTCGAGCAGCTCGGCGCTGAGGATCCGGAGGTCGTTCGACACCGACCTGAACGTCCAGGACGCCTCTCCGATCTGTCCGGCCTGGACCGGCGGATCGCGGCGTCTCTCATAGGGCAGTGCGAACTCGAAGATCCGGGCTGGACTCGGGCTCTCGCCGATCTCCGCGAGCAGTTCGTCGGCGAATGCGAGGTTGATGTGCTTCTGGTGGACGACGAGCCGGTCGAGTTCGATCCACTCGATGGAGACCGGCGCCAGCGCGTAGTCGCGACGCATCACCGGGTCGGCCAGGGCGCGCGCGACGAGCGGCGCGAGCTCGTCGGGCATCTCGCCGAACTCGATCCCGTCGGCGTAGCCGGCCTCCGTCTCCGCGAGAGTCAGAAGGTGATCGTTGCCGTGCCGCCACGCATCCATCAAGGCTCCCTCGTCGCCGCTGCGCCCCTCGAGCGTCTGCGTGGCGACGTAACCGAGGAACTCCGTCACCGGCGGATGGCCGACCAGGAGGACGTGAGGGTTCGCGTCGCTCAATGCCCGACGATCGCAACGAGCGGGAACCGCGACTCGGTCGCCGGGAGGGCGCCGTCGAGCGGCGCGACGGCACCGATGTGCGCGTCCTTGGCGAGCCGATTCGCCTCGCGCTCCCAGCCCGCTCGGAAGAGGACGAGCGAGCGCGCGTACGTCGTGACCTGGGCGTCCATGGCCGGCGCGCTCCGGTAGCCGTGCGCGAGCAGCCGGCTCGCGAGGCCGCCGGCGGCGCCGGCGATCCCGTTGCCGTTGAGGACGAGGACCGAAGTGGCGGACCGCGGCCGAAGCGCCGCCGGCGTGATGTGGCTCTTAGAGACGTGTCCGGAACCCGGTTCCGGACGCGTCCCGCCGAGACGGTTGTGAAGCGCCCGGCCGCCGAGCACCGCGAGCGCGATCGCGAGGAGAAGCGCGAGCGCGAGGACGAGCCCGCGCCACGAGAAGCTGCGACCGATGGGATGAGCGTGCTCCACGGCTGGTCCCGGTTCGGCGGGGTCCCGGCAATCCCTCCCGTAGAGTCGAGGGATGTTCGTCAGCTTCGAGGGCGCCGACGGCTCGGGGAAGTCGACCCAGGCCGAGCTCCTACGCGCGACGCTCGCCGCCGAGGGGCAGGAGGTCGTCCTGACCCGCGAGCCGGGCGGCACGGAGCTCGGCGAGCGTGCACGCGAGCTCGTCCTCAACGGGCCGCACATGGGCGCGTGGGCCGAGGCGGCGCTCTACGCGGCGTCGCGCGCCGAGCACGTCGAGGCGGTGATCCGGCCCGCGCTCGACCGCGGCGCCATCGTCGTCTGCGACCGTTACATCGACTCGTCGCTCGCGTACCAGGGCATCGCGCGTGGGCTGGGCGTGGACGCCGTTCTCCAGCTCAACCTCGCGATCACGGGCGGCCTACTGCCGGACGTCACCTTCCTCCTGCTGATCGACCCGGACCTCGCCGCCGGCCGCTACGACGAATCCGACCGGATCGAGCGGGAGGGAACCGCACTGCAGGCCAAGGTCGACGCCGCCTACCGCGAGCTGGCCGAGAGGTTCTCGGAGAGAATCGTGACCGTGAACGCCGACCGACCCGCCGACGAGATCGGGAGTGAGATCCGTGAGCGCCTTCGAGAGCGTTCCTGAGCAGCACGAGGCGAAGCGGCTCCTCTCGGCCGCGCTCGAGGAGGGCCTGGTGCACGCGTACCTCTTCCACGGCCCGGACGGCGTGGGCAAGCGCGATCTCGCCCTGCGGTTCGCCGGCGAGCTGCTCGGCGACCAGGCGCGCGTCGCGCGGGGGAGCCATCCCGACCTCTACGTCCTCGAGCCGCTCGGGGAGCAGATCCGCATCGACGACGTTCGCGAGTTGCGGCGCGATCTCCATATGCGGCCGTTCGAGGCCGACCGGCGCGTCTATCTCGTGTTCGGCGCCGACTCGCTCAACGAGGACGCGGCCGACGCGCTGTTGAAGGATCTCGAGGAGCCGCCGCCGTACGCGGTCGTCGTTCTCGTCGCGGAGCGTCTCGGCCCTCTGCCGGAGACGATCCGTTCGCGCTGCCAGCTCGTCCCGTTCCGCCGCCTTTCGGAGCCGGCGTTGCGCGAGGCGATTGCGAAGCGTGCGGCCGGTCTGAGCGAGGCGGAGGTCGCGACGCTCGCCCGCACCGCCGGTGGCCGTCTGGGGCGTGCGCTCCAGCTCCTCGATCCGGCGGCGGCGCGACGCCGCTCCGAGTTGATCCGCGTCGCGCGCGCCGTCTACGGCGACCCGAGCTTTGAGACGTCTGCCGCGACCGAGGCGCTGCTCGCCGGGATCGACGAGCGCGGCACCGAGGCGAAAACGGCGGCGGAGGCGCAGGTCGAGACGCTCGAGCTGACGGGACGCGAGGCCGAGCAGCGGATCCGCCGCGCGCAGCGCGGGGCCGAGCGGGACGAGCTGCTCGCGCTGCTCGAGGAGCTCGAGTGGTGGTACCGCGACCTCGTCGTCGTCGCGGCGGGCGCCGAGGCGACGGCCGTGCATGTCGACCGCCTCCACGAGCTGCGGGAGGACGCGACCTCCGAGCGGCTGCTGGGCGCGGAACGTGCGTGCGAGCTCGTGCGCGCCGCGTGGCGGGAGGCCGAGGAGCTGCAGGTCTCGACGCCGCTCGCGCTCGAGGCGCTCTTGATCCGGCTGCGCGGCGAGCTCGCGCCGACAACCGCGGCGATCGCCTCGTAGAGGCGGGTGCCTGCCACCGCAAAGCGGTGGCAGGCACCCTGACTTTCGGCTACGCCGAGAAGACGAGCTCGTCGCCGAGCGCGAGCTGGAGCCGCGCGAGAGCGTCGCTCTCGAGCTGCCGGACGCGCTCCCGCGTCAGGCCGAGCTCCTTGCCGATCGTCTCGAGCGACGCCGGCTCCGACTCGAAGCCGAAGCGCAGCTCGACGATCCGGCGCTGCCGCTCGGGCAGATCCGCGACCGCGCGCTGCACGCGCTGGCGCCGCACCGACTCGACCGCTTCCTCGGCGGGATCGATCGACGACTCGTCGGCGAAGAGGTCGCCGAGTTCCGAGTCGCCGTCCGAGCCGAGGCCCTGGTTGAGGGAGACGGAGTCGACCGCGTCGAGCGCTTCGGTGACATGCTCGAGCTTCAGCCGCGTCGCCTGCGCGAGCTCCTCGGGCGTAGCCTCGCGGCCGAGCTTCGCCTGGAGCTCCGCCGACGCGCGGTTGAGCTTGATCCGGCGCTCCTGTACGTGCACCGGGATGCGGATCGTCTTCGACTGGTTCGCGACCGCGCGCTGGCAGGCCTGGCGGATCCACCAGGTTGCGTACGTCGAGAACTTGTAGCCCTTGCGCCAGTCGAACTTCTCGGCGGCGCGGTTCAGGCCGATGACGCCCTCCTGGATGAGGTCCAGCAGAGGCACGTCATGACCCTGGTAGCGCTTGGCGATCGACACGACGAGGCGGAGGTTGGAATTGATCATCCGCTCCTTCGCGGCGAGGTCGCCCTTCTCGATGCGCTTTGCGAGCGCGACCTCGTCGGCCGCCGTCAGCAGCTTGTGCCGGCCCGCGGCGTCCATGAAGAGCTGCAGCGGGTCGAGCGTGCCGCTCACATGGGCGGTCGCGACCGGCCGCGTCTCCTCCTGCGGCTCGCGCACGATGACATCGCGCTCTTCGAGCGCGACACGGAGAGCCGTGAGGTCGTCCTCGGTCAGCTCGTGCTCGTCCGCCAGAGCCTGGATGTCCTTCTCCTCGACGAATCCGCGCTCGGCGGATTCCTCGAGCAGACGCTCGGCGGGAGAGAGGTCGTGCAGGTGAATGGTCTCGCTCAGTTGAAGATCCTTTCGGTCGGAGTGGGCTGCCGGATTGGGCGCCCGGGCAGTATTCGACGCGGTTACCCGCGATCTTTGTTACCGCCAATACGAGTTATAGAACGGTGTAGCCCCGAAGTCCATTCCCAAACAAGGGATTTTTGCCCTTTCCGAACAAAGTCTTATGTCCCCCTCAACCGGAGATCAGCGTTCGACGGCCCTTCCGGACACGGTTTCGAGGCGAATTCGGAGGACGACGACGCCCGGGCTGAGCGGACGCGGCTCGGCCTCGCGGCCCGCCGAGCGCGCAAAGCGCTCGCGGAGAAGAGCGAGCGCGGCATCGATCTCCTCGCCCGCGAGCTCCTCCGACGTGCCGTACGCGATCACGCTGCGCCAGCTGCCGCGCCCGTCCTTGTCGTACTCGTCGACCTCGACGCACACGCGCGGGTTCTCGCGGAGCATCGCGACCTTGCGGCCCTCCTGCGTGACCGTGACGACGGCGCGGCCGCCGTCGTCGTAGGCGTAGATGACGGGGACGACGTACGTCTCGCCGCCGGCGTGACAACCGAGCCGCGCGATCCGCTGGCCGCGCAGGAACTCCTCGATCTCGTCGCGGTCGAGCTCTCTCATGCCCGGAGGCTACGTCACGATCGAGCAGTGACTGGGGCTAGACTTGCCTCCCCGCCGACGTAGCTCAGCTGGTAGAGCACTTCACTCGTAATGAAGGGGTCCGCGGTTCGAATCCGCGCGTCGGCTTAAGACCTCCACGGCTTGCGGCGGCGCGCTGTCGGCGACGCGCTCGAGCGAGCGCACCTCCCGCACCAGCGCTTCGTCGAGATCGAGCCCGGCTTCGACGACCGGCGTCGCGCAGTACGGGCATGTCTGCCAGAGCCGCTCGAGTGGCGCGTCACAGTGGGCGCATGGCGCGCGCAGCCGGGTCGTGCAGATCGGGCAGACGAGGAAGTCGGCCTCGACTTGTGCGCTGCACTCCGGGCACGTCGGCTGGCGCTGGGCGACCTGCGCCTCGAGTGCGGCCAGCTCCGCTCTGCGCGACCGGGCCTCGTCCCGCGTCTCAGCCGGGCGGAAGAGGAGGTAGACCACCGGGCCGACGTAGGGGACGAGGCCGACAACGGTCGCGACGCCGACCAGGGAGGGGTGGTGGATCCGCCGCCGGGCGTCCTTGTTCACCCAGTATGCGAGCCCGATCCAGAACACGACCGCCAGTACGGCGAGGGCGGCGATCGCGTAGGCCAGGATCCCGAACACTAATTAGGGGTGATTCCCCGAGCTCGGGCGGAGGAAACGCGAATGCGGCGTTTCCGCCCCCGTCGGATCAAGCACAATGGGGGCGGTGGCACCGAATCGGAGGCAGCGGTCGCGGCGGGATCTCGGGCTCGAGCAGCTGCTCGCCACGCGCCACGCGCGGGAGCGCCGCCTCCGCCGCCGGCGCCGCAGCGTCCTGTCGATCTTCGCGCTGCTCTTCGCGGTGATCGCCGTCACCGCCGCCCTCGGCGCCGCGCTCGCCGGCCCGGCGATCCTCTCCAGCTTCTGCAGCCTCAAGGATCTCCGGCCGCTCTCCCTCGGCTCGAACTCCTTCCTGTACACCGATAACGGCAGGCTCCTCGGCGTCGTCCCCTCGGCGACCAACCGCCAGCCGCTGCCGCTCTCGAAGATGTCGCCGTGGCTGCCGGAGGCGACCGTCGCGATCGAGGACGCGCGCTTCTGGCAGCACGCTGCGCTCGACTACCAGGGGATCATTCGTGCGTTCTACGACGACGTGACGAGCGGGCAGATCGTGCAGGGCGGCTCGACGCTCACGCAGCAGCTCGTGCGCAACCTCTACATCGGTAACCCGCAGAAGACGTTCTCCCGGAAGATCAAGGAGGCGTGCCTCTCCGACAAGCTCTTCACGCGGATGCAGGACAGATACGGGGAGAACGCGCGAAAGCAGATCCTCGCGGCGTACCTCAACGAGGTCTTCTACGGCCGTCACGCGTACGGCGTCGAGGCCGCGTCGGAGACGTACTTCTCGAGGAGCGCCTCGCAGCTCGACCTCAGCCAGGCCGCACTCATCGCCGGACTGCCGCAGGCGCCGACGACGTACGACCCGCTTGTCAATCCCCACTTCGCGCGCGCCCGGCGCAACGAGGTGTTGCAGGCGATGCTCAAGAACGGCTACATCACCCACACGGAGTTCCAGACGGCCCGCAAGAAGCCGCTCGGGATCAAGCCGGGAAACCTCTACACGCGGCTCCAGCAGCCCAACTTCTTCGGCTGGGCGACGCAGCAGCTGGCCGTGCGCTACGGCCAGCGGCAGGTCGAGCGTGGCGGGCTGAGGGTGAGGACGACCCTCGACCCGCGGTTGCAGGCGCTCGCCCTCCATGCCGCCGCGAGCGTTCTCCACACGTCGACCGACCCGGCAACCGCCATCGTGGCGATCGACCCGAGCACCGGCGCGGTGAAGGCGATGGTGGGCTACCTCCCGAACGGCAAGCGCCTCCAGTTCAACCTGGCGACGCAGGCGCACCGCTCGACCGGCAGCGCCTTCAAGCCGATCACTCTCGCGACCGCGCTTGACGAGGGCGCCTCGCTCTACTCGACGTTTGTCGGTCCGCCGGAGATCTACATCACCGATCCGCAGTGCCAGACGAACGGCGGCCCGTGGGACGTCCACAACTCCGGAGACGAGTCCGCGGGCACGATGAACCTGCTCGGGGCGACGGCGAACTCCGTGAACACGATCTACGCCCAGCTCATTACAAAGACCGGGATTCCGCGCGTCGTGCAGATGGCGCACTGGATGGGGATCACGAGCACGGGCACCGATTTCCCGCCCGTGTGCGCGATCACGCTCGGATCGGTCGGCTTCACGCCGCTCGAGCTCACCGACGTCTACGCGACGATCGCCGCCGGCGGGGTTCATCACGCGCCGCAAGCGTTCCAGACCGTGCGCGGGCCCAACGCGAAGTTGCTCGGGAAGATCTCGACCGCCGGGCGCGAGGTGCTCGCCCCGAACCTCGACGCCGAGCTCACGGCCGCGATGGAGGGCGTGATCCAGTACGGCACGGGAACCGCGGCGAACATCGGCCGGCCCGCCGCCGGCAAGACCGGCACCTCTGAGAACTACCAGGACGCATGGTTCTGCGGCTTCGTCCCGCAGCTCGCGACCTGCGTCTGGGTCGGCTATCCCGCCGGCGAGATCCCCCTGCTCAACGTCGAGGGCGTTGGTCAGGTCTTCGGCGGCACGCTTCCGGCGGAGATCTGGCGCGACTTCATGGAGCCCGCCGTCGCTCCTCTGCCGGTCAAGAACTTCCCGACCCCGGTCTTCGGGGGCACGACCTGGTACACCACCTACGGCACCACGTGGCAGTACGCGCCCGGCTCCTACCCCACGCCGACGCCGACGACCACGACTACGGCGACGACTCACTGACCCGCCGGCGGCGAGTCAGACCTGCCAGAGACCGTCGCGGATGAGCGGGATTCGCTTGCCGCGCGCGCCGATGCCGGTCACCTCGAGCTTCGGGCTCCCGATCATCACGTCGAGGTGCGTGGTCGATTGGTTGACACCGCGCTGGGACGAGTCTTCGCGCGTGCCTCCGAAGCCGCTGCCGAACGCAATGTGTGCCGCGGCGTTCTCGTCGAGCAGCGTGTTGTAGTAGATGCGCTTCGTCTGCCCGATCCGCGACGACGCGTCGACGAGCGCGACCTCGCCGAGGCGGCGCCCTCCCTTGTCCGAGTCGATGTACGCGGCGACGAAGTCGCGATCGGCGTCCGAGTCGGCCTCGAGCCGCACGAGCCGGCCGCCTGCGAACTCGCCGCGCAGCCCCTCGATGAGCCGGCCGCGAAACGAGAGCGGGAACGTGCAGCGGAACGTGCCGCTCGTCGCGCGCGCCTCCGGGCTCGTGAAGACCTCCTCCGTCGGCATGTTGGGAGCGACGACGCGGCCGTCCTTCATCGTCTCGGGCCCGCCGAGCCAGCGGGTGCCGGGACTGAGGCCCACGTCGAGCGACGTGCCCGGACCGCGTAGCTCGAGGCCGGTCAGGCCGAGCTTTGTGAGCTTGGCGGAGCGGCGCGTCAGGGTCTTCAGGTGCTTCGTCCAGCCGCTCGTCCCGGCGCCGTCGGCGTCGGTGAGCCGGCAGAAGTTGAGGAGGTCCTTCGCGAGTTTCCGCTTCGCGCGGCCGACCTCGAGATTCGGGTACACCTGGCGCGCCCAGTGGTCGGCCGGCCATGCGGCGATCGACCAGCGCGCCTCCATGTTGAGCTGCGCCCGCCGGACGAACGCAACATGCTTCGCGACGCGCTGGTAGTCGGTCGCGATCCGTTCGGGCGGGACGCCGTCGAGGTAGCCCGCCTCGCCCGCTCCTGTGATGAAGGCCGTCGCGCCCTGGGGGGCGGACGCCTCTCGGAGGAGGCGGCGAGTCCACGGCGGGAGCGCGCCGAGCGCGTCGTCGCTTCCGTGCAGGAGCCGGGCGCGCGTCACCAGCGGGTCGTTCGTCAGGACCTCGACGTACTGCGCCCCCGCCTTGTACGCGGAGACGGCAACGGCGGCGAGCAGCTCGCGGTGCTCCGGCTCTCCCATGACGACGAACGTGTCGCCTTTCCCCACCGAGAGGGACGCCTTGACGATCGCGTCGGCGTAGCAGGCGAGCGAGTCGGGCGGGAGGAGGCCTTCGGTCGGCACTTACGCGTCGCTCCCGAGCGCTTCGGCAACGGTGTCGAAGACGGAGAAGTGGCGGTCGAGGCCGGAAACCTCGAGCGCGCGCCGGGTCTCGAGGCGGGGCGCGGCGAGGCGGAAGCCGTCGCGGTCGGTGAGGCGCGAGCGCGCCTCGATGAGCACGCCGAGCGCAGTCGAGTCGACGAACGTGACCTCGGCGAGGTCGACGACGAGCACGGACGGCTCCTCCCCGCAGTACTCGAGCAGCGCGGCGCGCACGTCCTCGGCGTTGTAGAGGTCGAGCTCGCCCGCGAGAGAGACGACGGTCGCTCCGTCCCGCTTCTCCACACCCGTCACGGCGGCGTCGCGGCCGCCAGCTCCCCCTGCGTCTGTCACAAGGCGATTCAAGCAGAATGGACGCATGGAGCTATCCGAGGTGGCGGCCCGCGCGGCAGGCGAGAACTTCCCCGTGGGCTCGGTGCTCTTCCCCCGCGCGCTGCGCCCGCACATTCGCGCCCTCTACTGCTACGCGCGCTTCGTCGACGAAGTCGGCGACTCGTTCGAGGGCGACCGGCTCGCCGCGCTCGACGAGCTCGAGAGCGAAGTCGACGCGGCTTTCGACGGGCGGGCGACGTGGCCGGTCATGCAGAACGTCGAGCCGACGATCCGCGAGTTCGACCTGCCGCGCGAGCCGTTCCTCCGCCTGATCGACGCGAACCGGATGGATCAGCGAGTCACGGAGTACGAGACGTGGGACGAGCTGAAGAACTACTGCGTCCACTCCGCCGACCCGTGCGGGCGGCTCGTGCTCGGAGTGCTCGGGCGCCTCGGGGAGCCGGAGGTCGTCGCCGCGAGCGACTCGGTGTGCACCGGCCTGCAGCTCGTGAACTTCCTTCAGGACGTGCCGCGCGACCTCGAGCTCGGGCGCGTCTATCTGCCTGCGGAGGACCGGCGCCGGTTCGGGGAGCCTGCGCTCGACCGGCCGAGCGCGGAGCTGCGCGAGCTCCTACGGTTTGAGGCGGTACGGGCGGCCGAGCTCCTCTCCGCCGGCGAGGTGCTGCGCGCGCGCGTCGGCGGTCGACTCGGCCGCGCCGTGGCGCTCTTCTCCCGCGGAGGCCTGGCCGCGCTCGACGCGCTCGAGGCGGCGGACTGGGACGTGTTCTCGCAGCGGCCGAAGCCGTCGCGCTCGCGGCTCGCGCGCGAGGCGGCGCTCGTCCTCGTCCGGTGAACGTCGAGGCTGCCTACGACGAGGTGCTGCGGATCACGCGGCGCGAGGCGAAGAACTTCGCGTACGGGATCATGGTGCTGCCGCGCGACAAGCGGCGCGCCATTGCCGCGATCTACGCGTATGCGCGGCGCGTCGACGACGCCGCCGACGGGACCGAGGCGCCGGAGGCGAAGCGCGCCGCGCTCGAGGAGCTGCGCGCCGCACTCGACGCCCCGCCGTCGGAGGCCGTCTTCGTCGCGCTCGCCGACGCCCGTGAGCGCTTCGGCATCCCGCGCGAGCCGCTCGCGGCGCTCGTCGACGGCGGCCTGCAGGATCTCGAGCAGCAGACGTACGCCGACTTCGCCGAGCTGCGCGGCTACTGCGAGAAGGTCGCGGGCGCGGTCGGTCTCGCGTGCCTGCCGGTCTACGGCTCCGACGACATCGGGCACGCGGAGACGCTCGGGATCGCGCTGCAGCTCATCAACATCGTCCGCGACGTCGCGGAGGATCGGCAGCTCGGCCGCGTCTATCTCCCGCAGGACGAGCTGACGCGCTTCGGCGTCAACCGCCTCGAGCCGTCGCCGGAGTTCCGGGAGCTCATGGCGTTCCAGGCGCAGCGCGCGCGGGCGCACCTCACCGAGGGGCTCGAGCTGCTCCGGTCGCTCGACCGGCGGAGCGCGTTGTGCGTGCGGACGTTCGCGGAGCTCTACCGCTCGACGCTCGACCGGATCGAGGCAAACGACTACGACGTCTTCCACGGCAAGACGCGGCTCTCCGCGCCGGCGAAGCTCGCGGTCGTCGCGCGCGGGGTGTTCCGGTGAGCTCGCTCACGTTCCTGGGGCGGCGCTGGCAAGGGAGCCAAGCGCTGGCCGCGAAGGGCAGTACATGAAGTACGACCAAGCGGCCAGCGCGCTGGATCGCGCAGCCAGCGCCGTCAGCCTTTCGCGGAGCCCGGCTCCGCCGGGCGGGAGCGAAAGGCGGCCAGGGACGTGAGAGTCGCGGTCGTCGGGGGCGGGCTCGCGGGGCTCGCGGCGGCGCTCGAGCTCGTGGACGCGGGGGAAGACGTCGTCCTCTACGAAGCGCGTCCGACGCTCGGCGGCGCCGTCCAGACGCTCCCCGCGCGCGACGGCGATCCCGAGCCGCCGCCCGACAACGGCCAGCACATCGCGCTCGGCTGCTTCACTGAGTACCTCCGCTTCCTCGAGCGCGTCGGCGAGGGCGGCTCGTATCTCCGCAAGCGGCTCGGCCTGCCGGTGCTCGACGAGGACGGCCGGGTGGCGACCATCGAGCCGAGCCTCCGGGCACTCCTGCGGTACGTGCACCTGTCGGCCGGCGACCGGCTGCGCATCCCGCTCGTCACGGCGCGCTGCCGCGGTGCGAAGCCCGAGCCCGGGGAGACGTTCGGCCATCTGCTGCGCCGGCTCGGCGCGAGCGACGCGGCGGTCGACCGTTTCTGGGACGTGTTCATCCGGCCGGCGCTCAACCTTCCGGCCGACGAGGTCGACGCCGGTGCGGGGCTCTTCGCCGTCCGCACCGCCCTGCTCGGGCCGCGGGCGAACAGCGACCTCGTCCTCCCGACGCGACCGCTTGGGTCGATGCACGGCGACGCGGCGGGGCGCGTCCTGGGCGATCGTGTGCGCCTCGACTCGAAGGTCGACTCGCTCGACGAGCTCGATGCCGACGCGGTGGTCGTTGCCGTGCCTCCGGCCGAGAGCGCACGCCTGCTCGACGAGCCGGCGCCCGCTCTCGAGGACTCGCCGATCGTCAGCGTCCATCTCTGGTTCGACCGGAAGCTCCTCCCGCAGCCGCTTGCGGCCCTCCTCGGCTCGGATGCGCACTGGGTCTTCGACCGCGGTGCGCTGACGGGGCACGAGCCGGAGCGGGGGCAGTACCTCACTGTCGTATCGAGCGGCGTGCCGGAGCTGCTCGAGGTGCGCGGCCGCGGTCTCGTCGAGACGGTCGCCGGGCAGCTGACGGATCGCCTCGGCGCGGCGGAGCTCCTCTGGTCGCGGGTCAGCCGCGAGCCGTACGCGACGATCGCCCTGCGGCCGGGCGTCGAGCGGCCGGGAGTCGAGACCTCCCGCCCGAACGTCGCGCGCGCGGGCACGTGGACGGACACGGGCTGGCCGGCGACGATGGAGAGCGCGGTCCGCAGCGGTCGCCGGGCGGCTCAGCACATCCTGGACGGCGCTTCCGTGAGAGATACGCCGTGAAGGGCCGGTGGCAGCCACCGATACACAACACGCGCGAAACCGTCACGCGCTTGCAAACCGTGGCTTGTTTGCGCCAACGAAACTCGTCACACTCTCGTAAGTGGCTGCCACCGGCCGGAGGAGTGTGTGACCGTCGCTTCCCGGCGGCTCAGCACATCCTGAGCGCCTGATCCGCCAAACTTCGAGCGTGGCCACGACCGAGAAACCGATGCGCCTCGACGCTGCTGATCTGGACCGTGCGATCGACCGCGGCGTGCAGCGGCTGCTTGAGCTGCAGCGGCCCAACGGCGTCTGGGTCGGGGAGCTCGAGTCGAACGTGACGATGACCGCGCAGCACCTCTTCTGGCACCACTACCTCGGGCTCCGCACGCCCGAGCTCGACCGTCGCATCGCGAACGAGTTGATGGCGCGAATGCGCGACGACGGGACGTGGTCGATCTGGTTCGAAGGCCCGCCCGACCTCTCGACCTCGGTCGAGGCGTACGTCGCGTGTCGCCTCGCCGGTGTGGATCCAGGGAAGCAGGCGCTCGCCTTCATCCAGCGCGAGGGCGGGATCCCGAAGGCGCGCTTGTTCACGAAGTGCTTCATGGCGCTCATCGGCCAGTGGCCGTGGCAGAGGATCGCGCCGATCCCGCCCGAGCTCGTCCTGCTCCCGCCGAGCTGGCCGTTCTCGATCTACGACTTCTCGTGCTGGGCGCGCCAGACGTTCGTGTCTCTCGCCCTCTCGCAGTCCCTCCGCCCGGTGCGCCCGTCGGACGTCGACCTGCGCGCGATCGGCGCGCGTCCCGGGGAGACGCGCCCGCCGCGCCGCCCGTGGGCGCTGCGCCGCAAGGCCCAGGCGAGCGCCGAGCGGTGGATCCGCGAGCGCCAGGAGGCGGACGGCTCGTGGGGCGGCATCCAGCCGCCGTGGGTCTGGTCGATCATCGGCCTCGCGGCGCTCGGCAACGGCCTCGACGATCCGACCGTCGCGAAGGCGATCGAGGGCTGGAACGGCTTTCTCGTCGAGGAGGGCGAGCGGCTGCGGCCCGAGGCGTGCCAGTCGCCGGTCTGGGACACGGCGCTCGCGGCGCTTGCGCTGCGCGCGTGCGGCGTCTCGGCCGACCACCCGGCGCTCGTGAAGGCCGGCGACTATCTCCTGCGCGAGGAGGTCACGGTCAAGGGCGACTGGTCGATCCGCAAGCCCGACCTCGCGCCCGGCGGCTGGGCGTTCGAGTACGAGAACAACCTCTATCCCGACGTCGACGACACAGCCGTCGTCGCGCTCACGCTCCACGAGCTCGGCATCGGCGGCGACGCGATCGACCGCGGGATGAACTGGCTCGTGGGGATGCAGTCGCGCGGCGGCGGCTGGGGCGCGTTCGACGTCGACAACAACTCGATGTGGCTCTACAAGATCCCGTTCTGCGACTTCGGCAAGGTCACCGACGAGCCGACCGCCGACGTTACTGCTCACTCGCTCGAGGCCCTCGGCGCCCTGAATTGTTGTGGGGGCACCCACGGCGACGCCGCCCAGCGCGGCGTCGAGTGGCTGCTTGCCGAGCAGGAGGAGGACGGCTCGTGGTTCGGCCGCTGGGGCGTCAACCACATCTACGGCACGGGCGCCGCGCTCCCCGGTCTCGCCGCGATGGGAGTGCCGCCCGAGCACCCGGCGATGCTCCGCGCGGTTGCGTGGCTCGACTCCGTCCAGCAGGAGAACGGCGGCTTCGGCGAGGACATCCGCTCATACGCCGATCCCGCCTGGCGCGGCCGGGCCGATTTCACGACCGCATCGCAGACCGCGTGGGCGCTCATGGCGTATGTGGCCGCAGGAAACTCTGAGGATTCCGGGGCACGCCGGGCGGCAGACTACTTATGCGCCGCGCAGCGTCCCGACGGAGACTGGGACGAGCAGCATTTCACCGGCACAGGATTTCCGCTCGATTTCATGATCCGCTACCACCTGTACCGCATCACGTTCCCGCTGTTGGCACTCGGACGAATGAGAGAGAGGTTGGCTGGATGAAGTTCCCGCTCGCATCGACGGTCTCGATCGGCAAGTACGTCGCGAAGCAGCAGCGCAAGGGCGAGCGCTATCCGCTCGTGCTGATGATGGAGCCGACGCTCGCGTGCAACATCGCGTGCATCGGTTGCGGGAAGATCCGCGAGTACGAGTCGAATCGCGCCCGGCTCTCGGTCGAGGAATGCATCGACGCCGCCGTCCAGTGCCCCGCTCCCGTCGTCTCGATCTGCGGCGGGGAGCCGCTCGTCTACAAGGGGATCGACGAGGTCGTCACCGGCGTCCTCGAGATGGGCAAGACGATCGAGCTCTGCACGAACGCCCTGCGCCTCGAGCAGTGCCTCGACTGGTTCGAGCCGTCGAACCGGCTCACCTTCGTCATCCACCTCGATGGGATGCGCGAGATCCACGATTACGTCTGCGACTACCCGGGCCTCTGGGACATCGCGGTCGACGCGATCAAGAACGCGCGCTCGAAGGGCTTCCGCGTCACGACGAATACGACGATCTTCAAGGAGACCGAAGTCTCGGACGTCGTCGAGATGATGCGCTACCTCACCGACGAGGTCGGCATCGACGGGATGATGATCGCGCCCGGCTACCAGTACTCCCAGATCGATCCCGCGCTGACGATGACGCGCGCCGAGCACGAGGAGAAGTTCCGCGTGATCCGCGCCGCGACGAAGGAGAAGGGCTACCGCTGGATCGCGTCGCCGATCTACCAGGACTTCCTCACCGGCTCGCGCGACCTCACGTGCGCGCCGTGGGGCTCGATCACGCGCAACCCGTATGGCTGGAAGGGCCCGTGCTACCTGCTGACGGACGGCATCTTCCCGACGTACGAGGCGCTGCTCGAAGGGATGGAGTGGGAGGCGTACGGCCCGGGCAACGATCCGCGCTGCGAGCACTGCGCCATCCATTGCGGCTTCGAGCCGTCGGCCGCCTATGAGGCGTCGTCGAGCTTGAAGGAGACGGTCAGGAGCCTTGCTTGGACGCTGACGGGTTGACGTTCTGCTGTGCGACGACCGCCGAGGAGCGGGTCGCGAAGCGGCTCGGCCTCACGACGGCTCGCATGGGGCTCGGCGTCGCGAACGGCGTTCCGGAGGGACAGCTCGTCTCCTTCGGCGTCGCCGGCTCGCTCGGCGGGCTTGCCGTCGGTGACGTCCTCGACGCGACGCGCGTCGTCGACGAGACCGGCGCGATTCTGTGGGAAGGACCGGGCCTCGGTGTGCGCGGCGCCCGCCAGGGCACGCTGCTCGGTGGCAACGTCCTCGTCCACGACGCGGCCGTGCGCGACCAGCTTCGCGCGGTCAGCGGCGCGGATGCGGTGGACATGGAGAGCGGCACGCTCGCGCGCAGCGGTCGGCTCGCCGGAGTCGTGCGCGCGATCTCCGACGACGCTTCGACCACCGTCGAGGGGCTCGACTCGACGATCCACGCCGACGGCCGGACGAACGTCCCGGGACTGCTGCGCTGGATCGTGACCCAGCGTGGTGCGGCGATCCGCACGATCCGCGGCGCGATGCGCGCGCTGAAGGCTTTGGAAGATGCGGTGGCGGCGGATGCGTAGGCTCGACGGAGCCAACAACACAGCGGGTCGCGTTTTGCTCGCCGCGCCGCGCTCCTTCTGTGCCGGCGTCGATCGCGCGATCGAAATCGTCGAGCGGCTGCTCGAGGAGCATGGGCCGCCGGTCTATGTCCGCCACGCCATCGTCCACAACGACCACGTCCTGCGCCGCCTCGAGGGGCTCGGCGCGGTCTTCGTCGAGTCGGAGGACGAGATCCCGGAGGGCGCGATCTGCGTCCTCTCGGCGCACGGCGTCGCTCCGGCGGTGAAGGAGAACGCGCAGGCGCGCGGGCTTCGCGTCGTCGATGCGACGTGCCCGCTCGTGAACAAGGTGCACGCCGAGGCGCGGCGCTACGCCGACAGCGGCCATCTCGTCGCGCTCGTCGGGCACGAGAATCATGTCGAGGTGATCGGGACGATGGGAGAGCGGCCCGACTCGACGATCGTGATCGAGTCTCCGGAGCAGGCGCGCCTGCTCGTCACCGACAAGCCGGTCGCGGTGATCACGCAGACGACGCTCTCTCTCGACGACGTCGCCCCGATCGTCAATGCGCTCGAGGGTCATCTCGGGACGCTGCGGCGGCCGGGCGCCGACGACATCTGTTACGCGACGCAGAACCGGCAGGACGCCGTCAAGGCGATGGTCGCGCAGGGCGCGACGCTCGTCCTCGTGATCGGCTCGGAGACGAGCTCGAACGCGCAGCGCCTCGTCGAGGTCGCGCAGGCGGCAGGCGCGCAGGCGACGCTAGTCGACGGCGAGAGCGAGCTCGATCCGACGCTCATCGACGGTCACGAGATCGTCGGTCTCACCGCGGGCGCGTCGACGCCGGAGGAACTCGTCCGGGCGACGGCGAAGCGTCTCTCCGAGGTCGGTTATGCGTTGCCGGAGGAGATCGAGGTAGCGAAGGAAGACGTCCACTTCAGGTTGCCGAAGGAGGTAGCGCGCGCATGACGAGCATCGAGATCCCCGTTTCGATCGCAGCAGCCCTCCCGTCGCTCGCGGTGATGGACATCACGAACGACGTTTCGCGCGAGGTCGCCGCCGCCGATGTGACGGACGGCATCGCCTTCCTCCACGCTGACAGCCCGCACACGATCATCCGCGTCCAGGAACGGGAAACGGGCTTCTTCGAGGATCTCGAGGCACTGCTCGAGCGCGTCGTGCCCTCGAGCCAGCGTCGGCGCGAGAAGCTGCTCGCGTTCCTCCTCGGCCCGCGCTCGGAGCAGGTGCCGGTCGCCGACGGCGCGTTGTGCCTCGGTCAGTGGCAGCGGATCCTCCTCTTCTCGCTCGACGCGCAGCACCGTCCCGAGTGGACGCTCACGCTGCTCGGCTGACGGACTCACCGGAGACGTATCGGAAGTAGTGGTCGCGCCAGAGCGGGGCGTTCTCATACGCGCCGCGGAGGGGAGCCTCGTCGAGCGTGATGAGGGATGGTGAGAGTCCCGCGTGCGCGGTGGCACTGCTCCACCACCAGTCGAACGAGCTCGGGACGATCCCCGCCTCGACCGGGTTGCGAGCGACGTAGCGGTCTACCCATCTCAGGTCGTCGTTGTCCTCGATCCGGCGGACGAGAGGATGCGCACGGAAGAGGTGCGCGGTGCGGCCGTGCCGGCGGTTGTGCATGCGGGCGTAACCCCCGTGGAGGTCGTGCAAGGCGCGCGCGATGCGAGCGTCGGGCGTCGAGACGATCAGGTGATGGTGGTTCGTCATGACGACGAAGGAGACGATCCCGAGTCCGAGCGAAACGAAGGTGCGTTCCAGGTGATCGAGGAACGCGCGGCGATCGGCGTCGTCGCGGAAGAGAATCCGGTCGTCGCTCCCGTGTCCGGCGACGTGGTAGATGCCGTGCGCGTAGAGGCGAAGCGGACGACCCACGCAGGCGACCGTACGGCGCCGTGCCGGCGACGACTAGTGTCCGCTCGAAGAAGTTGCACGTTTGACACAAACACCCATTGACAGGCGCCCCGGTCCACTAGGCGGTGTCGGACACCGGAATAGGCGGTGTCGGACACCGGAATACGAGTCCTTGGGGGCTGGTAAGCGGAGGTTCATGCTCTTGGCCGCGCTGGTAGCGGTGGGGCTTGTTGCAGTGATCGTTGTGATCCGCGCAAGCCCCCCGCGCTCCAGCGGCGGCGAGGGACCGCTCGTCGCCCTGCTCGGCGGCCAGATCGGTATCGGACAGCCGACGGCCGTTGGCAAGGCGATGTCGGTCAGTGGGCCTCTCTTCGTAAAGAACACCAGCGACAACGCTGTCGTGCTCGACCGCGTTGAACTTGTCGGGATTCAGAACGTCACTTACGTCGGCGCGTACGCGGTGCCGTTCCCCCTACACGAGTCCCCGTTCACTGCGGATTTCACGTACCGCGTACCACCATATGGCCGAGTCCTGCCGGGGGTGACCGTGGCGCCCCACGCGACGGCTTGGATCGTGGTCGGACTAACCCCGAAACGCGGGCGGCATCAGTGGACGGAGATGGACCTCATCTACCACGACGGAGGCGTCACGTATCGCCGCCATGCTGCCGTCGCCGGCGCTGTGTGCGCACCATTCAACAAGTACCTGGGCCACTGCCACGCACCTGGCTTAGAGACGAGATAACGCCCGGGCCGCCCCGGGCGACGCTAGCTAGCTGCTACGAACGTTGATGGCGTGACGCCCCGCCAAGGCGTTGTCGACAAGTACCGTCTCCGGCGATGCTTGTCCTGACTCGTAGCGAGGTTGAGGAGGTGCTCGACCTCGACAAACTCGTCGACGCGCTCGCGGCAGCGCACACGGAGCTTTCCGCTGACAGCGCCAAGCTCGTGCCGCGCGTCGGGGTCTGGTCCGGGTCCGGCGTGCTCGGCGCTATGCCGGGCTACGCGCCGACAGCCGGGCTCGGTTGCAAGCTCGTCACGCTCTTCGAGGGGAACCGCGACCGGCCCACGCATCAGGCGCTCATCGCGCTCTTCGAGCCGGACACCGGCACGCCGACGGCGCTCATGGACGGGACGTACATCACCGCCATGCGCACCGCGGCCGCCGCCGCGCTCGCGACGAAGCTTCTCTCGCGCCCCGAGTCGAGCGTGCTCGCGATCCTCGGCACCGGTGTCCAGTCGCGCGCGGCACAGGAGATGTTCCCCCGCGTGCGCGACTTCACCGACATCCGCGTTGCCGGCCGCGGGGAGTACGAGGACGCCGTGCGCGGCGCCGACGTCGTCCACTGCACGACAGGCGCCACGGAGCCGATCGTGCGCTGGGACTGGCTCGCGCCCGGCGCCCACGTGAGCTCCGTCGGCTACGGCCATGGCGGCTCGGAGCTCGACCCCGAGATCGTCTCCCGCGCCGACCTCGTCGCCGTCGAGCAGCGCGACTCGGCGTTCGCACCTCTCCCCGCGGGCGCGCCCGAGCTCGACCCGCGCGGCCGCGACGGCGTCGTCGAGCTCGGCGAGATCATCGGCGGCACTCGCGAGGGGCGCACGTCCCCCGAACAGACAACCCTGTACAAGTCGGTCGGCGTCGCCGTCCAGGACCTCGCCGCTGCGGCGCTTGTCCTGGCGGCCGCTCGCGAGCGCGGCGCCGGCTCCGAGATCGAGTTGGAGGAGATACACGCATGAGCGAATACAGCCCGGGTCTCGAAGGCGTCATCGCCGTCGAGACCGAGATCATGGAGCCGGATCGCGAGGGCGGAACGCTCCGCTACCGCGGCCTCGACGTCGAGCCGCTGATCGGCAAGTACCCGTACGAGAACATCTGGGGCCTCCTCGTGGACGACGATCTCGCCTCGAAGATGCCGCTCCCTGAGCCGTTCGAGCCGGTCGGGCTCACCGGCTCCGCGCCGGCCGACCTGCAGGCGCAGACGGCGCGGCTCTCCGGACTGTGGGGGCTCGGCAAGCTCAACGAGATCTCCGACGACCAGGCGCGCGAGGACCTCGGCCGGATCTCCGGCCAGATGATGTCGATCGTCGCCCGGTCGGCGCGTCTCGCGGACGGCCACGAGGACGAGGTGCCCGCGGACGTGGTGGCGAAGGGCCAGACCGCCGCGGAACGCTTCCTCCTGCAATGGAAGGGGCACGCCGATCCGAAGGCCGTGCGCGCGATCGACACGTACTGGATCTGCACGGCGGAGCACGGCCTCAACGCCTCGACCTTCACCGCGCGGGTCGTCGCCTCGACCGGAGCGGACTGCGGTGCGGCGCTCTCCGCCGCCGTCGGCGCGCTCTCGGGGCCCCTCCACGGTGGCGCGCCGGCGTACGTCAAGCCGATGCTCGAGGAGGTCGAAGCGATGGGCGACCCGGAGAAGTGGGTCACCGACACGCTCGACGCCGGCAAGCGGATCATGGGCTTCGGCCACCGCGTCTACCGGGCCGAGGATCCACGGTCGCGCATCCTCAAGCAGACGGCGCGCGAGCTCGGCTCTCCGCAGATCGAGATCGCCGAGCGGCTCGAGGAAGCTGCGCTCGCCGAGCTCGAGCGCCGCAAGCCGGACAGGCCGCTCAAGACGAACGTCGAGTACTACTCGGCTCTCGTCCTCGACGTGGCCGAGGTGCCGCCGCCCGTGGCTCCTGCGATGTTCGCGTGCTCGCGCGTCGCCGGCTGGTCGGCGCACATCCTCGAACAGAAGCGCAAGGGGAAGCTCTTCCGCCCGTCGGCGCGCTACGTCGGGCCGGGTGCGCGGAGCCTGCAGGAGGTTTAGGGTTTCCGCCATGAAACGCGTTGCGGTCATCGTCGTCTCCGCGCTCCTCCTCGCCGCCTGCGGCAGCGGCGGTGGCGGCGGGACGTCGGACGCGGATCAGGTGAAGCAGGTCTGGACGTCGTTCTTCTCCGCGAAGACGCCCGTCTCGCAGAAGCCGGCGATGCTGCAGGACGGGGCGCGGTTCAAGGATGTGATCACGAGCCTCGCGACGAACCCGCTCGCCAAGCAGCTCAGCGCGAAGGTCTCGAGCGTGACGCTCGAGGGGGCGAACAAGGCGAAGGTCGTCTTCTCGATCTACCTCGGCAACACCGCGGCGCTGAGCGACCAGACCGGCTACGCGTTCAAGGAGAACGGGAAGTGGCTCGTCGGCTTCGCGGGCCTCTGCAAGCTCGTGGCGCTCGCGGGCACGACGCCGCCCGCCTGCACGGCGTAGGTTCTTGCGCGTGAGCCCGCTCGCGCGCTTCCGCGAGGGACATGCCCGCGAGGCGGCGCTCGCGGCCGTCTGCGCGATCCTCTTCCTCACCTTCCTCGACAACACGATCGTCAGCGTCGCGCTGGCCGGGCTGCAGAGCGACCTCGGCGTCAGCGTCACCGGGCTGCAGTGGATCGTCGACGGCTACATGCTCGCCTTCGCAGCGCTCATGCTCACGGGCGGGACGCTCGGCGATCTGTTCGGCCGGAAGAAGGTGATGCTCGTCGGCGTTGCGATCTTCTGCGCGGGCTCGGTCGTCGCCGCGGTCGCGACCGGGACGAACATGCTCATCACCGGCCGGATCGTGATGGGCGTCGGCGCCGCCGCGTCCGAGCCCGGGACGCTCTCCCTCATCCGCCACATCTACCCGGAGCGGCGGGACCGCGCGGTCGCGCTCGGCGTCTGGACGGCGGTGTCCGGGCTCGCGCTCTCGCTGGGGCCGGTCATCGGCGGCGTGCTCGTCGGCTGGCAGGGCTGGCGAGCGGTCTTCTGGTTCGGCGTCGCGTTCGCCGCGGTCGCGTTCGTCGTCGCGGCGGTGACGCTCACCGAGAGCAGCGATCCCTGGCTCGCCGTAGGCGAGCGGTCTACCAGCCGGGCATCGACGGCTTCGCCGTCGATGCTTCCAGCTCAGCGACGGAAGCTCGACCTTCCCGGCCTCGTCGTCGGGGCGGGGGCGATCTTGCTCGCGACGTTCGCCGTGATCGAGGGCGAGAACGGCGGCTACGGCACGTGGTGGATCGGCGTCCTCTTCGCCGGATCGATCGCGCTGCTCGTCCTCTTCGTGCTCGTCGAGCGGCGCGCCCCCGACCCGGTGCTGAAGCTCGAGTTCCTCCGCGATCCGACCTTCACGGCGGCGAACCTCGTCGCCTTCGCCGCGAACCTCTCGATCTTCTCGGTCTTCTTCTTCACGGCGCTCTACCTCCAGCTCATCTCGAACTTCTCGGGCTTCCGGATCGCGCTCGCGTTCGCCTCGCTCGCGATCGCGATGATCGTCGCGGGGCCGTTCGCCGGATGGTGGACGGCGCGCGTCGGGCCGCGTGTGCCGATGGTGCTCGGCTGCGCGCTCTCCGGGCTCGGACTGCTCCTCGTGGACTGGAAGCTCACCGTGACGACGAGCGTCGGCGCACTCGCGTGGACGCTCGCGATCGCCGGCCTCGGCTTCGGCATCGCGCTCGTCTCGGTGACGGCCGCCGTGCTCGGCGCCGTCCCTGCCGAGCAGTCGGGGATGGCCGCCTCGACGGTGAACACGAGCCGGGAGCTCGGCGGCGTATTCGGCGTGGCGGTTCTCGGCTCGGTGGTCAACACGCAGCTGACGGCCGGTCTGACGGAGAAGCTGATAAAGCTCCACATCCCCTTGGAGTTCCGGCAGCTCGTGATCCAGATCGTGACGACCGGCGGCAGCACGAACGCCGCCGACTACCCGATCGCGAAGGGGCACGTGAAACAGGTGCAGGAGGTGTTCGACGCCGCGGCGGGATCGGCCGGCAACGGCATCCATCTCTCGCTCCAGATCGGCGCGGGCGTCGTGCTCTCCGCCGCCGTCGTCGCCGTCTTCGCGGCGCATCGGGTCCCGCAGCGGGAGACCGCGTAGTGCGGCGCGCCGTCCTCATCGGGGGAACCGGCATGATCGGCCGCGCAGCCGCCGTCGCGCTCGCGCGGGACGGCTGGGAGGTCGTCGCGCTCTCTCGCTCCGGCGAGGTCTCCGCGGAGCTCGCCGCGCTCGGCGTTCGCGGCGCCGCCGCCGACAGGGCCGACGACGCGCAGCTGCGCGCGGCGATCGGCGACAGCGCCGACGTCGTCGTCGACATGGTCGCGTACACACAGGAGCACGGCGAGCAGCTGAACGGCCTCGCCGACGTCGCCGGCTCGCTCGTCGTCATCTCGAGCGCATCGGTCTACTCCGACGCCGAGGGCCGGGCGCTCGACGGGGTGAGCGACCCTCCGCAGATGCCCGTGCCCGTGCTCGAGAGCCAGCCGACCGTGAAGCCGGGGGACGAGACGTACTCGACGCGGAAGGTCGCGCTCGAGCAGGCGCTCCTCGCGGGCCCGTTGCCCGCGACGCTCGTCCGCGCGTGCGCGATCCACGGCCCCGGCGCGAAGCTGCCGCGGGAGATCGTGTTCGCGAAACGCGCATACGACGGCCGGCGGCGCGTCGCGATCGCTTTCAACGGCGAGAGCCGGTTCCATACGACGTCGGTCCCGAACCTCGCGGAGCTGATCCGGCTCGCCGCAGCGCAGCCGGGCAACCGTGCGTTCAACGCCGGCGACCCGGATCCGCCGGCGACCCTCGAGGTCTGCCGCGCCGTCGGGGCCGCGATGGGCCACGAGTTCGAGCCGGTCCTCCTCCCGGGCGACGAGTACGACAACCCCTGGGGAGCGCCGCCTGAACACCCGTTCGTCGTCTCGATGGAAGCCGCAGAGCGCGAGCTCGGCTATCGCCCGGCGACGACGTACCCCGAGGCAGTCCGGGAGACGTGTGCCTGGCTCGTCGGCGAGATCGAGGCCGGTCGCAACTGGGACGGCACGTACCTCGAGGGGATGCTCGACTACGAGGCCGAGGACGCGGCGATGGCCTCCGTCGCGTGATCGACGCGGCCGGGTATCGGGACCGCTTCCCGATCCTCTCCACCTGCACATATCTCATCAACCACTCGCTCGCGGCGATGCCGGCGGCGGCCGAGGAGCGCGTGCTCGAGTACACGCGGATGTGGCGCGAGCGCGGCATCCGCAGCTGGGGCGAGGGCTGGTGGGACATGGCCTGGACGGTCGGCGACCAGCTCGGCCGCATCCTCGGCGCGCCGCCCGACTCCATCGTCATGCACCAGAACGTGACCGTCGCCGAGGCCGTCGTCCTCTCGTGCTTCACGGATGTGGGCCCGCGGAACCGGGTCGTCTACGAGGAGGCGAACTTCCCGTCGGTGCGCTACCTCTACCAGGCGCAGCCGCATCTCGAGGTCGTCGCCGTCGAGAACGACGCTGCGATCGTCGACGCGATCGACGAGCGGACGCTCCTCGTCCCGATCAGCCACGTCCTCTTCAAGAACGGCGAGATCCAGGACGTCGAGCCGATCGTCCGCCGCGCCCACGAAGCCGGCGCGCACGTGATCCTCGACTGCTACCAGTCCGCCGGCATCGTCCCGTTCGACCTCACCGCGCTCGGCGTCGACTTCGCGGTCGGCGGCAGCGTGAAGTGGCTCTGTGGCGGGCCGGGTGCGGGCTGGCTGTACGTGCGGCCGGACCTCGCCGAGCGGCTCGAGCCGACGCTCGTCGGCTGGCAGGCGCACGCGCGGCCGTTCGCGTTCGAGCCGGAGCTCGAGTACGCCGCCGTCGGCGCGCGCCGCTTCCTCACCGGCACGCCGAACGTGCCCGCGCTCTACGCGGCGACGGCCGGCTACGACGTGATCGAGGAGGTGGGCGTGCCGGCGATCCGCGAGCGCTCGCTCGCGCTCACCGAGCAGCTGATCGCGCGCTGCGACGAGCACGGGCTCGCGGTCGTGTCCCCGCGCGAGCCCGCGTGGCGCGGTGGAACCGTCACCGTCTCCACCCCCGACCACGCCGCCGTCCACTCCGAGCTCGGCGAGCGCGGCGTGATCTGCGACTTCCGGCCCGATCCAGCCGGCGGAATCCGGCTCGGCCCCCACTTCTTCAACACCGAGGACGAGGTGCGGCACGCAGCCGGAGAGCTCGCAGACATCGTCGCCACCGGCGCCTTCGAGCGCCACGTGGACGCAATTGCCCGGTTCTGACTCTCGGCTGGTATAACGGAGTGCGATGAGGGGGGTCGTCACGCTGGGCGCGCTTGCGGCCTGTCTGGTGATCGGAACGGCGACAGGAGCCGCGCGGACGGCACAGGCGACCGTCGCCGCCTATCCCGCGGGCACGTCCTTCACCGCGACGGGAGCAGCGCCTTCGCACGGCAGCTCGTCGGTGTCGCTCGCAATGCCGATCGGCGCGGTCGACGACGCGGTGATCCTCGCCCGTGGCGCGCAGCAGGTCTCCGCCCTCTCGACGTCGATCGACCCTGCGCTCACGCTGCACCTCCTCTTCGCGCACTACGTCTCCGTCGACGGGAAGCCCGTGCCCGACGTGCTCGAGCCGTGGGACGGCAGCCAGCGCACTACGGAGAAGACGAACCAGCCGATCTGGGTGCAGATCACCGTGCCGCAGGGCACGACGCCCGGCACATACGCCGGCTCGGTGAGCCTCGTTACAGACGGCACGCCGACGGTCGTCCCGATCTCGGTCGACGTCGCGAACGTCACCCTCCCGCCGCCCGGCCAGGTTTCCGGCTCCCTCCTGACGGCGTTCAACGTCTCGGCCCAGTCGTACGGAAACGAAGTCCACAGGCTCTACGGGATCCCGGCGAGCCAGTCTCTGCCCGGCTTCTTCCCCTTCCTCGCGTCGTACGGCATCTCGCCGAACGAGTGGGGCTACGGCAACCCCGACTCGAAGGCGGGATACACGACGAGCCGCAACTGGTTCAAGGACAAGGCGGCGCGCATGACCGATGCAGTCGGCAATCCGCGGCAGTTCGGCGCAATGGCGATCCCGATCTCGAACAACCGCGCGACTCCCCACGGGTGGACGGCGGGCATCTCGCCGTATGAGCCGAGCACCTGGTGCTCGTATCTCAAGGCGGTGAAGGGCTTCTGGGCGCGCCACGGCTGGCTCCCGGGCGCGTACCCGTACCTCTACGCGATGGACGAGCCCGGCGGGAAGCTCTACCCGATCATCCGCCGGCAGGCAGCGGTCGCGCATCGCTGCTGGCCGGGCAGTCACGTTCTCGTCACGACCAGGCCGCAGCCCTCCGACCGGTTTCTGTGGAACGGCGGCAAGGACGACATCGACACCTTCGCCATCCTCGAGAGCCGCTACTACGGCGAGTACACGAACCCGAGGCCGTATCGGGACGGCCAGCGACGCGCGACGATGTTCCTCCGCTACATCAACGCGGCGCGCAAGCGGGGTAAGCAGATCTGGACGTACACGTACGAGTCGGCCGCGCACACGACGCCCGGCCTCGCGGCGATCGAGCCGGCCTCGGCTCCCCGGATGTACACCGCGTGGGCGGCGCTCGAGGGCATCACCGGCATCCTCCGCGGTAACTCGATGACGGCCTACGACCCGCACTCGAACCCGCTCGACACGAACAACAAGGGCGGCGGGGACTACGTCCTCATCTATCCGGGCAAGAGCGGGCCGATCGCGAGCGCGCGGCTCGAGGAGCTCCGCGAGGGGATCGAGGACTGGGAGATCCTCAACATCGTCCGGCAGAAGCACGGCTCGAAGGCGGTCGTGAAGCTCCTCTCGCATCTCTTCTCGACCACGGCGACCGGCGCGAAGCTCGCCTGCTTCGCGGGCTGCCCGATCAAGAACTCCCTGCCGTATTCGTGGCCGCTCTTCTCGCACGACGCGACGACCGCGACGAAGATCGCGCAGATGCGCGCGAAGGCGCTCGCGGCAGCCTCCTAGCGTCCGGGCCCGACCGCGCGTCTTCCTAGAATGGCCGCCATGGCGGCGCAGCTCCTCGACGGGCTCTCGATTCTCATGCCCGTCTACAACGAGATCGAGCGGATCGAGCGGGCGCTCGATGCGACGCTCGCCGTGAACCTCCCGTGTCCGTTCGAGCTCGTGATCGTCGACGACGGCTCGACCGACGGGACGGTGGAGTACCTGCGCAACCGCAGCTTCCCCGACAACGTCCGTGTTCACTTTCACGCAAGGAACCAGGGGAAGGGCGCAGCGGTCCGGACGGCGCTGACCGATGCACGGCTGCGCTTTTCCGCGATCTTCGACGCCGACCTCGAGTACGACCCGGACGACCTCGCCGTCCTCGTCGAGCCGCTCCGCAGCGTCGACGGGGTGAACGTCGTCTA
The DNA here is from genome assembly GCA_035532455.1 of Gaiellaceae bacterium. GTDB lineage: Bacteria > Actinomycetota > Thermoleophilia > Gaiellales > Gaiellaceae > Palsa-739. The sequence goes on along the minus strand of DATKRA010000001.1, from coordinate 4,108 downwards.
CGGCGTCCGCACGTTCGACGGCTACACGAGCCACTCGTTCCTCTTCGTCATGGGCAACAAGTCGGTGACGCTCGCGGCCAACGTCCTCTTCAACGTCTACATCCACGACCTCATGACGTGTCACAAGGCGATGCACACGGAGCTCTTCCGGTCACTTCCGCTGCGGACGAACGGATTCAGCATCGAGCCGGAGATCACGGCGCGTCTCCTCCAGCGCGGCGAGCGGATCTACGAGGTGCCCGTCTCCTACCGGGCGCGTGCCTCGGACGAGGGGAAGAAGCTCACTGCGACCGACGGCTTCCGGGTGCTCTGGACGCTTTTGCGCTGCCGCCTCACGAGCGGGTAACGGTGCGATGAAGCGCGCCGCCTGGATTGTCGTCTCTGTCGTCTCGCTCGGCGCCGTCGTCTGGTGGGCTACCCGCCAGCAGGCGCCGAAGATGCCGACGGACGCGGCCGGAGCGGCGTGGCTCGCCGCGTCGCTCGGTGCGTACGCGCTCGCGCTCGTGCTCCGCGGCTGGCGCTGGCATCGCATCCTTCGCCTCGCCCGGGTCCCGCACAAGCGCGCCGACGCGTTCTGGCTGATGTGCGTCGCGTACATGGGGAACACCGTCCTGCCGCTCCGCGGCGGCGAGCTTCTGCGGATCTCGCTGCTCTCCTCGCGCACGACCGCGCGGGCGCGCGAGGTGCTCGGGACGGTCATCGCGGAGCGAGTCCTCGACGTGGCGACGCTCGCCGTCGTCTTCGCCGTCTTGACCTTCGGTGGGGTCGACGGCGCGCCGACCGGGAAGATCGCCGCCTACGTCGCGGTGGGCCTCGTCATCGCCGCCGCGGCCGGCCTCTTCGGCTACCTCGCGCTTCGCCGCCGCGGCCGCTTCGACGCTTTCGCCGACCGGATCCGGCCGTACGCGCACGGCTCGAGGATCTTCGCCCACGCGGAAGGGGTCACGCTCGCCGGCATGTCGGGGCTCATCTGGCTTCTCGAGGGGACGACGGTGATGCTCGTCGGCCGGTCGCTCGGGATCCACCTCGGGCTGCTCGCCGCGCTCCTCACGAACGTCATCGCGTCGCTGTTCTCCGCGCTGCCTGCAGGCCCGGGCTACGCCGGCTCGTACGACGCTGGCATCCTCCTCGGCCTGCATGCTGCAACGGTGTACGGCGGAACGGCAGTCGGTTTTCTCCTGCTCGTCAGGGCCGTCGTCTTCGTGCCGGTGACGATCGTCGGCCTCATCGTCCTCGTCGCGCGTTATGGGGGCCTGCGCCGGAACCGTGCCGCACTCGCGGTCGAGACGTGATCACGCCTGTCGAGGAGTTCACGGACGAGGAGCGGGCCCGCCTCGCACCCCATTTCACGAACCTCGATCGCCCTGTCTTCGCGCTCGTCAATCTCCCCGAGACGGTCAAGGGCGCACTGTTCGCGCGGTACTCGCGCTACGTCGGGACGCTGCGCCGGCTCTTCCTCGACGAGTTCGCCGACTCGCTGCCCGAGGTGCCGGTCGTCGAGTTCGCGGAGGGCGACCGCGCGGCGAAGCTCTACGAGACGATCTTCCTCGGCTACGGCGACGACTCGGTCGCGCAGCTCGGCGGCGCGCACATCGCGTGCGAGTGGACGTCCAACGTCCTCACGAAGATCCTCCAGCGGCCGCGCCTCGCGGCGTACCTCGAGCAGTCGACGCGCTACATCGCATACGACGCCGAGCTCGACGGTTTCGGTTATCGCTACCACCGCGACCCGCGCTTTGGGCCCGCGTATGAGACGGCGCTCGACGACCTCTTCTCGACGTACTCGCGGCTACTCGAGGGCGTGTCGGCGTGGGTGGCGGAGACGTTCCCGGCCGCCGAGGGAGAGTCGCCCGCGGCGCATCGTCGCGCGGTGCGGGCGAAGGCGCTCGACCTCGTGCGCGGCATCCTCCCGGCGGCCTCGCTCTCGCACGTCGGCATCTACGCGAGCGGCCAGACGTACGAGCAGCTCGTTCTCCACCTGCTCGCGCACCCGCTCGCCGAGGCGCGCGCGTACGGAGAGATGTTGCTCGCGGAGCTCGAGCGCGTCGTGCCGAGCTTCGTCTCGCGCGTGCCCCGTCCCGACCGTGGCGGGCGGTGGATCGAGTACCTCCGCGAGCGCGGCGAGGCGTCGGCGTCGGTCGCGGCGCGGCTCGGGCTCGACGACGCAGTGGCCGACGACGCCGCGGCGCCGTCCGTTCGCCTTCTCCGCGCGCACGGAAGCGAGGACGAGCTCCTCGCCGCGCTCGTCTACGAGAGCTCGGCGGTCGGAGAGGAGCAGGCGCTCGCCGCGGTGCGCGCGCTCCCGGACGACGCACGCTCCGCCCTCGTGCGCGAGCTCGTCGGCACGCGCGAGAACCGACGCCACCGTCCGGGCCGCGGTTTCGAGACGCTGACGTACCGCTTCGAGATCGTCTCCGACTACGGCGCGTTCCGCGATCTCCAACGTCACCGCCTTCTCACATGCCAGTGGCAGCGCCTGTCGCCGGATCTCGGCGCCGACGTGCCGGAGGAGGTCGTCGACGCCGGCTATGGCGGCGAGTTCGAGCGGGCGCTCGACGTGTCGCGCACGCAGTACGAGCGGCTGCGCGGCGACGGGCTCGTGGAGGAGGCGCCGTACGCGCTCTGCCTCGCGTACCGGATCCGCTACGTGCTCGAGCTCGACGCGCGCGAGGCGCTGCACCTGATCGAGCTGCGGTCCGGCCGCGAGGGGCATCCGTCGTACCGCGCGGTCGCGCTGCAGATGCGCGACGCGGTGGCGGCCGTCCACCCGAGCGTCGCCGCCGCGATGAGCTTCGTCGACGAGTCGACCGAGCCGCGGCTCGAGCGCCTGCTGTCGGAGATGCGGAACGAAGTACGAGCGGAGGGCTAGGCGGGCCGCAAAACGGGAACGCCGGCGCCGAGTTGGTCGTTGCGCTGGCGCGTGACGATCCACCTGTCGCCGTTCCGGAGCGAGTACGGGGCGGTCAGGGTCAGCGTGAGCGAGCTCGAGGGCTTCGAGACGACGAACTCTCCGCACGGCGCCCACGGTTTCCCGTTGCGCACGAGCCAGACGACGTAGTACGTCGGGGCTGCGACCCGGGGAAGGCCGCTGACGGCGAGCGTCATGGGCCAGTTCCCGCCCGTCGGCGGCAGGACGTCGAGAGTGGCACGTGCGTGCGGTGCGGCCGCCGTGCCCTTGAGCGCGAGCGTCGCGACATGCGTCGCTGGCGCCGTCGCCTGGTTGCCGGTGGCGTAGCCGACGCTGAAGGTGGTGCCGAGCACGATCAGAGCAGCCGCGAGCAGAGCGACCTTGCGGGGCACATACCGGGGCCGCAACCGCCTCAGCTCGCCGGGAGCGGGAACGTGCTGAAGGCCCACCGGGAGCTCCGGCGGAGGGCCGGCCTCGACGAGGAGCTCGTGGACGCCGCGCAGTCTCTCGCGCTGCTCTCCCGTCACATCTGCGTCGATCAGTTCGTCGAAATCGCTCACAGCACTTCTCCTTCCAGCACATCCGCAAGCCGAGCCAGCGCACTCCTCGTCCGCGTCTTGACGGTGCCGAGCGGCTGGCCGAGCAAGCTCGCCACCTCGCTCTGCGACAGCCCGCTCCAGTAGGCGAGCTCGATCACTTCGCGTTCGTTTGGGTTCAGCGCCTCGAGCGCCCGGTGGACGCGCCACGCCATGTACGACTGCTCGGCCTGCTCGTCGGGGCCGCCTTCGGGCGACGGCAGCTCGGGCAGCTCGAGGGAGGTGTCGACCCGGCCGTTCCGACGCAGCCGGTCGACGATCGCGTTGCGCGCGACGGTGTACAGCCACCCGCCTGCCGATCCGCGCTCCGGCCGATAGCTCTGCGCCGAGCGCCAGACGGCCGCGAACGCATCCTGCGTGACCTCCTCGGCCTGGGCTCGGTCGCGCAGGCGCCGCAGCGCAAGACCGAAGATCGAGCGGACGTAGCGGTGGTAGAGCACCTCGAACGCCTCCCGGTCCGATCTGGCGACGCGGGCGAGCAGCACCGCGTCGGCCGGGTCGTCCTCCGCCGGCGCCTCCACGGGTGCAGGAACCACCCGCATCCGCGGTATGTCGAGCGCAGCCTCCATATCTGACTCGGTCTTACGCACAGGATCCTCTCGCG